>DASZSB010000186.1:0-15777 GCA_035548835.1 Gammaproteobacteria bacterium | reverse complement strand
GTCGCTCGGGTTCAAGGAGACGCGGACGACCGAGAATGTCGTCCGCGTCTCGCTTACCTTGCAGCCCTAGAAGTTCAGGCGAATGCCGGCGCGGATCCGCCGCCCGATCGTGTCGAAGAACACGGGATTGGTCGGGAAGGCATTGCCGCCAGGGGCAACTGGCGGAGCCTTATCCAGCAGGTTGTTGATCGACCAGAAGAGCTGCAGCTGGCTCTTGGAGCTCTGCGGACGGAAATCGTACGACCCCGACCACGACAGATAGATCCGGCTGTCGACGGTGTTGTCGCTGACCGAATTGAGCTGCGTGTTCGTCGCGGACCCGATCGGGCTGTCGAAGTACAGCGCGTTCAGGATGCCCGCGCCGATGTACTTCGTCTCGAGCGTGTTCGTGAAACGCGCGTGCGAGTACGTCACCCACGCCGTCAGCTGCCACTCCGGCGACGAGTTGAAGCCACCGAACGCGCCGACCGGACCGCTCTGGTTGCGATAGTTGATCGGCGTGCCACCGAGGCCCGTGTCGATGATCATGTCGTAGAGATAGCTCGACAGGATTCGCAGGTTCAGGCTGTCGCCCTTCTTCAGCGGCACGTTGTAGTTGGTCTCGAAGTCGATGCCGCGCGTCAGGTACGACGCGAGGTTGATCGAGCCGCTTTCGACCGAGATGATGTCGGTCGAAGCGCCGCTGCCGGTGCGGACCACGGAGTCGCACGCGAGGGTAGCCCCGCGGAAGCATGCGTCGACGACGCTCTGCGGCGTGGGCGCGCCCGCGATCGCACTGTTGAGGGCGATCTTGTACCAGTCGGCCGAGAACCGCAGGCGCTCGAAGGAGAGCACGACGCCCAGAGCCGACTCGTCCGCCACCTCGGGCTTCAGATTGGGATTGCCGCCCGTGATGCTGGTATACGCTTCAAGAGCGTTGCCGTTCCATGGATTGTTGATGCCGTTCGGGAAGCCGCCCGGCGTGCCCGGCGTCGAGACCCGCGGCAGGAACAGCTCGCGGAACCCGGCGCCGCGAACGTCGCGCGACAGCGTCGCCCGCAAGCGGACTACGCTGGTCGCGTCGTAGGTCAAGGCAGCCTTCCAGCTATCGAAGTCGTGCGTCTTCTTGTCGCTGCCCGCCGCGATGCTCTGGGCCGTATTGTGGGTTTGGCGTATCGAGAAGTCGGTGTTGACCTTCTTCGAGAACGGGATCCCGACCTCGCCGTAGTACTCGCCCACGTCGATCGTGCCGCCGCGGTCATAGCCCCAGTTCAGCAAGTAGCTCGAGTACCAGGGCTGGTTCGCCATGTCGTGCGTCACGTCGGACTTGTCGCTGCGGAACTCGGCGCCGAACGCGCCCGAGATCGGGCCGGCGCCGAAACCTTTGGCGAGGTCGCCGCGGAAATTCACGCCGAACACGTTCTGCGTGTACTTCGAATCTTCCTTGAGCGTTCGCCACACGTAGTCGATCGCGGCCTGGCTCGTGTTGCCGACACCGAAGAAATTCATGGGCACGCAGCCGGCCGCGCGCGGGTTGTACGCCGGATCGCCGACGATCGTCGCGCGGCAGACGATTTGGCTCGTGGGATCCGCCGGATTCGAGTGCACCGCGTCGGTGGCCCAGGCGAAGAAGCTGTATTGGTTCGGGATACCCAGGATGCTGCTGTCGGCGTTGTGGATGAGTTGCTGGTGATACGTGCTCGTGCCGTGCTCGTAGTACCCGTCCCAGCTCCAGCTGCCCTTGAACTGTCCGCTCAGGCTCGTGACGAAGCGGTCGGTGTTGGCACTCGTCGTGTTGCGCGCCGAGAAGACGTCGGGCGCGAAGACGCGGTTCATATAGCCGCCGAACGGCAGCGCCGCCTGGAGCGCCGGCGTCAGATACGCATTGTCCGGCTTGATGAACACGCCGCCGCCGAAAGGTCCGAGGCCGCCATTCGCCGGGAAGTTCTCCGAGTCGCTGCTCGCGCTCGCGAGATCGAACGAAAGTTTCAGCGAGTCCGCCAGCTTGATGTCGACGTGGCCGAGGGCCGAGGTGTGCTTCTCGTCGGGACGAAGGTTCGAGACGTCATACGCGAGCACCGTGCCGTCGCCGCCTTCGCGGGCGGCGAAACCGCCGGGGAACCGGCCGGGATCGAACGCAGACAGCGCCGTGCCGGCGGCATTCAGGGTCTGGAAAGCTCCTCGCGTGGCGCATCCGGCGACGAGGCAGGGCGCGATCAGACCGTTCTCAGAGGTCGAGTACTTCGCATTGGGCCCCACGACGAAGTTCGGGTAGCCGTTGCCGCTCGCAAAGGCCGCGTTCGTGCCGACCATCCAGGATTCCCGGCACCAGTCGCGAACTTTCGAGCATTGTCCGATCGGATCCTGGTGCTGGGACTCGACGCCGAGCAGCAGGTGGACCTTGTCGTCCATGAACCCGTGGCCCCATGCGACCGAGACGTGCCGATCGGTGCCGTCGCCCTCGCCCGTCTGGCCGTAGTCGACCTGCGCTTTGAGCCCTTCGAGCTTCGTATTCAGCATCACGTTGACGACGCCCGCGATGGCGTCCGAGCCGTAAGCGGCCGAGGCGCCGCCGGTGACGACTTCGGTGCGCCCGACGAGCATGGAGGGGATCAGCACGAGATCGACGGCGCCGCCCTCGGTGTTGGGCACGACGCGTTTGGTATCGACCAGGGTCAGCGTTCGCGTCCCGAAGTACGGGTTCAAGCCCCGCAGATTCGCGAGCTGCGAGCCGACGTTGAAGTTGCCGATGCCGACGTTCGTGTCGGTGAAGAACGGGGTGTTCTGCGGCAGCGTGCGCAGGACGTCGCCGACGTTCACGATGCCGAGGTTCTCGATCTGCGTCTGATCCACGACCGACAGCGGCTGCGCGGAATCGAACCCGCTCCGGCCGATACGCGAGCCGGTGACGATGATCTCCTCTTTAGTCTGTGATTCGTTTTGATTCTGGCCGAAGGCCGTGGAGCTCACGGCAACGGCAAGGCATGGCAACAGAACGCGTGCGAGAATCCGCATGACACCCCCCAAACAAAGTGCTGTTACGTGATCGCGATGCTTCCCCCCAACCAAGCTGCGCGACTCCCTGGTGCGCGCAGCCAGGTCGTTTGCAGGGATCATACACCGCGCGTCGCGTTTTTCAGGCAACATCTTTTCCGTGGGGAGATGCGTAGTTCGCCAGCGCTGAGAACTGTTTGCGTCCGAGACGGTAGGTAATGGATTACGAACCCAAATCCTCAATTGCGCCGAAGGCGGTGTCACGCGCGAGGCGGGCGCTGCCCATGCACCTGACCGGTATCTGGCTCGCCGCGGCTGTCATGTTGTCGGTTGCGTTGCCGCTGCACGCCCAGAACGCGGCGACTCCCGCGATGACGGTCACCGGCGTGGCCACGCGCCAGGAGATGTGGCCCGACACGGTGCGCGCGACGGGCGCGATCGAGCCGTGGCAGGAGGCCGTCGTCAGCGCGCAGGTCGGCGGGCAGCGCGTGGTCGAGGTGCTGGCCGAGGTCGGCGACAGCGTGCGCGCGGGCCAGGTGCTCGCGCGGTTCGATACCGCCACGCTGCGCGCCGAGGAGGCCGAGCTCGCGGCCGCCGTGCAGCAGGCCGAGGCCTCGCTGGCCGAGGCGGAGGCCAATCGCGAGCGGGCCATGGCGCTCAAGGAACGCAACCTGATGTCGGGGCAGGACGTGACGCGCATGCTCACGCAGGCCGACGTGGCGCGCGCCCAGCTCGCGGCCGCGCAGGCCCGGCTCGCGAGCAAGCGGCTGCAGCTCAAATACACCGACATCGTGGCGCCGGACGCCGGCGTGGTCAGCGCGCGCAGCGCGACGCTCGGCGCCGTGGCGTCGGTGGGGCAGGAGCTGTTCCGCCTGATCCGCCAGGGGCGTCTCGAGTGGCGCGGCGAGCTCACGGCGCAGCAGCTGGCGCGCGTGGCCATCGGCAGCGACGTGGAGCTCGCGCTGCCGAACGGCGAGCGGGCGACGGCGCGCGTGCGCCAGCTCGCACCGTCCATGAATTCGACGTCGCGCCTCGCGACCGTGTATGCGGACGTGCCGGGCGGCGGCAGCGCGCGGGCCGGCATGTACGCCGAGGGCACGCTGCTGCTCGCGAAGACCGAGGCGCTGGTCGTGCCGGCCACGAGCATCGTGATCCGCGACGGCCGCAACTACGTGTTCGTGCTGCCGGACCAGAGCGCCAGCACGCGCGTCGTCGCGCAACCGGTGCAGACCGGCCGGCGCATGGGCGACGCGGTCGAGATTCGCGAGGGCCTTGCGCCCGGTGCGCGTGTCGTGCAGCAGGGCGCGGGCTTCCTGAACGACGGCGACATCGTGCGCGTCGTGCCATGAACTTCGCCACCTGGTCCATACGCAACCCGATCCCCTCGATCGTGTTGTTCGTGCTGCTGACGCTCGCGGGCATCTGGGGCTTTCGTGCCCTGCCGATCCAGGATTTCCCCGACATCCAGCTGCCGGACATCATCGTCACACTGCAGCTCCCCGGGGCCGCGCCGGCACAGCTCGAGACGGAGGTCGCGCGCAAGGTCGAGGACTCGATCGCCACGCTGTCCCGGCTGAACCACATTCAGACCACGATCCTGGATGGCCAGGTGCGCATGACGGTCGAGTTCCAGCTCGAGAAGCCGCTGTCCGACGCGCTGATCGAGGTCAAGGACGCGGTGGACCGCGTGCGCTCCGATCTGCCGGTGGACCTGCAGCCGCCGCAGGTCAGCGCGCTCGACGTGGCGGCCGAGCCGATGCTGACGTTCGCGGTCGCGAATCCCGGCCTGGACGAAGAGGCGCTGTCCTGGTTCGTCGACGACACGATCGCGAAGGCCGTGCTCGCGGCGCGCGGTGTGGGCAAGTTCACGCGCGTCGGCGGCGTGCAGCGCGAGATCCGTGTCGACGTCGACCCGGTGCAGCTGAATGCGCTGAACGTCACGGCGGCCGAGCTCTCGCAGTCCCTGAAGAACGCGCAGCAGGAGCAGTCGGGCGGCCGCGGCCAGCTCGGCGCGGCGGAGCAGGCGGTGCGCACGGTCGGCACCGTGGCCACGGCACAGGATCTCGCGGCGCTGCCCATCGCGCTCGGCAGCGGCCGCACGGTACGGCTCGATCAGGTCGCGACGGTGACCGACGGGTTCGCCGAGCGCACGCAGGCCGCTCTTCTCGACGGCAAGCCCGTGGTCGGCTTCCAGGTCACGCGCGCGCGCGGCGTCGACGACGTGAGCACCACGAAGGCCGTGCAGGCCGCGATCGAGAAGCTGCGTGCGGCGCATCCGGGACTCTCGATCACGCAGGTCGCGACGACCGTCGACTTCACGTACGAGCAGTACGAAGGCTCCATGCAGATGCTGTACGAGGGCGCGGTGCTCGCGATCCTCGTCGTCTGGTGGTTCCTGCGCGACTGGCGCGCCACGCTCGTCTCGGCCGCGGCGCTGCCGCTGTCGATCGTGCCCGCGTTCGCGGCGATGTACCTTTCGGGCTTCTCGCTGAACACCATCACGCTGCTCGCGATGGCGGCCGTCGTGGGCATTCTGGTCGACGACGCGATCGTCGAGATCGAGAACATCGTGCGGCACCTGCGTCAGGGCAAGTCCGTGAAGGAAGCGGCCGCGGAAGCCGTGACCGAGATCGGTCTCGCCGTGATCGCGACGACGGCCACGCTGGTGGCCGTGTTCATGCCGACGGCGCTCATGAGCGGCATTCCGGGCATCATCTTCAAGCAGTTCGGCTGGACGGCCGTGTACGCCGTGCTCGTCTCCCTGCTCGTCGCGCGCGTGCTGACGCCGATGATGGCCGCGTACTTCCTGCGCCCGCACGAGGTCAGCAACGAGGACGGCCCGATCATGCGCGCGTATCTCGCGCTCGTTGGCTGGTGCCTCGCGAACCGCAAGACGGCCATCGGCACGACGGCCGCGTTCTTCTTCGGCACGCTGCTGCTCGTACAGTTCCTGCCGGCCGGCTTCATCCCGCAGCAGGATCGCGGCTTCACGCGCATCAGCATCGAGCTGCCGCCGGGCAGCACGGTCGACGGCACGCTGGCCGTGGCGGAAGCTGCGCGCCGCGCGATCGCGGACGTGCCCGGCATCCGCAGCGTGTTCACGACGGTCGGCGAGAGCATCCAGACGGCCACGGCCGTGCCGCAGGCCGGCGAGGTGCGCAAGGGTGCGATGACGCTGTCGCTGACGGAGCGCGGCACGCGACCGAAGCAGCTCGTGATCGAGAACATGGTGCGCAAGCGCCTGGAGCAGGTGGCCGGCGCGCGGTTCTCCCTCGGCACCGGTGGCGCGCCCGGCGAGAAGCTGCAGCTCGTGCTGACGGGCGAGAACAGCGCCGCGCTGAAGTCGACGGCGCAGGGGCTCGAGCGCGAGCTGCGGGGCTTGGGCTACCTCGGCAACATCGTCTCGACCGCGAGCCTCGAGCGCCCCGAGATCGTGATTCGCCCGAACGCGCAGCTCATGGCCGAGCGAGGCGTGACGACGGCCGTGGTCGGCAGCACGGTACGCATCGCGACCAGCGGCGACTTCGACCAGCTGCTGCCGAAGCTGAATCTCGACACGCGCCAGGTGGACATCCGCGTGCGGCTCGCCGACCGCTACCGCACGGACTTCGACACGTTCGCGAACCTGCGCGTGCCGGGCCGCGACGGGCCCGTGCCGCTTGCGAGCATCGCGGAAGTGTCGGTGCAGAGCGGCCCCACGCAGATCGACCGCTACGACAGGAAGCGCTACGTGGCCATCAACGCGGACCTCGCGGGCTATCCGCTCGGCGACGCGCTGGCCGCGGCACGCGCGCTGCCGTCGATGCAGGGCCGGCCCTCGAGCGTGCAGTTTCTCGAGCTCGGCGACGTGGAGCTCATGGCGCAGCTCTTTGCCGGGTTCGGCTTCGCGATGGTCACCGGGATTCTCTGCGTGATCTGCGTGCTCGTGCTGCTGTTCAAGGATTTCCTGCAGCCCGCGACGATCCTGTCGGCGCTGCCGCTCTCGATCGGCGGCTCGCTCGTGGCGCTGCTCGTGACGGGCGGCAACCTGGACCTGCCCGCGCTGATCGGCATCGTGATGCTCATGGGCATCGTGACGAAGAACTCGATCCTGCTCGTGGAGTACACGTTCGTCGGCATGCGCGAGCACGGGCTCGCGATGCACGCGGCGCTGCTCGACGCCTGCCACAAGCGCGCGCGACCGATCGTGATGACCACGGTCGCGATGATCGCCGGCATGCTGCCGCTCGCGCTCGGTTTCGGCGGCGACGCGAGCTTCAGGCAGCCCATGGCCATCACGGTCATCGGCGGCCTCGTGACGTCGACGGCGCTGAGCCTGCTGATCGTGCCCGTGGTGTTCACGTACGTGCTCGGGTTCGAGGGCCGGGTCAGGCGGCTGCTCGGCCGCCGCGCGGCCGGTGCGCAGGCACCGGCAAACACCTAGCCCGGTTTGCCTTCGTGCATACTGCGGTGGCGTCGATAGGGGAGACTTCGCTCGTGTCGAGCTACGCTCGCAGCCGTCTGTTCGCGATTTTCGTAGCAGCCGCCGTGCTCGCGAGCGGCCCTCTGACGGCGCAGAACTCCGCGTCCGACTGCGACAGGCTCTGCACCGACGCGGCCGCGCTCGTGAAGCGTTTCGACCTTCGCGAAGGCGCCACCCCCGTGCGCGAGCGCCAGGACTGGCGCCAGCCCAGGAAGATCGTCGTGGCCGACGTGCCGCTCGCCGACACGCTGCGCGGCGTGCTGCCCGGCATCGAGGTCGTGGGCGTGCCCGGACTCCGCAACTTCGCCGGCATGGAGAAGGTCGTGGGCGACGCCGACGTGCTGATCGGGCTCTGCACGCCCGAGATCGTGAAGCGCGGGCAGAAGCTCACGTGGATCCAGCTCTTGAACGCGGGCGCGGACAGCTGCACGACGATCCCGGCCGTGAAGGAGCGCGGGCTGCCGGTCACGAACCTGCAGCGCATCCAGGGGCCGCACATGGCCGAGCACGCGATGGCACTGATCCTGGCCCTCGCGCGTGCGCTGCCGCAGTACATGGCCGAGCAGCAGGCGGGCGCGTTCACGCGCGGCTTCCGCGAGCTGCGCGCCGAGCGTCCCATCGAGCTCGAGGGCAAGACGCTGCTGGTCGTCGGTCTCGGCGGCATCGGCACGGAGGTCGCGAAGCGCGCGGCGGGCTTCGGCATGCACGTGATCGCCACGCGCAACAGCAAACGCGAGGGGCCGGACTACGTGGAATATGTGGGGCTCGCGGACGAGTACCGCGCGCTCGCGGCGCGCGCCGACGTGATCGTGAATACCACGCCGCTCACGCCCGAGACACGCGGCATGTTCGACGCGAGGTTTTTCGCGGGTGCGAAGGAGGGCGCGTTCTTCATCAACATCGGCCGCGGCGAGAGTGTGGTCACGGACGGTCTCGTGGCCGCGCTGAAGTCGGGGCACTTGGGCGGCGCCGGGCTCGACGTGACGGACCCGGAGCCGCTGCCGCCGGGGCACCCGCTCTGGGGCATGCGCAACGTGATCATCACGCCGCACATCGCCACGAGCTCGGATTACCGCAGCGACCGCACGATCACGCTCGTCGTGGAGAACGTGCGCCGCTACCTGCGCGGCGACCGGCTGCTGTCGGTCGTCGATCTCGCGGCCGGATACTAGCCGCTCAGGCCAGCGCGTCGAGCAGCGTGCCTAGCGCGTGGTCCGCGCGGCGGATCACGGCGGCCGAGGCTTCGAGCGCGCGCCGTGCTTCGAGCGCGTCGACGAGCGGCCGGTCGAGCCCGGTCGGCTCGGCCCCGCGGGCCGGCGCGGTCGCGATCTCGTTGGCCGCCTCGTGGAGCTTGCGCAGCTGCGTCTCAATGCCGCCGAGCGCGGTGTGCAGGACGGAGTCGATCTTGTCCATGGCCGCGGAGACGGCAGCTCCCGGCAAACCTTTAGCCGCGCTGCACATAATCCGTCAGCGTGTCGATGTCGAACGCCGTGAGCGGTGGCCTCTGCAGCACTGCGGCGATGCCTCCGACCACGACGTTACTCGACGCCGTGTCGCTCAAGGATCTCGGGGATTCGCCGGAAGCTTTCGGTCGGACCGGTGCGTGTGGCCGGCTGCGACGCTCAGGGAGTGACCGGCCCGTCGGCCGGCGGCGGCCGGCACGACTTCGGGACGGCGGAGAGCTCGCCCCTCTGCAGCAGCAACTCGTTGACGCGCGCGCGCGTGTCGTCGGGATCGAGCCGCTGCGCGCGTGCGAAGGCCTGCCGTGCGTCGGTGGGTCTGCACGCCACTGCATACGCCATCCCGAGATTGTTGGCCGCGCGGGCGTTGCCGGGGCTCGCTCGCGTCACGTGCTCCCAGAAGGAGACCTCGTCGGCGTACACGGTGTGCTGCCCGAGCGTCTGCAGTGCGAGCCACGCGCACAGCCCGAGCGTGGCGAGCCCCGCGAAGCGGCGGGCCGCGGTGCCGCGCAGGCCGGCGACGCTCCAGGCGAGCAGCCACGCGGGTCCCGCGAGCGCGAGGTAGAGCTGGCGGTCATAGGCCACGTCGACGCGGGACAGCAGCGAGTTGGTCGGCGACAGCCAGAGGAAGAACCACAGGATGCCGAAGGCCACGGCGGGGCGCCGGCGCAGCTGCCAGCCGCCGAGCAGCACGAGCGAAAGCAGCATGCCCCCGCGCAGAACGGTGGCCACGTCCGGGTGCAGCACGGCCGGCAGCCCGGGGTCCGGGTTCGGGGGCCGGACCAGCAGCATCTGCCCCAGCAGGTAGCTGACGCCGTTGGCCTGCGTCAGGAGATTCCCCGCGAGTGTATGGCCGCGTGCCGCCTCGGCCATCAGGCGCGGATAGGGTGTGAGCCAGGCCGCGAGCAGCGCGGCGGCGCAGGCGAGCAGCACGAACGGCGCGCTCGCGCGGACGGTCGCCGGCAGCGCCTTGGCGATGGGCGAGGCGGCGGCGGACTCCGCGCACAGCCACCACAGCGCGACGATCAGGGGCAGCGCCAGCGCGTATTCCTTGGTCGCCAGGGCCAGAGCGAGCCACGGCAGCGCCAGCCACCGCTGCTTCGCGTTCGTGGCGCGGGACCATGTCCAGAGACTCAGCAGACAGAACAGCGCCGCAAGGCTGCTGGAACGGCCGGAGACGTAGGACACCGCGTCGCTCTGCACCGGGTGCAGCGCAAACACCAGGGCCGCGCCGGCGGCGGCCAGCCACGGTCGGGCGGCGCCGGCCGGATCCACCCGTGGCTGCAACCGGCGCCCGAGATCGCGCAGCACGAGGAACAGCAGCACGGCGTTGCAGGCGTGCACGAGCACGTTGACGAGGCGAAAGCCCCATGCGGCCGCCCCGAGCTCATGGTTGAGCGCGTAGCTGAGCTTCAGTACGGGCCGGATGCCCGGCATCGATTGCCACCACGCGGCCAGCGACTGCACGCGCGGATCGCCCACGATCACGTTCCAGTCGTCGAACTGGAAGCTGCCGCCGAGGCTCGGCAGCCATACCGCGAGGCACAGCAGGAACAGCGCCGGCGCGAACAGCGGCTCCGCCGACCTCACGGCCGCAACGCGGCCTGGGGGCCCTGCGCGGCGTGCTGCCGAAAGGCCTCGTCGAGCAGGCCCGACGCGAACCACCAGCGATCGGGCGCGCCGAGCAGCACGATCCAGACTTCGGTGTCGTCGCGATGCGCGGCCAGGATCAGGCATTTGCCCGCTTGCGACGTGTAGCCGCTCTTGAGGCCGAAAACGCCGGGCGTGCGCCCGACCATCAGATTGCTCTGGTGCAGCTCGATGCGGCGACCGCCCTGCAGGACGATGGCCGCCGAGGGCAGCGCCGCGCGTTCGGCGATCATCGGCTCGGCAACCGCCGCGGCGCTGAGACGCAACAGGTCCCGGACCGTGCTGTGCTGACCCGGGGCATCGAGTCCGCAGGGCTGAACGAAGTGCGAGTCGCGCATGCCGAGCGCGGCCGCACGCGCGTTCATGCGTGCAGCGAACAGTTCCGCGGTGTCGGCGGCATGCTCGACCAACGCCATGCAGGCATCGTTGGCGGAGCTCACGAGCATGGCCGTCAGTGCGCTGGCGAAGTCCAGTGCATCACCGGGTTTGAGCCCCGCTCTCGTGCCCGTGATGCGGGCCGCTCGCGGCGACACGGTGATCGTTCGATCGGGCGCGTGGTCGCCGTCGAGCAGCACGAGCGCCGTCAGCAGCTTGGTCAGCGACGCGGGTGCGCGTTGCGCGTCGAGATGACGCGCCCACTGCAGCCGGCCATTGACCACGACGGCATACGCGGCCGCGCCGCCGGGATAGGGGTCCGGGACGGGCGGCGCGGCGCGGGCCGCGAGCGGCGCGGCGCCGGGCGCGCACGCCAGGATGGCCAAAAAGGCCCGGATGCGCTGCAGCTTCACCGGCGGCCTGCGGACGAAGGGGCTGCGGCGGCTCGGCCGTTACCTCCCGCCGAAGATGCCCCCGAGCGCCCGGCGCGCTTTGCCTCCGATGTCCTTCGCCTTGCCGGCGGGCGTCTCGGGCTCTTTCGCAGGCGGCGCGTTGTCGGCCTGTTCGGCGCCAGTCGCTGCACCCTCGGCATTGGCCGCGGCCCCGGAATTCGGGGTCGCGCCCGCGGAGCCCGCGGCGCCGGTTCCCGCGCCCGGGCCCTGCCGGCCGGCGAGAGTCACGGACCAGCGGCTGCAGAACTCCGTGTAACGCGAGTCTTTCGCCACGACCGAGAAGCCCCGCCCGGAACACTCACGCTCGCCGATCTGCTGCGCGAGCTCCGGCGCCTCCGCCAGGATGAAGCCCCAGTCGTTCTCCTGCTCCGCACCCTGGACCAGCTTGGCGCGCAGCGCCCCGGCGTCTCCCAGCGAGCACTTGTTCAGCCGGGCCTGCAGGCTGTCTCCCTGCGCCGCATTGGTGGCGGCGGCATTCTGCGTGGCAACGTAGCCGGCGCGCGTGCCCATGGCCGCGCAGACGGCGGCACGATACTTCGGCTCGTCGCAGAGGCTCACGGCTTTCGCGCCCGGCACGCCGAACACGTAGCCGTAGATCGCGCCGACATCGCCCGGCCTCTTTTGCAGGCCCGTCGTGACCAGGTCGCCGCAGGTCCTGGCCTTGTTGGCCTCGCTCTGTCTCTGCGCGTCGGCCACCATCTGATTGGCCCTGCGCAGATCGGCGTTGGCGTCGCAGGCCTCGCCGAGCTTGACGCTGGTGGTCTTCATGACCATCTCGCCCTGGGCCGAGCGTATGGTGAAAGTGCCGTGCGACTTGTCCGGGCCGTCGCTCACCTGCTCGATGGTCCCCTCCATGGCGTGCTCGCCCGTGCAGCGCACGTCGGCGCGCATGCCGTTCCCGGTCCTCTGCACGTTGCTGAGCACGCAATTCTTGTCCGGCGCGGCGAGTGCCTCCTGCTCCCGGCCGGTCGCCACGCACACGTCGCGTGTCGTGGCGGGCATCGACATGCCGGCCATCTGCATGCTCGTCGTCTGCTTCCACTTGATGCCGGGTGCGGGGTCCTGGGCGAAGGCCGAGGCGGCGAACAGGACGGAGGATGCGAGAAGACCCGAGAGCATGCGTGCTGTCATGACCTGATTCCTGGAGTTGAGTGAGCCGGCGAGCCGAGCGGAAGTCTGCCGGCCGGCCGAATTTCTGGCAACTCGATCCGTGGCTTGGGTGAGCGCGCGGCGGGAGCCGGCGCCACCCTCTGGACCGTCGCGGGCCGGTCCTTCGGGATACTGGACATGCATACACCTTGTCGTATGCTTGGGTGCATGCTCCCCGAATCCTTCCACCCCGCCGTCGCCGGCTGGTTCCGCAGCGCTTTCCCCGCGCCGACCGGCGTGCAGGTCAAGGCCTGGGAGGCCATCGGCGCCGGTCGGCACACGCTGATCAGCGCGCCCACGGGCTCGGGCAAGACGCTCGCGGCGTTCCTGGGCGTCATCGATCGGCTCGCGAAGCAGGCGCACGAGGGCGTGCTGCGCGACGAGACGCAGATCCTGTACGTCTCGCCGCTGAAGGCGCTGTCGAACGACATCGAGAAGAACCTGCGCGCGCCGCTCGAAGGCATCGGTAGGGAGTTCGCGGCGCAGATGCTGGGCGAGGCGCCGATCCGCGCGGCCGTGCGCACGGGCGACACGCCGCAGAGCGAGCGGGCGCGCATGCGCCGCACGCCGCCGCACATTCTGGTCACGACGCCCGAGTCGCTGTACATCCTGCTCTCCACCGAGTCGGGCCGGAAGATGCTGCGCACGGTGCGTACCGTCATCGTCGACGAAATCCACGCGCTGGCCGGCAACAAGCGCGGCGCGCATCTGGCGCTCTCGCTGGAGCGGCTCGAGGCGCTGACCGAGCGTCCGCCCACGCGCGTCGGCATCTCGGCCACGACGAAGCCCATCGACGTGCTCACGGGCTTTCTGACGGGCGTCACCGATGCGCCGTGCACGGTCATCGACGAGGGCCACGCGCGCGAGCGCGATCTCGCGGTCGAGCTCACCGGCACGCCGCTCGAGGCCATCATGTCGAACGAGGTCTGGACGGAGCTCTACGACCGGCTCGCGGACCTCATCCGCGCGCATCGCACGACGCTCGTGTTCGTGAATACGCGCCGGCTCGCCGAGCGTGCTGCGCGCCACCTCGCCGAGCGGCTCGGCGACGACGCGGTCACGTCGCATCACGGCAGCCTCGCGAAGGAGCATCGCCTGAAGGCCGAGGAGCGCCTCAAGGCGGGGCAGCTGCAGGCGCTCGTCGCGACCTCGTCGCTCGAGCTCGGGATCGACATCGGCGACGTGGATCTCGTGTGTCAGCTCGGCTCGCCGCACGCGATCGCGGCGTTCCTGCAGCGCGTGGGCCGCTCCGGTCACGGCATCGGCCGTGTGCCGAAGGGGCGGCTGTTCCCGCTGTCGCGCGACGACCTCGTCGAGTGCACCGCGCTGCTCGCGAGCATCCGCCGCCGCGAGCTCGACGCGATCAAGCCGCGACCGGCACCGCTCGACGTGCTGGCGCAGCAGATCGTGGCCGAGGTCGGCGCGCAGGAGTGGAAGGTGGACGCGCTGCACGCGCGTTTCACGCGCGCGGCCATGTACAGGAACCTCTCGCGTGAGGAGTTCGTCGGGGTGGCGCGCATGCTGGCCGACGGCTTCACGACGCAGCGCGGCCGGCGCAGCGCGCACCTGCACTTCGACCGCGTGAACGGCGTGCTGCGCGGCCGCCGCGGCGCGGCGCTCACGGCCGTCACGAACGGCGGCGCCATTCCCGATCAGTTCGACTACGACGTGGTGCTGCTGCCGAACGAAGTGCCGGTCGGCACGCTGAACGAGGATTTCGCGTTCGAGAGCATGCAGGGCGACATCTTCCAGCTGGGCAACGCGTCGTACCGCATCGAGAAGCTCGAGGGCGGCAAGGTCTACGTGACGGACGCGCACGGCCAGGCACCGACGATTCCGTTCTGGCTCGGCGAGGCGCCGGGCAGGAGCGACGAGCTGTCGGCGTCCGTGGGACGGCTGAACGAGACCATCGCGGCGCTGCTCGACGGCGACGGGCCCGCCGCGGCCGTGCGCTGGCTCGTCGGGGAGCTGGGCCTGAGCGTGAGCGCCGCGCAGCAGCTCGTCGACTACCTCGCCGCGGCGAAAGCCGCGCTCGGCGTGCTGCCGGGCCCGAACCGCGTGATCTTCGAGCGCTTCTTCGACGAGACGGGCGACGCGCACCTCGTGGTGCACTCGCCGTTCGGCTCGCGCGTGAACCGCGCGTGGGGCCTGTCGCTTCGAAAGCGCTTCTGTCGCCGCTTCAACTTCGAGCTGCAGGCCGCAGCCCTCGAGGATTCGATCGTGATCTCGCTCGGCGCGGTGCACAGCTTCGCGCTCGAGGACGTGGTGCACTACCTATCGAGCAAGAGCGTGCGCGACGTGCTGACGCAGGCCGTGCTCGACGCGCCCGTGTTCGGCGTGTACTGGCGCTGGAATGCGAGCACGGCGCTCGCGGTGCGCAGGTTCCGCAACGGCAGGAAGCAGCCGGCGCAGTTCCAGCGCATGGACGCCGAAGACCTGCTCTCCACGGTGTTTCCGGATCAGCTCGCGTGCGCCGAGAACCTCACGGGCGGCCACCGCGACATCCCGGATCATCCGCTCGTGAAGCAGACGCTCGACGACTGCCTCACCGTGAACATGGACATCGACGGCCTCATCCGGCTGCTCGAACGCATCGAGGCCGGCGAGGTCGAGGTCGTGTGCCGCGAGCTCACGAGCCCGTCGCCGCTGGCCGCCGAGATCCTGGGCGCGAAGCCGTACGCATTCCTCGATGACGCGCCGGCCGAGGAGCGCCGCACGCTGGCCGTGCAGTCGCGCCGCTACATGACGGCCGAGCAGGCGGCCGAGCTCGGCTCGCTCGATGCCGAAGCCATCGCGCGCGTGCGCGAGGAAGCGTGGCCGCAGGTCAGGAGCGCCGACGAGCTGCACGACGCGCTCGTGTTGCTCGGCTTCGTGACGGCGGCGGAAGGCGCGCCTTGGTACGGCGACTTCGAGCGCCTGCGCGCCGACGGTCGCGCCACGACGGTCGAGGTTCCGAACGGCGGCACCGTATGGGTCGCGGCCGAGCGGCTCGCGGAGCTGAAGCTCGCGCTGCCGGGCGCTGCCGCGGCTGACGAGCTCACGCAGCTCGCGAGCGACGTTGCCGATCGCGACACCGCGCTGCGCGAGCTCGTGCGCAGCCGCTTCGAGGCCATGGGGCCCATCACGGCCGAAGCGCTGGCGAAGCCTTTCGGCTTGCCGGCCGACGAGATCCTGCCGGCGCTCGCGGCACTCGAGCAGCAGGGCAGCGCCATGCGCGGCCAGTACACGGCGCGCGCCGGCGGGGCGCCCGCGCGCG
>DASZSB010000185.1:0-2605 GCA_035548835.1 Gammaproteobacteria bacterium | reverse complement strand
TCCGGCGAGGGCTGGCCGGTTATCGATTATCAGACCGGCGGCTGGATCGGCGGGCTGGTCGCAGGATTGAAGACGCTGCTCGGCGTGGGCGATGCGAACACGCAGATCGTGCCGGCGAACGGGCCGGTGCTGAAGCGCGCCGATCTTCAGGCGCAGCACGAGATGTACGCGGCGATCTTCGATCGGCTCTCGAAGCTGCTGCGCAAGGGACTCGGGCCCGACGAAGTCGTCGCGCAGAATCCGACGAAAGAGTTCGACGCGAAGTGGGGCGACCCGAAGGCGTTCACGACGCTCGCGTTCAAGAGCTTGTGGGGCCACATGGCCCCCGACGCTTAGTCGCGCTCGCGTGTGCAGGCGACAGAGCGTCGCCTACTTCGCCTGCTTCGCCAACCCGTCCACGATGTACGCCGCGATGTCGCGTAGATCATCCGGCGAGTAGGTGCCCGAGAACGACGGCATGTTGTTCTTGCCCGAGCTCGTGACGGCGACGATGTGCTCGGCCGTCTGACCGGCGATCAGCGACGGCCCACCGCCGTGACCGCCCGCGCCTGATTCGCCGTGGCACGGCACGCACGCCTGCTTGTAAATCGCTTCGCCGTGCGCGCGATCCACCGCACGCGCCGCACTCGCGGCAGCCGGAGCCGCGGCGCCGTCACGCGCCGCGGCCGCGCTCGGCCGCGAACCCGGCGGCGGAGGCGGCACGATCGGGTCCATCTTGCCGTCGAGCGAAAACATCCACACACCATCGCCGCGCTTGCCGTTCGCGAACACGCCGCCGCCTGCGTGCACGGCGACGTACTGCTGCCCTTTGTGCTCGAACGTGGTGACCGTGGTGTTCACGCCGGCATCCGTCATGAACTCCCAGAGCTTCGCGCCAGTGCTCTTGTCCAGCGCCGTCAGCCGCCCGTCCGCGCGGCCGACGAACAGGAGCCCACCCGCGGTCACGACTGAACCGCTGTAACAGATCTCGCGCCACTGCTGTCGCCACTTCAGCTTGTTCGTGCGCACGTCGAGCGCCGCGAGAATGCCGCTGTCGTCGACTTCCGCCTGACCGAACGCGCCGCCCATGTACACCTTGTTCGGGCCCGGCTCCTCGAGCTTCTCGCGCACCCAGAAGGTGCTGATGCGATCGGACGCGCAGACGTACAGCAAGTGTGACTCGGGGTCGTATGAGCTCGGCGGCCAGTTCGCGCCGCCCATGGTTCCGGGCTTCACCGTGACGGGCTCGGTCCAGAACGGCGTGAAGATGCGCCCGTGATTGGGCACGTCGCCGGTGCCCGGCACGAGTGGCACGCCCTCGGGCACGATGTCCACCTGCTGCGGGACGATGGCATCCCCGATCGGGAACGGTTGCGTCGCCGCCGTGGCCTGACGCGGCTCCTGCGGCACCGGCCGCTCCTCGATGCCGATGAGCGGCTTGCCGTTCGTGCGATCGAGGATGTACGCCCAGCCGGTCTTCGAGACTTCCACGAGACCTTTGCGTGGCACGCCGTTGATCTCGGCATCGAACAGCACGACGGGATTGGGCGAGTCGTAGTCCCACAGATCGTGATGGACCTGCTGGAAGTGCCAGCGATACTTCCCCGTCTTCGCGTCGATCGCGACGATCGACACCGAGAACAAGTTGTCTCCAGGACGAACACTGCCGTTCAGATCGGGGCCGGGATTGCCGGTCGAGAAGTAGATCAGCCCCAGCTCGGAGTCGACCGCGGGCGTCTGCCAGATCGCCGCGCCGCCGCGCGTCCACGCATCGCTGTCCTGCGGCCAAGTCTCGTGACCGAGCTCGCCCGGACCGGGTACCGTGTAGAAGGTCCACCGCAGCTTGCCCGTCTTCGCGTCGTACGCTTTGAGGCGACCGCGCGTGCCCATCTCGCCGCCGTTGAAGCCGACGATGACGAGCCCGTCGTAGTACAGCGGTGCGGCGGTGATCGCATAGCCCTCCTGCCAGCGCTCGGCGGGAATCTTCCAGATGACCTTGCCCGTCCTCTGATCGAGCGCGGCGAGCTGCGCGTCGGTGTGGCCCACGAACACCTTGCCTTCGCCGAGCGCGACGCCGCGACTCACCTTGCCGATGGGGCTGCCGCCGCGAGGATCGGGATTGCCGCGGTAGGTCCACAGGATCTGTCCGGTCTCGACGTCCATCGCGAACACGTCGTTCGCACCGTTGGTGACGTAGAGCACCCCCTCATACGCGAGGATCTGCGCCTGACCGGCGTTGCCCGGTCCTGCACCGGAGCCCATGCTGGTACGCCAGAGCCCCTTCAGATGTTTGACGTTCTCGCGATTCAGCAGCGCGAGCGGCGAGTAGCGCTGGTTGAAGAGCGTGCCCCCGTTCGTGATCCATTGTGTCGTGGGCAGCGCGTTCAGCTCTTTGGCCGTGAACGCCGGCGCAGGCTTGATTGCGGGTGCGCCGAGCGCGAGCGCCGCGCTCCACGCCATTGCCAGACCCGCGGCAAAACGTGCTGTTCTTCGCATTTCGACTGGCCTCCCCCTTCGACCGGCGAGCATAGAGTTGCCGTTGGCGCGAGAACAAATACTCCGGCGTGCACACCCGACTCGCGGGCAGGTTAGGATCGCGCGCATGGCGTTCGGGGTGGTCGTTGCG
>DASZSB010000184.1:0-4409 GCA_035548835.1 Gammaproteobacteria bacterium | reverse complement strand
ACGCTCGCCGCACGCGAAGCGGAACGCGTCCGTCGCGAGCAGTCCACGGCGCGAACCGACGCGCTCGACGACGAGACCTGAGCGCATGCGTTTCGAGCAGACACCCGCGCCGCATGCTCCGCCGCTCGTCAGCGTGCCGGTCGTCATGCGCCGCGTGCTACTCGCGCTCGTGCCCGCCGCTCTGTGCTACACGTGGTTCTTCGGCTACGGCCTGCTGCTGAACTTCGTGCTCGCCGCCACCGGTGCGCTGCTGACCGAGGCCGGCGTGCTGCGCTTGCGGGGCCGCGGCACGCGCCGCGCCCTGCGCGATTACAGCGCGCTCGTGACCGCGGCGCTGCTGTCGTTCGCGTTGCCGCCGCTCGTGCCGTACTGGATTCCGCTGCTCGGCGGCGGTATCGCCATCCTGCTCGCGAAACAGCTCTTCGGCGGCCTCGGCAGGAACCCGTTCAACCCCGCGATGGTCGGCTACGTCGTTCTGCTGATCTCGTTTCCCGTGGAGATGACGCAGTGGGTGCCGCCGCAGATGGGCGACATCGACTACCGGGCGTTGTCGTTCCTCGAGCAGCTCGACTACACGTTCCTCGACCGCCTGCCGGCGAACGTCGACATCGACGCGTTGACGCGCGCCACACCGCTCGACGTCGTCAAGGAAGGCGTGCGCTCGGGACGCAGCTTCATCGAGATCCGCGGCGGTGCGCTGTTCGGCGACTTCGGCGGCCGCGGCTGGGAGTGGGTGGCGAACCTGATCGTGGTCGGCGGCCTGTATCTGATCTACGCGGGCGTGATCCGTTGGCACATTCCCGTGGCCGTTCTGACGGGCCTGCTGGTTCCGGCAACGATCCTCTCGCTGCTGGACCCCGCGCGCTACGCGGCGCCGGGCTTCCATCTCTTCAGCGGGGCCAGCATGCTCGGGGCGTTCTTCATCGCCACCGATCCGGTCTCGGCCGCGGCCACCGTGCGCGGCCGGCTCATATACGGCGCCGGAATCGGGCTCCTGACCTACGTGCTGCGCACCTGGGGCAGCTACCCGGATGGCGTCGCATTCGCCGTGCTGCTGATGAACGCAGCGGTGCCGTTGATCGACCGCTACACGCGACCACGCATCTATGGCCAGAAGTGACGGCAACGCGATCCTGACCGTGATCGTCGCCGGCGTGCTGCTTGCCGCGGCGGTGTGGATCTCGCGTTCCGCCTACGACGCCACCCGCGACCGCATCGCCATGAACGAGCGAGCCCGGCTCGTGGCGCGTCTGAACAGCGTGCTCGACCCTGCGCTGCTCGGGCGCGATCTCACCACCACGCGCCTCGCCTACACCGATGCCGAGCTGCTCGGCAGCGCCAATCCCGTGGACGTCTTCGTGATCACCGATCGAGGGCGGCCCGTCGCGACGGTGATCGCGAGCATCGCGCCGCACGGCTACAACGCGCCCATCGATCTGCTCGTCGGCATCGGCGCGGACGGCCGCATCAGCGGCGTGCGGGCCGTCCGCCACCGGGAAACGCCCGGGCTCGGCGACATGATCGACCGCGCCAGGAGCGCGTGGATCGACCAGTTCCGCGGCAAGGCGTTGCTCGACCCGCCGGGCGGGGCGTGGCACGTCAAGCAGGACGAAGGACAGTTCGACTCGATCACCGGGGCGACGGTCACGTCGCGCGCCGTCGTCGCGGCGGTGCGCAACGCGTTGCTATACTTCGACCAGCACCGCGACGACCTCTACCGCGCAGCGGCGGAGGCGGCGGCCACCGAGCATGACCCCGAGCCCTGACTCCGCACGCACCGCCGCCGCCACGCCGTGGCGCGAGAACCGCGCCCTCGTGCAGCTGCTCGCCCTGTCGCCGCTGCTCGCAGTCACCACGTCCGTCGTGAACGGGCTCGCGCTCGGCCTGGCCACGCTGGCCGTGCTGCTCGTGACGAACACGACGCTCTCGCTCGTGGACTCCTGGGTGCTGCCGCGATTTCGGACGCCGCTGTTCGTGCTGGTCGCGGCCGCCGTCGTGACCGCGATCGACCTGCTGTGCAACGCCCTGTTCGACGACCTGCACGAGGCGCTCGGTCTCTACCTCGCACTGATCGTCGCGAATTGCGCGCTGCTCGCGCGCGCGGATACGGCGGCGGCGCGCCTCCCGGTCCTGCACGCGGTGCTGGCCGGCATCGCCACGGGGCTCGGCGCGCTCGGCACGCTGGTGCTGATCGGCGGGCTCCGCGAGCTCGTCGGGCACGGCACGCTGCTCGCCGGCGCGTCGATGCTGCTCGGGCCGCGCGCCGCGGGCTTCGAGCTCGACGCACACTTCGCGGGCGTGCTGGTCGCCGTGCTGCCGCCCGGAGCGTTCCTGTGCATGGCGGCGCTGCTCGCCATCCGCGCCCGGCTCGCGCGGCCACGCCCGACGCCCCCGCCATGAACGCGGCGCGGCGTCGCAAGATCTTCGAGCGCTTCGCGCACGCGAACCCCGAGCCGCGCACCGAGCTGCACTACACCACGCCGTTCGAGCTGCTCGTCGCCGTGGTGCTGTCGGCACAGGCGACCGACGTCAGCGTGAACAAGGCCACCGCCAAGCTGTTCCCCGTGGCCAACACACCGGCTGCGATCCTGGCGCTCGGCGAGAAGGGCCTCAAGAGCTACATCAAGACGATCGGCCTCTTCAACAGCAAGGCCGCGAACATCCTGAAGACCTGCCGGATCCTGGTCGACCGGCACGGCGGCAAAGTGCCGCGCGACCGCGACGCGCTCGAGGCGCTGCCTGGCGTCGGGCGCAAGACCGCAAACGTGATCCTGAACTGCGCCTTCGGTCAGCCGACGATCGCCGTCGACACGCACATCTTCCGCGTCGCGAACCGCACGGGGCTCGCGCCCGGCGCGACCGTGCGCGCCGTGGAGGACGAGCTCGTGCGGCTCACGCCGGACGAGTTCAAGCTGCACGCGCACCACTGGCTGATCCTGCACGGGCGCTATGTCTGCAAGGCGCGCAAGCCGGCATGCGCGACCTGCCTGATCGCGGACCTGTGCGAGTACGGGGACAAGACGCCTGCCTAGCTGGGCGATCGCGAAGATAAAGAGATCTCTCGCCAAGAGCGCCAAGCACGCCAAGGAAAAACGGGCGAAGTGAATTTCTTCCCTGGCGCGCTTGGCGAGAGAATCATCTTCTTTTCGGCACGTACAGATCCGTGATCGTGCCTTCCGCCGCCTCCGCGGCAAATGCGATCGTCTCCGACAACGTGGGATGCGGATGGATCGTGAGCCCGACGTCCGCGGCGTCGGCGCCCATCTCGATCGCGAGCGCGGCTTCCGCGATCAGATCGCCGGCGTTAACCCCGACGAGACCCGCGCCGAGCAGACGGTGCGTGCCCGGATCGAACAGCAGTTTCGTGAGGCCCTCGTTGCGGCCGAGCGTCAGCGAGCGCGCGCTCGCGGCCCAGGGGAACGTGCCCTTCTCGTACGCCACGCCGCGCGCCTTCGCGTCGTCCTCGGTCAGGCCCACCCACGCGACCTCGGGGTCCGTGTAGGCCACCGACGGCACGACGCGCGCGTCGAAGAAGCTTTTCCGGCCCGCCGCGACCTCGGCCGCGACCTTGCCTTCGTGCGTGGCTTTGTGCGCAAGCATCGGCTGGCCCACGATGTCGCCGATCGCGAAGATGTGTGCCACGTTCGTGCGCTGCTGCTTGTCGACCGCGATCAGACCGCGCTCGCTGACGGCGACGCCCGCGTTCTCGAGCCCGAGCTTGCGGCCGTTCGCGCTGCGGCCGACGGCCACGAGCACCCGGCCGTACACCTGCGGGACCGTGGGCGCCTGGTCGCCCTCGAAGTGCACCGTGATGCCTTTGGGCCCGGCCTCCATCTTCACGACGCGCGTGCCGAGCATGATGGCCTCGTAGCGCGCGCCGATGCGTTTCTCGAGCGGCTTCACGAGATCGCGGTCGCAGCCCGGGATCAGCGTCCTGGTGAGCTCGACGACCGACACCTTCACGCCGAGCGCGTCGTACACGGTGGCCATCTCGAGACCGATGATGCCGCCGCCGACGACGAGCATGCGCTGCGGCAGCTCCGCCATCTCGAGCGCGCCCGTCGAGTCGATGATGCGCGGGTCCTGGGGCAGCCCGGGCAGTACCGTCGGCTCGCTGCCCGCCGCGATGATGCATTGATCGAAGTCCACGAGCTCGCTCGCGCCGTCACGCGCCACTTCGAGCTGGTGCGGCGACGTGAACTTGGCGGTGCCGCGCACCACGCGGACCTTGCGCTGTTTCGCGAGCGCGTCGAGGCCGCCCGTCAACTGCTTCACGACGCCGTTCTTCCAGCCCCGCAGCTTCGCGACATCGACCTGCGGCTTCGCGAACGTGATGCCGTGCGCGCCCATCGCGGCCGCTTCCTCGATCACGCGCGCCGCGTGCAGCAGCGCCTTCGACGGAATGCAGC
>DASZSB010000183.1:0-33749 GCA_035548835.1 Gammaproteobacteria bacterium | reverse complement strand
ACACCGAGTCCGGACCCTCGATCGCGATCATGTGCTTGATCTCGATGTTGTAGTAGTCCACTGCCAGCGTGACGCTGTCCGAGATGTCCATGACCACGCCGATCGTCATCGTGTCGGAGTCCTCTTCCGACAGGTTCTGGTTGCCCAGCTGGTTCGTGATACCGATGCCACCGGCCGTGGCCTGGTTGGTGTTCACGACGGTGCCGACGGTCGGGTTCGGCACACCGTAGTACGTGGCGGCACCCAGCGTGCCCATCAACGCCGTGCAGATGGCCAGCGTCTGGGCCGCCTGCGCCGCGTTGTTGCCCGGCGCGAGCGGATTCGCGCTGAACGGGCCCGTGGCGTTGCGCTGCGAGCACTGGTCGCCGTACGCCGACGGCGGGCCGCCGAAGATCTGCGTACGCGCCGAGAAGAGCTCACCCAGGTTGGGCGCACGATGCGCGCGGTTGACGCCGCCGCGCAGCCGGTACCGCGGAGTGAAACCCCAGTCGACCAGAGCCTTGTAGGAAGTCAGCGTTTTGACGCCCGGGATGCTCCAATCCGACGTACGCGCACCGAGCTCGAGGTTGAAGTGATCGACACCCTTCGGGCCCTTCGCGATGATCGGAACGAGCAACTCGCCATAGACTTCCGACACGTCGTACTTGCCGCTGCTGTTCTCGTTCGGGAACAGACCGGCGATCGGGTCGATGAAGTTCTGGTTCTGGCTCAGGTTGTCCGGTTCGTACGCGTAGCTGTTTTCGCGGTGATCGACGCCGAGCGCGTACGAGAGTGTACCGGCCTTCATCTGCGCCAGGTCACCCGTGAGGTTGCCCTCGAAGACCGTCTGCTTCAGGTTCTCCTTGTTCTTGAGGTCCGGGCTGACCGCGGTGATGCAGTCCTTCGTCGGCGTGAACAGCGTCAGCGCCGGGAAGCCCGACGTACAGGTCGCAATCGACTCGGCGAAACCGACGATATACGGGTTCGGATCACCGATGAAGCCATGGCCGAAGTTCGGCGACGCCATGATCGCACGATACTGCGACAACCGCGTCGAGCCAGACTGGATCGTGAGGTTGTCCGTGTAGCCCGACGACACCGTCACGTCCCAGTGGTGCTTGCCGTTCTGCGTGTTGCCTTCGACGCCCAGCGACAGCTGCGACGTCGTGTTCGTCACCTGACCGGCGCGCGCACCCACGAGATTGCGGATGTAGTCCGGCGGCGCGCTCAGCCACAGCGGCGCCTCGGGAGATGCGCGCGTGGAGAACAGAGCCGCGATCTCTGGCGGAACCGGCCACGCCTGCCGCTCGGTGCACCCTCCGGTTGGCGGGCAGTTGAGTCCGAAGCGGCCACCAGGCAGGTACGCGGCGTTCGTCGTACCGTCCGGGTTCAGCGACGACGGTATCCCCTTGGCAGCGTTACCCGTGTAGACGTTGTTGCTGAACGGAATCGGCACGCCCCAGAACGTGATGTTGTCGGCCGTGAGACCGAGGCTCGTCTCGCTGTTCGTGCGAGTGAACATCGCCGTGCCGGTGACCTTGATGTTGTCGTTGACGTCGAAGTGACCCTTCGCGAACGCGGAGTCGCGGTCGAGCGGATACGACGCCCAGTTGTAGAACACGTTCTCCTTGATCGCGCCGTTCGGCTGACGCACGCGGAAGGGCAAGCCCTGGAACTTGCCGAAGGGGTCGGAGGTCTGCACGCCGTTCGCATCCAGGTTCGGGTAACGATACGCGCCGGCAGCGCCGGCGTTCTCCATCAGACCCGTGTACACCGTGCCCGTGGCCCGGTCCACGAGGAACCGGACGTTGTTCGGCACGCCGAGGTTGACGCCCTGCGCGTTCTGCGCACACGTGCCGGCGCCGTAGCCGAAGAAGCCCGCGGTAACACCGCCTGAGCAGGCCTGCGCCTGGCTGAACAGCGAGTTGACCGCCGCCTGGCTCGGGAAGTTGCCCACGTTCAGAGCATCGAGGGCGCCGACGCCCGGGATCGTGCTGCTGACCCAGGGGTCCGTGCCCCAGCCGAAGGCCGTAGCGGGTGCGGCCGGGTTCGCCATGTCGGCGACACGCCAGTCGCGCTGCTGTGCAAGCACCTTCGTGCGCGTCGCATGCTCCAGCCCAATCATGACATTGCCGCGTTTTTCCGCGGCGTTGACACCGAGCAGGCCGGAGACCAGCACCTCCTGGTTGCCGCCCGCCTCGGTATCGCCGATGCGGGTCTCGACGCTTGCACCCTCGTAGTTGTTCTTCAGGATGAAGTTCACCACGCCGCCGACGGCGTCGGCGCCGTATACGGCCGAGGCGCCGCCCGTGATCAGCTCGACACGTTGGATGGCCGCCGCCGGGATCATGTTCGTGTCGACGAACATCTGCGGGTTGGCCGGCTGCGCGCGCTTGCCGTCGATCAGCACGAGGTTACGGTTCGGACCGAGACCGCGCAGGCTCACGAACGAGCCACCGATCGTGTTGTTGGCCGTCTGCTGCACGTCGGTCGTCGAGAACTGCGTGATGGCCGGCACGAACTGCGGCAACTGGTTCAGCACGGTTTCCACGCCGATCGTGCTCGTGGCCTGGAATGCCTGCTGATCGATCGTCGTGATCGGTGCGTTGGCCGAATAGTCGCGGCGCAGGATGCGCGAGCCCGTGACGGTGATCTCTTCGAGCGAGCCCTGCTGACCCGCCGTGGCCGACTGCTGTGCCTGTGCCGCAGCGCGGTTCACGGGCGCGATCGTCAGCGACGTCGCCAGCAGCACGCCGGCGGCGGCGACCAACGATGACCTGAACGCTCTCGGATCTGTTCTTCGACCGGCTGACGAGACGAATCGCAGCGCCGAGGTGACTGCCGACGGCAAATCACCGGCGCGTTCTATGAACGCCGTGTACATTGTTTCCCCCCCATGTGGCGAACCCCGCACCCGGCGAACCAGGACGACACCGGGATGCGGCACCCAACGGACCATCCCCGGGGCTCCCCACCCCGAGAACAGACGCCACACGACGCTACCATGCAAGAGACGATCTCGCAACGCGAAGCGAACGAGCCGCTCCACTGCGATACGGCGGCCGGCGTTTCTCTGCCACACATTAGATTTTCTGGCGTCGTGGCGAAGCCGGGCGGCCGGCGGACACGCGCCGCCGGCGCGCCGGGCGTCCGTGCACTCCGGCTATGATGTGCGCTTTGCCACGGGGAACCCGCGATGCGAATCCTGCCGCCGATCGCCACTGTACTGGCCTCTGTCGCGCTGACCGCCTGCAACGGCGGCACGAGCTCGCCCCCGAAGAGCACGCCGGCAGCACGAGCGCCGAGCGCCGCGCCGCCGGCGGTCGCCGCCGCCGACTGGCCGGCCTACAACCGCACGCTCGCGGGCGATCGGTTTTCACCGCTCGACGAAATCCACCGCGGCAACGTGAGCCAGCTGAAGGCCGCGTGCACGTACACGCTGCCCGAGGTCTCCGCGCTGCAGACGGGCCCCATCGTGGTCGCCGGCACGATGTACTTCACGACGGAGACGCGCTCCTACGCGATCGATGCCGCCACCTGCGCCGAGAAGTGGCGCGTCGAGCGCCCTCTCGAGCGCCCCTCGCCCCTGGGCGTGCACCGCGGCTTCGCGTATCTCGACGGTCGTCTGTTCCGCGGCACGTCCGACGGTCACGTGCTCGCGCTCGACGCGAACGACGGGCACACCCTGTGGGATCACGAGATCGACGCGAAGGCCCCCGGCGTGACGATGCCCATGGCGCCGATCGCGGCGAACGGACTCGTCTTCATCGGGCACGCGGGCGGCGATCAGACCGGTGTCACGGGCCATGCCTATGCGCTCGACGCGAAAGATGGCCACGTCGTGTGGAAGTTCGACGTCGTGCCGGACGACCCGGCCGTACGCGCCACCTGGCCGAATGCCGCCCGCTACCCTGTCACCGGGGGTGCGTTCTGGACGTCGTTCACGCTCGACGCGGAGCACGGCGTGCTCTACATGCCGGCGGGCAACGCGGCGCCCGATTTCGACGTCGAAGCGCGGGGCGGCGACAATCTCTACACGAACTCGGTCATTGCCGTCGACGCGGCGACGGGGCGGATGCTCGGCTACAACCAGCTCGTGAAGCACGACAATCACGATTGGGACGTGAACAGCCCGCCCGCGCTCGCAACGACGCGCTCCGGCCGCGCGATCGTCGCCTCGGCCAACAAGGATGGGCTGCTCTCGGTGCTCGACCGCACGGGCATTACGGCGGGCGGCTCGCTGACCGGCGACCCGGGCGCGCGCCTGCCGACGCTGTTCCAGGCACCCACCACGACCCGCGAGAACGTCGACGTGCCGCTGTCGCGCACCGCGCCCGTGCGCTTCTGCCCCGGCATCCAGGGCGGCAACGAATGGAACGGGGCCGCGTTTCATCCCGGGCTGAACACGTTGTTCACGGGCTCGGTCGACTGGTGCGCCACGGTGCAGCTGCAGGAACAGGTCGAAGTGCCGCAACCCGGCGCGATCTGGTTCGGCTCGAAGGGCAACGACATCCAAGGCCCGCCGGGCGAGGCCAAGGGGTGGGTCACGGCATTCGACGCCGACACGGGTGCGGTTCGCTGGAAGTTCGAGTCGTCTGCACCGGTGCTGGCCGGCGTGACGCCGACGGCAGGCGGCCTGCTGTTCAGTGCCAACCTCAAAGGCGAGCTGCGCGCATTCGACGCGGATAACGGCGCCGTGCTCTGGCAACTCGACACCGGTCAGTCGATCGGCGGCGGCATCGTGAGCTACGCCGCCGGCGGCAAGCAACGCGTCGCGGTTGCCGCGGGCATGAAATCCAGGATCTGGCCGGGCGCCGCGGACCAGAGCCGGATCCTGGTCTTCAGCCTGCCTTAGGTCGCGAGGCTCAGGCGGGCGGCATCTCCGCGAACTGCGGCAGATCGTCCGTGATGTCGAACCACGGGGCCTTCGACGCCACGTAGATGTGAGCCTGCGGCCGCATGCCGGGGTCGGTGTCGAGCGCCCCGACGGGCACGACGACGGCACCGCGCTCGCGCGCCACGCGCGGCACCTTGCCCCCGCAACGCGTGCAGAACGCGATCCCGAAGCGCAGCGCCTCCGGCACCTTGTACTGGGCGACGAGCGGCTCGCCGCGCGTGAACGCGAAGTCCTCGAGCTTCGCGAACACGTTCGTGGTGTGCGCGGCGCTGCGTGCGCGCCGGCAGCGCGAGCAATGACAGTGATACATGCGTTGCGGCGCACGGAACTCGTAGGCCACCTCGCCGCAGAGACAACTGCCGTCCGCCACACCGTCGCGCTGCGCGACGCGCGGCCGCGCAACGCCCTCGCCCGCGCCATACTCCGGCGGCATCGCCGCGTACTGCGGCAGCGCGTCGGTGATGTCGTACCACGCGGCCTTCGAGGCCACGAACATGTGGCCCTGCGGCCGGATGCCGGGATCCCCCTCGAGATTGCCCGCCGGCGCCAGCGCCATGCCGGCCTCCGGCATCAACGTGGGACCGACGGACGCGCAGTGCCTGCAATACGTGCGAACGCCGTGCTCGGAGGAGCGATACGTCGCGAGCGCGTCCTCGCCGCCGATCCAGCGAAACGCGGAGTACGGCGCCGCGACGAACGTCGCGAACATCGCACCGTGATGCTTGCGGCACATCGAGCAGTGGCAGTGCAGCATCGCCTGAAAGGGCTGCGTGAACTCGTACTGCACGGCACCGCACAGGCAGATTCCCCGAACCATCTACGTTCGCTCCTCGTCGACCCCGGCCAGCGTACTACGCGACTCGCTTGCCGGCGAACACGACCGCGCGCGTCACGAGCCGTTGCGTGCCGGGCCGCACGCCCTTGTAGTTGTCGGCGAACTCGAACGCACCTTCCGTCGACTCGAGCACCGTGACGTCGGCCGCCGCACCTTCGCGCAGCGTGCCGTAGTCGTTGAGCGCCGCGAAGACGCGCGCGGCGCGGCTCGTGACACGCGCGACCACGTCCGGCAGCGGCATGCCGAGCAGCAGGAACTTCGACATGACGTTCGGCAGGTCGAAGACCTGGGCCGTCCGGCCGGGCACATTCAGGTCGGAGGAGATCGTATCCGGCGCGAAGTCCTGGTCGAGGGCGCGCTGCGCGACTTCCCATCGCCAGTGCTCGTTCAGCCCGTTGCCGAAGTCGAAGAGAACGCCACGCTGCCGTGCGGCGCGCACCTGCGGCAGCACGCGACCGCGCGCATCGAGAATTCCGTTCTCCGGCGCGTACATGTGGGTCACGATGTCGCCGGGGCGCAGCAGCTCGAGCAGCTGCGGCAGAGGCGTCGCCGTATCACCGACGTGGATCATGACCGGCAGCGCCGCCGGCTCGGCGACCTGCAGCGCCAGCTTCAGCACGTCGCGGTCACGCTGCGCCGAGATGCCTCTCGATAGCCGGGCTTTGATGCCCACGATCCAGTCGCGATGAGCGGCGACCGCGCGCTGCGCCTTCTCGACATCGGCCTGCTCCAGGCCGTCGAGGAACTCACCGCGCCCGCCCGGATTGTTGCCGAGTCGGGCGATGTTCAGCAGCACGCGCAGCCGATTCGGCGCGCGCCGGCCGATCTCGAGGATCTGCTCGAGGTTGTCCGCACCCTTCGAGCCGGCATCGACCATGGTCGTGACGCCGGTGGACAGGATCTCGCGCGGCGGCAACTCGGCGTCGCGCGCGTGCAGGTGCACGTCGATCAGACCAGGCACGACGATCCTGCCGCTCGCGTCGACCACCTCGACGCCCGCGGGTGCAGGAATCTCCGGGCCGATCGCCGCGATCCTGCCGGCGCGGACGGCCACGTCCGCCCGGCGATCGATGCCCTGCGACGGATCGATGACGCGCCCGCCGCGGATGACGAGGTCATGGTCGGCCGCGAAGGCCGTGCGCGAGGCGCGCAGCGCCAACGCGACGCCGGCGGCGCTGCGAAGCAACTGTCGTCTGTCCATTCCGGCCCCCGGCGCAAACCCACATGCGCCCGCATCCTAGCCTATGCCGCACACGGATCGACAACCCGCGAGGCCACGCCCACACTGACGCGACGCTGCGAAGAGCCGTTGGCTCCGGACGGGCTGCATGGAATCCGATTGCGTCATCGTGGGCGCGAGCTTTGCCGGTCTCGCGAGCGCACACGCGCTCGCGACCGCCGGCCTGCGCGTGACCGTGGTGGAAAAGAAGTCGGACCCGGGTGCGAAGCTGCACACCACCGGCATCATCGTGAAGGATGCCGTCGATCAGGTCGCGCTGCTCGACTCGCTCCCCGGTCACCTCGTGCGGCGCATTCCAGGCGTGCGGCTCTATGCTCCGAACCTGCGTTTCGTCGACCTCGCCGCGCCGGGCTACTACTTCCTGGCGACCGACACACCGAACGTCATGCGCTGGCTCGCGTCCGACGCACGGCGCGCCGGCGTGACGATGAAGCTCGGCACGACGTTCACGGGACTCGCGCGCGAGCGCAGCGGCTTCGTGCTGGAGGGCATCGGCACCACGCGGTTCGTGATCGGCGCCGACGGGCCGCGTTCGAAGGTCGCGCGCAGCGCGGGGCTCGGCGAGAACCGGAAATTCCTGACGGGCGTCGAGTACGAGTTCGCGCACGCCACGATCGCGGAGCCCGACAAGCTGCACTGCTTCATGGATCGGCGGCTCGCACCGGGCTACATCGCATGGGTGCTGGCCGGCGTGGACGGCGTGCAGGCGGGCCTCGCACGACGCGCCGGCGCACGGGAACCGCGCGGCTGGCGTCCCGATGCCGCGATGGCGGCGTTGCTCGCGAAGATCACCCCCGCCATCGATTTGCGCGGGGTGGAGCCCACCAGCGTACGCGCAGGATTGATTCCGTGCGGGGGCATCGTGCGTCCTGTCGCAGCGCCGCGCGTTCTGCTGGTCGGCGACGCCGCGGGCATGGTGTCCCCGGTGACCGCGGGCGGCATCCACACCGCGCTGAAGCACGGACGGGCCGCGGGCAACGCAGTCGTGGACTTTCTGCGTGGCAGAGCCGACGACCCGTCGAGTTGGTTCGTGCGCACCTATCCACGCTTTCGCGCGAAGCGGCTGCTGCGGTGGGCATTCGATCACCTGCAGACGGACTTCGCGTTCAACTGGCTGCTCGGGACGCAGGCGATGCGCCGCGCCGCGGGCATCGTCTACTTCCATCACAAGGGCGTGTTCGATCCGGGGGCGGAACGCAGTGCGCTCGAGACTCCGCACGGCGAGCGGAGCTGACCGGCACGGCTGCGCGATCCTGCGCCGCTCCGGCGCGACCGCGGACGCACTCAGCCAGCCGGCACCCGTTGCACGTATCAGGCCTGCAACTGCGTCGGCCTGCCGCTGCGCGGCGTCGAGCTCTCGCGCGCGCCGGCTCGCACAGACGTCCGGTCGAGCAGAATCAGCGCCTGCAGGAGGCTGTCCTCGACACCGATCGGCTGCAGGGAAGCGAGCTCCTCGAGGTCGCAGCTCCGGTAGTCGCGCGGGTTCAGACCGAACTCGCGTTTGAACGACGAGGAGAAATGTGCGGCGCTGTTGAAGCCCCACGAGAACGCGATCTCGGTGATGCTCTGGTTGTCGAAATCCGAGTCGCGCAGGTCGAGCAGGCAGCCCAGGAGGCGTTCGCGCTTGATGTAGTGCGACACGCACTCGCCCTCCGCGGAGAACAGCAGCTGCAGGTAGCGCGTCGTGACGCCGATGCGTTCCGCCACGAACTGCACGCACAGTGCGGGATTGCGGATCTCCGCGTTGATCAGCTGCTTGACCTGCGCGCACCTGACCCTGCCGCACGTGTCACCTTCGGCATCGAGCGCAGCTGCGTTGCCATGACAGCGCGCTATGACGCCGAGCAGCGCGTGCGCAGCGCGCAGGCCATCGCTGGCGGCGGTGCCGTCCTCCGCGGACGACCAGATCGACAGCAGCAGCATCGAGGCCAGCCGCGACAACGCGCCGCTGCTCGCGAACCGCAAGCCGACGAGCCGTTGCGGCTCCGGCAGGTAGTGGCGCAACGTACCGAAAGGAATGCTGAGGCAGATGGCGGCGTGCGGGCTCTTGTAGCTGGCCGCGTGGTCTACGGCGGAATCGGTGAACGCACACTCACCCGGTTGCTGCACGAAACGTCTACCGCCGCCCTCGACCCAGCGCGGCTGATTCGGCATCAGCAGGAACATGCGCCGCCCATGGTCGTCGCACAGATCGGCGAGGCAATCGTGGATCAGCGGCGACGACGCCGCGGTGGCCGAGATGGACAGATCGCCCATCGACACGGCCCTGTAGAACATCCGTGCGCCCTGGACGTACGTCGGACGGATCCTGAAGCGCGCGCCGAACGAGCGCTGCAGATCGGGATCGTGCGTCCACGCATCGATCGAGTGACTGAACTGACTTTCGCCCGTCGTCCGCCACACCGGAAACCTGACCATGAATCCCCCCAAGGTCGATCGCCAGTCGTCTCGCCGACCGCGTCCCGCTGCGCGCGAACGCGAGTCGTTTTTCTTAGCGGCCCCAAGTATAGAGCGGCCGTGCGCGAAATGTTACCGCTATCACCGGACGGCCATTATCCGCCATCCCGGGTCCCGGCCTCGATATATAGCAACGCCCCTGCGCCGGGACTTGCACGGATGCGAACCCGGCGCCCCCTTGTCCCGGTTCGAAGCGCGTGGTCTAGTGCAGCGTCGCAACGGCGGAACACTCCATGCAATCAACGCTTTACGACCCTCGCGTGCGCAGCGTCCTCGAGTCAATGCACTCGTCCGCCGATCGCAACGACCCGCCGCTGCTCGAGAGGGCCCGCGGCAAGAAGGGCGCGGAGCGGGCGGCCGTACTCGGCGATGCGTTCATCCCGGTGTCGGCCGATGCGGGTCGCCTGCTGTACGTGCTGGCCCGCAGCGCAAATCCGGGCACGTTCGTCGAGTTCGGGACGTCTTTCGGAATCTCCACGATCTATCTCGCCGCGGCCGTGCGCGATCGTGGTGCAGGAACAGTGGTCACGACCGAGCTGCACGCCGGCAAGATCGCACGCGCGCGCGACTACCTGGCGGCCGCCGGGCTCGCGGATCTGGTCGATTTTCGCGCCGGCGATGCGCTCGAAACGCTGAAGGACATCGAGAGCGGAGTGTCGTTGGCATTCCTCGACGGCTGGAAGGAGCTCTATCTGCCCTTCCTGCGCATGCTCGAGCCCGCGCTGGCACCGGGCGCGCTCGTGGTCGCCGACGACCTCGACCTCTTCCCCGATGCGCTGCGCGACTATCTCGCCTACGTGCGTGATCCCGCGCATGGCTACGTGTCCGCGATGCTGCCCGTCGGCGACGCGATGGAGCTCTCCGTCAGGGCTCGCTGACGCGTGCACTTTGGGGCACCACGATGGTGCCAACCCCGCGAGAACTGCACTGTTTTCGCGAGTCGACGCCCTTTTTTTTTCCGCGTATGGTGATTTCAAAACCATGCGCATCGACTGGTCTCACTACAACCCCACGTCGTTCTACGACGAGCTGTTCGCCTCACCCGGACACGCGCGTCCGGCCGCCGAACGCCTGACCAGCTATCTCGCCTCGCTCGGCATTCGCAAGCTCACGGAACGTCAGCGCGATGCGGAGCGCGCCATCGCGGAGATGGGCATCACGTTCACGGTCTACACCGAAGGCCAGAACATCGATCGCGCGTGGCCGTTCGACGTGATCCCCCGCACGATCGAGGCCAGCGAGTGGCTGCGGATCGAGCGCGGGCTGATACAGCGTCTCACGGCGCTGAACCGCTTCATCGACGACCTCTACCATGATCGCAGGATCATCAGTGACGGCATCGTGCCGGAGGATCTGATCGCGACGTCCGCGAACTTCCTGCCGGCCTGCATCGGCGCCAACCCGCCGTATGGCGTGTGGGCCAACATCTGCGGCTCGGATCTCGTGCGCGATCGCGACGGCACCGTGTACGTGCTCGAGGACAACCTCCGGGTGCCCTCGGGCGTCTCGTACATGCTCGAGAACCGCGCGATCACGAAACAGGTGTTTCCCGAGATGTTCGAGCACGCGTCGATCCTGCCGGTCGACGACTACGCGTCGCGCCTCTTCGACATGCTCGCGTCGCTCTCCCCGCGCAAGGTGGATGTGCCACGCGTCGTCGTGCTGACGCCCGGCATCTACAACTCCGCGTATTTCGAGCACTCCTACCTCGCGCAGCGCATGGGCGTGGATCTCGTGGAAGGCTCCGATCTCGTCGTGGCGGACGACGAGTGCGTCTACGTGCGCACGATCCGCGGCCTCGAGCGCGTCGACGTGATCTACCGGCGCATCAACGACACCTATCTCGACCCCGAGGTGTTCGAGAAGGACTCGGTGCTCGGCGTGCCGGGCCTGATGCGCGCGTGGCGTGCGCAGAACGTCGCACTCGCGAACGCACCGGGCGCCGGCGTCGCCGACGACAAGGTCGTATACGCCTACGTGCCGAAGATCATCGAGTACTACCTGGGCGAGCAGGCGATCCTGCCGAACGTGCCCACGCTGCTGCTGCGCGAGGAAGACAGCCGCAAGCGCGTGCTGGCGGACCTGAGCAACTGGGTCGTGAAGCCGGCCAACGAATCCGGCGGCTACGGAATGCTGATCGGACCGCGCGCCACCGACGAGGAGAGGGCGACGATGGCTGCCGCCATCGAGGCGCATCCGCGCAACTACATCGCGCAGCCCGTGCTCGCGCTGTCGACGGCACCGACCCTCGTGCAGGACGAAATCGAGCCGCGGCATCTCGATCTGCGCCCGTTCATCCTGCAGGGCCAGCGCATCTGGGTCACGCCCGGCGGTCTCACGCGCGTCGCTCTGCGGCGGGGCTCGCTCGTCGTGAACTCCTCGCAGGGCGGCGGCAGCAAGGACACCTGGATCGTGGCGCTCGAGTCATGAGCCTGCTGTCGCGAGTCGCGGAGCGGATCTACTGGAGCGCGCGTTATCTCGAGCGCGCGGAGACCACCTCGCGGCTCGCTCGCGTGTACGGCAACCTGCTGCTCGACCTGCCGCGGCAGGCGCGGCTCGGCTGGGACGGGCTGATCGAGATCACGGGCGGCGCGGCTCTCTATCGTGAGCTGTATCCCCATCCCACGCCAGACACCGCAGAGCGGTTCTTCGTGGCCGACCGCAACAATCCGAGCTCCGTGCGCTCGTCGCTCGCGTTCGCGCGCGAGAGCATCCGCACGACACGCGACATCGTGCCCTCGGAGGCCTGGCGCGCGGTGAACGAGCTCTACATGTACGTGAGCCAGGAGCTCGACGCCGACACGTCGCACCGGCGCCGCTACGGAATCCATTCGCGCGTGGTCGAGGGCTGCCAGCAGATCAGCGGGTCGCTCGCGGACACGATGAGCCACGACGCCGGGTATCAATTCTTCCGCGTGGGCCGCAGCGTCGAGCGGACCGACATGACCACACGCATCCTCGACGTCGCCGCCGCCACGCTGCTCGGGCGGGAGGATCTCGCACGCTTCGACAATGCGCTCTGGATGGCCGTGCTGCAGTCGCTGTCCGCGTATCAGATGTACCGCCAGAAGCTGCGCCGCGGCATCCACGGCCCCGACGTGATCCGCTATCTCCTGAAGGACGAGCAGTTCCCGCGCGCGATCGCGTTCAGCCTGCGCGAGCTCGGTGCCGCGCTCGCCATGCTGCCGCGCAACGGCGAGCCGCTGTCGAAGCTCGGCGACCTGCGGCGCATGCTCGCACGGCCGAAGGTGCTCGAGCTCGATCTCGCGGGCCTGCATCGGTGGATCGACGATGCACAGCTCGCGCTCGGCGACCTGCACGCGCTGATCGAGTCCACCTGGTTCCGCCCCTCGACGAGCGCGATGCTCGAGCCGCCTGGCCGCATCTCGAAACCGGCGCCTGGATCCCAGACTCAGACCCGGACGCAGACCCAGACTTGAGCCCCTCATGACCCTGCACGTCGCACTGAACCACCTCACGCGCTACGAGTACGATCGGCCGATCCAGATGGGTCCGCAGGTGATCCGGTTGCGGCCGGCGCCCCACAGCCGCACTCCGATCCTGAGCTATGCGCTGCGGATCGAGCCCCATGGGCACTTTCTGAACTGGCAGCAGGACCCGCACGGCAACTTTCTGGCGCGCGTCGTGTTCCCGGAGAAGGTCGAACGCTTCAGCGTCGAAGTGGACCTCGTCGCCGACATGGCGGTGCGCAATCCGTTCGATTTCTTCCTCGAGCCCGACGCGGAAAAGATTCCGTTCCTCTACGAACGCGAGCTGCGGCAGGATCTCGAGCCGTTCCTCGCAGTGAAACCCGCCGGGCCGCTGGTGAAGAAGTGGCTCGCCGACCTGCGGGGCGAGCCGCAGACCCCGAGCGTCGACTTTCTCGTCGACTTGAACCGCCGGCTGCAACAGGAGATCCGGTACACGATCCGGATGGAGCCTGGCGTGCAGTCGCCCGAGGAGACGCTCACGCTCGGCTCGGGCTCGTGCCGGGACAGCGGCTGGCTGCTCGTGCACTTGCTGCGCCATCTCGGGCTCGCGAGCCGGTTCGTGTCGGGCTACCTGATCCAGCTCGTGGCCGACGTGAAGTCGCTGGACGGCCCCTCGGGCACCGATCGGGACTTCACCGACCTGCACGCGTGGGCCGAGGTGTATCTGCCGGGCGCCGGCTGGATCGGCCTGGACCCGACTTCCGGCCTGCTGGCCGGCGAGGGCCACATTCCGCTCGCATGCGCGCCGCATCCCGTGAGCGCTGCGCCGATCACGGGCGCCATCGAGAAATGCGAGACGCAGTTCGGCCACGCGATGAGCGTGCGCCGCATCGTCGAGTCGCCGCGCGTCACGAAGCCGTACAGCGACGAGCAGTGGCGGGCGATCGACGCCTTCGGCCGCCGGATCGATCGCCAGCTCGTGGCCGACGACGTGCGCGTCACGATCGGCGGCGAGCCCACGTTCGTCGCGATGGACGATCCCGACGGTGCCGAGTGGAACACGACGGCCACCGGCCCGACGAAGCGCAAGTTCGCCGCCGACCTGATCCAGCGCCTGCGTGCACGCTTCGCGCCGCACGGCCTGCTGCACTTCGGCCAGGGCAAGTGGTACCCCGGCGAGCAGCTGCCGCGCTGGGCGTTCTCGCTGTGCTGGCGGCGCGACCAGAAGGCGCTCTGGCACGACAGCGCGCTGGTCGCGGCCGAGCACAAGGACTACGGCGCCACGGCCGAAGCCGCCGGGGAATTCCTGCGCGGCGTCGCCAGCCGGCTCGAGCTCGACGTCGAGGCCGTCATTCCCGCGTACGAGGACCCGTGGCACTTCCTCGGCCAGGAACGCAAGCTGCCCGAGAATCTCGACGCCTCGACGAACCGCCTCGACGATCCGATGGCGCGGGCGCGGCTCGCGCGCGTGTTCGAGCGGGGGCTCCGCAACCCGGTCGGCTACGTGCTGCCGGTGCAACGCTGGAACGCGCAGGCGCAAGATGCACGCCGCTGGAACACGGCGCACTGGAGCACGCGCTCGGGCAAGTTGTTCCTCACGCCCGGCGACTCGCCGCTCGGCTTCAGGTTGCCGCTGCCGTCGTTGCCGTACATCTCTCGGCTCGAGTATCCGTACGTGATTCCGTCGGACCCCTTCGACGACTACGGCGAGCTGCCCGAGCCGCACCCGGTGCGCCAGCCGTTCCTGCGCGGCGAGCAGCGCGAGCCGCGCCGGCAGAAGAGCACGTCGCAGCGCTCCGCGCCAGGTCAGCTGGCGCGTACCGCGCTCACCGCCGAGCCGCGGCACGGACGCCTCTGCGTGTTCATGCCGCCGGTCGCCGAGCTCGAGGACTACCTGGACCTCGTCGCCGCGATCGAGGACACGGCGGCCGAGCTAGACGTGCCGATCCACCTCGAGGGCTACGAGCCGCCGCGCGATCCGCGCCTGAACGTCATCAAGGTCACGCCCGACCCCGGCGTGATCGAGGTCAACGTGCAGCCGGCCAGCAGCTGGGACGAGATGCGCGCGATCACGGAAGGCCTCTACGACGACGCGCACCATTCGCGGCTCGTGACGGAGAAGTTCATGCTCGACGGCCGGCACACGGGCACGGGTGGCGGCAATCATGTGGTGCTCGGTGCCGCGCGCGCGGCGGACAGCCCTTTCCTGCGCCGGCCCGATCTGCTGCGCAGCCTCGTGACGTACTGGCAGCATCACCCGGCGCTCTCCTATCTCTTCTCCGGGCTCTTCATCGGCCCGACGAGCCAGGCGCCGCGCATCGACGAGGCGCGGCACGATTCGCTGCACGAGCTCGAGCTCGCGTTCAAGCAGGCCGACCAGGCACAGCAGCCCGTGCCGCCATGGCTCGTGGACCGGCTGTTCCGCCATCTCCTGATCGACGTGACGGGCAACACGCACCGCACGGAGATCTGCATCGACAAGCTGTACTCGCCCGACGGCCCGACCGGGCGCCTCGGCCTCGTCGAGTTCCGCGCCTTCGAGATGCCGCCCCACCCGCAGATGAGCCTCGTGCAGCAGGAACTGCTGCTCGCGCTCGTCGCACGCTTCTGGCGCACGCCGTATCGCGGCGACCTCGTGCGCTGGGGCACGCAGCTGCACGACAGGTTCATGCTGCCGTTCCACGTGTGGAGCGACTTCACCGACGTGCTCGACGACATGCAGCGCGCGGGCTTTCACCTCGACGCGAGCTGGTTCGCGCCACACTACGAGTTCCGATTCCCTCTGTACGGCACGGTGCGTTTCGGCGCCATCGAGATCGAGCTGCGCCAGGCGCTCGAGCCCTGGCACGTGCTCGGCGAGGAAGGCTCGGTCGGCGGCACGGTTCGCTACGTGGACTCCTCGCTCGAGCGGCTGCAGGTGCGCGTGCGCGGCTTCAACGAGCAGCGTTACGTCGTCGGCTGCAACGGCTGGCGAGTGCCGCTCGCGTCGACGGGTACGGCCGGCGAGTACGTCGGCGGCGTGCGCTACCGCGCGTGGCAGCCGGCCTCGAGCCTGCAGCCCACGATCCCGATCGACTCGCCGCTGACGTTCGATCTGTACGACCGCTGGACCGGCCGCGCCGTGGCAGGCTGCACCTATCACGTCGCACATCCAGGCGGCCGCAACTTCGATCGCTTCCCGGTGAATGCGTACGAGGCGGAGAGCCGGCGACTCGCGCGATTCTTTCCGTTCGGCCACACTCCGGGCCCGGGCCCCGAGCCCCGATCACTGACGCGCCCGGAGATGCCGTGCACGCTCGATTTGCGCTGGTCGCACTGAGTAGAATCCGTGGAAGCAGAGTAAGCCACGGGCACCATGTCGGCCACCAACACCGCACCGAGCGCCGACACGTCGGCTGAAGCGAAATTGCTCGAGTCCTATCAACGCGACCCGCACGCATTCGATGAGCTCTCGACCGTCGACGGCCACGTGCGGCCGCGCTGGCAGCCCGTCCTCGAGGCCTTTGCCGCGATGGGCAGCGACTCGACGCGCTCCGCGCACGACAAGGCGCAGCGCCTGCTCCGCGAGAACGGCGTCACGTTCGTGCCGCAGGGCGATCGCGACAACGTGCGGCCGTGGCGGCTCGATCTGTTTCCGCTACTGATCGATCCCGGCGAGTGGAGCGCGATCGAGCAGGGGCTGATCCAGCGCACGGTGCTGCTGAACCGGCTGCTCGTCGATCTGTACGGCGAGCAGCGCGTGCTGAAGGAAAAAGTGCTGCCGCCCGGCCTCGTGTTCGGCAACGCGCAGTATCTGCGGCCGTGCAAGAACATCCCGGTGCGCGACGACCTGCACCTGCACTTCGTCGCGTTCGACCTCGCGCGTTCGGCCGACGGCCGGTGGTGGGTGCTCTCCGATCGCACACAGGCGCCGTCGGGTGCCGGCTACGCGCTCGAGAACCGTGTGGTGGCGTCGCAGTGCCTGCCGGAGCTCTTCGCCGAACGCAACGTGCGCCGGCTTGCGAGCTTCTTCCGTGCGTTCAGCGAGCGCTTCCTGTCGCTCTCGAGCCGCGATCAGCCGCAGGCCGTGTTCCTGTCGCCGGGCCCGTCGCAACAGACGTACTTCGAGCACGCGTACCTCGCGCGTTACCTCGGCTTCAGCGTGGTGGAAGGCAGCGACCTCACGGTGCGCGACGACCGCGTGTTCATGAAGACGGTCGAGGGACTGAAACCCGTCGACCTGATCATGCGGCGCATCAGCGCCGAGCTCTGCGACCCTCTCGAGCTGCGCACCGACTCGATGCTCGGCGTCCCGGGATTGCTGCAGGCGGCGCGCGCGGGCCGCGTGACGATCGGCAACTCGCTCGGCAGCGGCCTCGTCGAGAGCGACGCCTTCTTGAGCTTCCTGCCGGGCCTCTCGCGTTTCCTCCTCGACGAGGACCTCGCGATGCCGAGCGTCGCCACGTGGTGGTGCGGGCAGGAGAAGGAGCGCGCCTACGTGCTGCAGAACCTCGACAGGCTCGTCGTGCGCCGCATCCGTTCGGCACGCAACCTGTTCACCGCGGGCGAAGGCGGCCTCGTCACGCCGGCCATGACCCCCGAGGACCGCACGCGGCTCGTGCACGAGATCGAGCGCAACGGCTACGACTTCGTCGGCCAGGAGCCGGCCGCGCTATCGACGGCGCCCGTCTGGTCGAGCACGAACTCGCTGCAGGCCGCGCCGATCACGCTGCGCGTCTACGTGGCGGCGACGGACAAGGGCTACGAGGTCATGCCGGGCGGCCTCACGCGCGTGGCGCAGGGGTCCGACCCGCTGGCGCCGTGGCTCGAAGCGGGCGACGTCAGCAAGGACACCTGGGTGCTCTCGGACCAGCCCGTGGAGCAATTCAGCCTGCTCGCGCAGCGGCAGGCGAACCTGCGCCTGCATCGCGGCGGGCGCGAGCTGCCGAGCCGCATGGCCGACAACCTGTTCTGGCTCGGCCGCTACACCGAGCGCACGGAAGGTGCTGTCCGCCTGTTCCGCAGCCTCGTGACCCGGCTCGGCGGCGAAATGGGCTCCACACGCAGTCTCGTGTCGCCCGAGCGGGTCGTGTCGCTGCTGATCGTGCAGAAGCACCTGTCGGTACGCCGCGGCCGCCGCGCGATGCAGGAAGGCCGCGAAGCGGTAGAGCGCGAGCTCTGGACGATCCTGTTCGATCCCGAGTGCCGCGACGGCCTCGCCACGGTGCTCGGCAACGTGCAGCGCAACGCCGATGCCGTGCGCGAGCGGCTGTCGTACGACACGTTCCGCATCCTGCGTGACCTCACGGAGGTCGGTAAGTCGTCCGGGCTCTCGCCCGGGCACGAGACGGATGACGCGCTGCGCCTGCTGAACAGGCTCATTCAGTACCTGGCCGCCTTCAACGGCATGGTCGCGGAGAACATGACGCACGGCTATGGCTGGCGGTTTCTCGACATGGGCCGCCGGCTCGAGCGCACGCGCGGCATGATCCAGCTGATCCAGCAGCTCGCCGTGCGGCCCGAGGCGTCCAACGACGGCCAGCTCGATCTGCTGCTCGAGCTCGCCGACAGCACGATCACGTACCGCGGCCGCTATCACGCAGCGCCGCAACTTGCGCCCGTGCTCGACCTGCTGCTCTGCGACGAGACGAACCCGCGCTCCGCCGTGTATCAGATCCTGACACTGGCCGAGCACATCGCACATCTCCCGAGCCCGCAGGACGACGGCATCCTGACGCTGGATCAACGCGTCGCGACACGGCTCGCGAGCGAGTTGCGACTCGCGGACCCGGTGGAGCTCGGCGCGAGCGTGGGTCGCTTCGAGACGCGCGTCGAGCTCGACCGCCTCGCGCGCCGTATCGACCGCGACGTCCACGAGCTCTCGGATCACATCGCGGAGCGGTTCTTCAGCCACTCCTCGGCGCGACGCGTGGGCGGCGCGCGACGCGACGAGGGCGCGCAGTGATCTACGACGTCCGCCACAGGACCACGTTCACGTACGAGGACGTCGTTTCCGTCTCGCATCACGTGCTGCATCTGACCCCGCGGCCGCACCCCCGCCAGACGTGCCTCGCCACGGCGATGATCGTGGATCCATCGCCTGCGGTGGACTCGCACGGCGAGGACTACTTCGGCAACCCGGTCCAGTACCTGACGGTCCAGGAACCGCACGAGCGGCTCGTCGTCGACGCGCACGCCCGCGTCGAGGTTCGGCCCGCTGCACCGCTGGTGCTCGACGCGAGCGAGCCGTGGGAGGAGGTTCGGAACCGGCTCGCGACGGACGCGGCGCTCGAAGCCTACGAGTTCTCGTTCGAGTCACCGTACGTCGTCGCCACCGACGAGGTCAGCGACTATGCGCTCGAGTCGTTTACGCCGGGTCGGCCGATCCTCGCGGCAGCGATGGCGCTGACCGGCCGCATCTTCCGCGAGTTCGAGTATCGCGGCGGCGTCTCCGACGTCTCGACACCCGTCCGCGAGGTGTTCGCGATGCGCCGCGGCGTGTGCCAGGACTTCGCGCACCTGCAGATCGCTTGCCTGCGCAGCCTCGGCCTCGCGGCCCGCTACGTCAGCGGCTACCTGCTCACGCGGCCGCCGGAAGGCAAGGCAAAACTCGTCGGCGCCGATGCGTCGCACGCGTGGCTGTCCGTCTGGGCGGGCCGCGACGGCTGGATCGACTTCGATCCCACCAACAACCTGATCCCCGACGTCGAGCACATCACGCTCGGCTGGGGCCGCGACTACGGCGACGTGAGCCCGATCAACGGCTTCATCGTGGGCGGCGGCGCGCATCAGGTCGCCGTGGCCGTGGACGTCAATCCACTGCCCGGCCGCTGAGACTCCTTCCTGACGGGTTCGGTGGCCGGATCGGCGCACCGTGAACTGTGTCCGGCGCCGGACGCACCGAACGGCGCAGAATGACCGCATTTCACCTAATGTGGTTGCCGAGGAACTGCGATGGCGAGCCCGTTGGTCCCGATCTTCTTCCTGTCCGGCGTCGCCGGGCTCACATTCGAAACCCTGTGGTTCCGGCTGGCCGGCCTGTCGCTTGGAAACAGCGTGTGGAGCGCCAGTCTCGTTCTCGCGGCGTTCATGGCCGGGCTCACACTGGGCAACGGTCTCGTGGCCCGGCTGCACTCGCGGATCGCGGAGCCGATTCGGCTGTACGCACTGCTCGAGCTCACGATCGGCGTTGGCAGCTTTCTCGTCGTGCTCGCGCTGCCGCGGCTCTCCGGGGCGCTGGGCCCGCTGTTCGCTACGGTCACCGACACGCCGTGGCTGCTGAATGCCGTGCGGCTCGGCAGCGCATTCACGCTGCTCGCGATCCCGACGACGGCCATGGGCGCGACGCTGCCTCTGCTGACAGACGCGCTCTCGCGCTCGAACTCGAGCTTCGGCGCGGCGCTCGGCAAGCTCTACGGCTGGAACACGCTGGGTGCGACGCTCGGTGCGATCGCGACGGAAGCTGCCTTCGTGCGCTTCTTCGGCATCCTGAACACGGGCCTGATCGCGATGCTGCTGAATCTCGCCGCGGGCACCTTCGCATTCCGGCTCGCGACCGGGACTTCTCCGGCCCCTGCGAAAGCCGACAACGCCAAGCGCACACCCCTCACTCCGCGCGCCTATCGATACCTGCTCGTCGCGCTGCTATCCGGCGCGGTCATGCTCGCGCTGGAAGTGGTCTGGTTCCGCTTCCTGCTGCTCACGTACACGGGCACAGGCCTCGCGTTCGCGCTGATGCTGGCCATCGTGCTCGCGGGCATCGGCTTGGGAGGCCTCGCTGCCGGCCGGCTCGCACGTGGCATGGAAACCTGCCATCGCTGGCTGCCCCACGTGACCGCAGCGAGCGGCCTGCTCGTAGCAGGCACCTACTACGGGTTCGACATGTTCACGGCAACGCTGTCGCGCGACAACCCTACGCTGCCCGCGTTCGTCGGTTTCGCGGTGTTTCTGATGCTTCCGGTCTCGCTGGCATCGGGCGCGGCGTTCACTCTGATCGCTCAGGCGGTCAAGCAAGAGCTTGGCGGATCGATGCGCACGACGGGCATCGTCGCGCTGTGGAACACGGTTGGTGCGACCGCCGGCTCGCTCGCGAGCGGATTCGTGCTGTTGCCCACGCTGGGCATGGAGCGCTCCCTGTTCGTGCTCGCCGCCATCTACTGCGGCACTGCACTGCTCGTGCCCGCCAGGGCACCCGGGACCGGCACGTCGACCACCCGCACCGCATGGCTCGCCATCGCGATCAGCGTTACCGCACTCGTGCTGTTTCCGTTTGGGCTCATGGAGCGCTCGTTCTTCAAGATCGTGGAGCGCTCGTTGCCCGAGGAGAAGCTCATCGCGACACGCGAGGGCCTCATGGAGACCATGCGCTACTACCGCCGCGATGCGTTCGGGGCGCCATGGTTCTACCGGCTGGTAACGAACGGCTTCTCCATGTCGGGGACCACGATTCTCGGCAAGCGCTACATGAAGCTGTACGTCTATCTGCCGCTTGCGCTGCAGCCGGACACTCATGATGCGCTTCTGATCAGCTACGGGGTTGGCTCCACGGCGAAAGCACTGACGGACTCCTCGGGTCTGCGCCGCATCGACGTCGTGGACATTTCGCGGGACGTCCTCGACATGAGCTCGGTCGTCTATGCCGATCGGGACAACCCGCTGCACGATCCGCGCGTCCGCGTCCACGTTGAAGACGGGCGGTTCTTCCTCAGCACGCAATCCCGCAAGTACGACCTGATCACGTCCGAGCCGCCGCCGCCAAAGGTCGCGGGCGTGGTCAATCTCTATTCCCGGGAGTACTTCCAGTCGATCCACGATCATCTGACGCCGCACGGGCGCACGACCTACTGGCTGCCCGTGCATCAGCTCCGGCCTCTCGACACGCTTGCGATCATCAAGGCGTTCTGCGGCGTCTTCGAGGATTGCACGCTATGGGACGGAGGAGGGCTCGAGTGGATGCTGATGGGCGGGACCGGCGCAGGGGACGAGCGTGCCACGCTGGATGGGTTCACGGCACAGTGGCGCGATGACCGCGTACGCCGTGAGCTCATCGCGACCGGTTTCGAGCAACCGGAGCAGATGGGTGCGCTGTTCATGGGCGACGCGTCCTACCTCGCGGATCTCACGGGGAAGATTCCGCCCGTCACCGACAATTATCCGCTGCGGATATCGAGCGAGCTGGTACGCGATCCCGGCCCGGTGCCTGTCTATGCGACCGTCATGGACGAACGTGAACGCCTCGCCCGCTTCCAACGCAGCGACTTCATCGGACGCGTGTGGCCCGAGGGGCTGGCGGCCAGAACGCTGCCGTACTTCCGCTATGAGGGGCTCATCGGCGAGCACTTCACACAAGGACTCTACCCTGCGGCAGACCAGCCCTTCCTGTGGGAATCGATAGACGACGTGCTCGTGAATTCCCGCCTGGAGACGTTGCCGCTGTGGTTGCTGGGCTCAGACCGGGATGCGCAGCGGAATGCCCTGGCGGCGGCGCAACGAGGCGCAACCGCCGAGACCGCGCAGGAGCTCGCGCTCGGCCAGCTCGCGCAACGCGACTACGCGGGCGCGCTGCACACGTTCGAAGGCTCGATGGCGGCCGCCGGCGGCAAGATCTCCGTGGGCAGCGGCTGTCTGCTGCTTTACCTCCTCGGCAAGAACGGCCGTATCGACGAGGCACGCGCGGTCATCGCCGGCGTGGATCAGGCGAAGGCGCCCGAACTGGGCCGCTGCGTGGACTGGTTCGAGGCCAAATTCGACCGCCAGGCCTCTGTTTCGCTTGCGAGAAGCTCGCACTGACACGCCGCGAGCGCGGCTGTGGCGTACTGCCAACATCGTTCGCCCGAATCCGTTCGCCAGTTTGCGAACCAGGGATCTCCTTCCTAATTCTTTGTTTTATATAGAGTAGTCTGAACTGGCGCCGAGATGCTTCGAATCTGAATCAAAAGTTAACTATCGTTAATTTGTATCGGCGATAGCGGGGGCGCAACATCGGCCGACCGAGTTTTCCACGCGATTGTCGCGAATTCGGTACATGGGGACCCCCCCTTCACTGTATAGAGGGACACTATGCGATACAAAACAATAGGTTGCATCCTAGCATCGGCGATACCAGCAGTTGTTGCATTTCCGTCATTCGCCCAGGAGGGCTTGGAGGAAATCGTCGTCACGGCCACCCGCCGTGAGGAGAATCTTCAGCAGGTTCCGATCTCGATCGTGGCCGTCACCGGCGAAAGCCTCCAGATGCGCGGCCTCGATTCGCTCGAGCGCGTCAGCCAGGCGATTCCGAACATGGTCGTCACGGGCGGCGGCGGCGGCATCACGCAGACCAACTTCACGGTCCGCGGCATTCCGAACGTCGGTACCTACGTCGACGGCGTGTGGCAGGTAGGCTCCGCCGGCCTGTTGACCCAGGAGTTCGTCGACCTCGACCGCATCGAGGTGCTGCGCGGTCCGCAGGGCACGACCTTCGGTCGCGACTCCACGGGCGGCGCCATCCGCATCTGGACCAAGAAGCCGACGAGCGAGTACAGCGCCGAAGTCACCGGCACGGTCGGTACCCTGGATCGACGGGACGCCCAGTTCATCGTGAACCTGCCGGTCACCGACAAGTTGCTGACGAAGTTCACGGCAGCGAGCCTGTATCGCGACGGCTTCGTGAACGACCTCACGACCGGTAAGAACAACGGCGGACTCGACGAGAAGGTGTACCGCGGCGACATCCTGTGGACGCCGACGGACAACCTCACCTGGCGCTTCATCTACTCGAGCGACAACAACAGCTTCACGGAACCGCGCATCCAGGACGCGGTGTTCCCCGGAACGTTCGCCCAGGCGGGCGCCGCGGTCGGCGTCATCGACCTCTACGCGGCCGCCGGTGCCGCACCGTACACGGCGCTGACGCAAACGGCCGGATATCCGGGCGGCCAGGTCGGCGAGTGGCAGAACCGCTCGGAGATCGTGACCCCCGACAACATCAACACGCGGCAGTTTTCGTCCGACGTGAGCTGGAACCTCTCGCAGAGCATGAAGCTCGAATTCATCACGGCGCAGACGACGCAGGAGGCTCGCCAGATCGTCGATTACGACAACAGTCAGTACAACCTGGTGACGGACGTCGTGAACAGCCGTCAACGGCTGATGAGCCAGGAGATCCAGCTCTCCGGCGGACGCGACCGAGTGAAGTGGGTCGGCGGCCTCTACTACTGGAACCAATCGTTCCGGCAGCGCATCTCGCGATATCAGATGGAAGAGTTCGGCGACGCCGCGCTCGGCCTCGCGCCTCAGCTCGACATCAATGCGGCATTCGCCAACCCGATCTGCACCTCCGTCCAGACCAGCCCGCTGCTGAACTGCCAGCAGGTGTATGCCAGCGCCATCGGGGGCGGCGGTCGCTATGACACGCTGAACCTCACCGACACGGACGGCTGGGCGGCGTTCGGCGAGGCCACGGTCAGCCTCACCGACACGATCGACCTGACGATCGGCCTGCGGCATCACGACCAGAACCAGACACTGCAGCCGCTCGTCGTCGTGCCGGGATATACGGGCCCCAAGGCTCAGAACCCGAATCTGCTGTTCCAGGGCAACGTCCTCGGCGGCTCGTCCGTGGGCCAGACGCCCACACCCAGCAGCTTCGACAAGAACACGTCGAAGCTGTCGTTGCAGAAGCAGTTCAACAAGGATGTGATGGGCTACATCGCGTACTCGGAAGGCTTCAACTCGGGCGGTGCTACGGCGTACGTGGACCCCTCTACGGGCATCCGCAACATCTCGTCGTACAAGCCGCAGACGCTGAAGAACACCGAGATCGGCGTGCGTTCGGACCTCGCGAACAAGCACCTGCGCTTGAATGCGACGTTGTTCAACACGATCTGGGATGACATCCAGGCGGCCGGTCCGGTGCTCGACGCGCAGGGCCACCAGTTGCCGAATCTGTTGACGACGAACGTCGGCGCGGCGCGCGCACGAGGCGCCGAGCTCGAGATGACGATCGTCCCGACGGACAAGTTCCTGGTGAACCTGAACCTGGGCTACCTCGACACGGCGTACACGAGCATCCTGCCGGGCACGTTGTTCCTCGACACGAGCACTGCGTTCGCTCAGGCCCCGAAGCACACGGGTAGCTTGGGCTTCCAGTACAACGCGAACCTGGCCAAGGGCGCGCAGCTCATCACGCGCGTGGACTACCTGTACCAGTCGCAGTTCTGGCGTTCGCTGGCCTTCCTGCGCACGTCGTTCTGGACGGCGGTGCCGGCGGGCTTCGACGAGAGCGGTGGTTCGGGCATCGTGAACCTGCGTATGACGTACGAGCCGCCGAATGCCAACTGGAACCTCGCCGTGTTCGGGACGAACCTGACCGACGAGCGCCTGATCAACTCGGGCTTCTTCCACGGCATCTGGGGCTTCGACTTCGCCACCGTGGGTCGTCCGCGTGAAGCCGGCGTGCAGATGAACTTCAAGTTCAAGTGATGCGCGGCTAGTCTCGTTTCTCGGGAAAGACAGGGGCGTTGGCGAGCAATCGCCAACGCCCTTTCTATTCGAGCCCCGCGACGGCGCGCGCCTCGCCCGTAAGCTCGAGAATGTGCAGCCCCGTCGACGCGCGGTCGAGCGCATAGATGTAGCCGCGATCGTCCACGTTCACGTTGTTTGTCTGGATGGCGCGATCGCACTCGCGCTTGCCCGCGATCTCGATGCAGGACTCCGTCGTGTTCGCCGTGATCTCGGGAATGAAGCGCGCGATCTCCTTCGGCTCGAACGGGTTGCGGATGTCGACGACGCGCACGCCCGCGTTGAAGTACGCGAGCACGACGAGCGTCTTGTCGAACTTCGGGTTGTAGGCGTCGGCGAACGAGTGCGGGCCGAAGCGGCCGCCGCGATGGCAGAAGTCGCCGGGCTCCTCGGGCACCTGGAACGTCGAGATGGGCGTGGGGTGCTTCTCTTCCGTGATGTCGAAGATCGTCATGACGTCGCGCGGCTCCTGGCAGCGGAACGTCTCGGACTCCGACGACACGAGCAGCAGGTCGCGCGTGCGCGCGTCGCGGTTGTCGGCGTAGTCCGCGATCTCGAAACCGTAGATGGGCTTCGCGGTGTGCACGCCCCAGTAGCTCGGCATGTCGTAGCGGGCGATCTCGGGGTAGCGCAGGTTCTCCGGCGTCGGCGCGAGCGGGTCGCGCGCCGCGGGGTCGCCGTGCAGGAATTTGTCGGTATCGAGGATCTGCAGCACGCCGTCCTCGCCGCTGTTGTAGCCCACGTACATGCGCTTGCCGACGATGAACGGCTGGTGCAGGCCCGCCACCTGCGGCTCGGGGAAGGGGCCCGTCGCCGTCGGCTCGTAGCCGACGAGCCCGAAGTCGCGGATGTGCTTCGGCGCCGCGGGATCGCTCACGTCGAATGCCTGCAGGATGCGCGTCACGCGCCAGCCCTGCGCCGTGCCGTTCATGTAGGCGACACCGCTCGCGCAGTCCCACTGGAACTTGTGCGTCTCGCGGTTGCCGCGGTCGGACTTCGGCCGCGAGGACGTGCCGGTCTCGGCAATCGTCCTGAGGTACGCAGGCTTGGCGGGATCGGTCACGTCGAGCAGCTCGTAGCTGAGCAGTCCATTCGTGCGGATCGCGTACACCTTCGCGGGATCGCCGTGCGGCAGCTCGCGCCCGTCGCACACCTGCACGTGCTGCGTGCCGCTGGCCTCGTTGCCCGTCGGCGGCAGATGCGCGAGATACACGGGTGCGGCCGGGTTCGTGACATCGACCAGCGAGAGCCCGTTCTTCTCCATCGCACCCGTCTGCGGATTCATGGCCGAGCCCGCGTGATGCCCGACGAACAGGATGTAGCGCTCGCCGTAGCGATGGATCACGGGCTGATACGCGGAACGCGCCTGCAAATCGTCGTGCGCGACGAGGCGCAGGTTGACCGCGGTCGCGTAGCCGCCGGTCGCGGGTGCCGCAGCCGCGGCTGCCGCCGGATCCGCGATCGGCTTCGGCGGCCTGACGTCGCAGGCCGTGACGAACACGGCGGCCGCGCCGGCTGCGAGAATCGAGCGAACCATGCGCTGCGCCGTCATCGTCGTTACCTCGTTCTCACTTCGGATGCAGCACGAGCTTCTGCGCGCGCCAGTTCAGGAGCTCGGCCACGAAGATCTCGTTCTCGTCCGGGCACGCCATCTCGTGGATCCAGCCGAACTTGCCAAGGGTCTTGCCGGTGCCGCCGAGATAACCCAGCACCGCTCCGTCGAGCGACAGCTTGTAGATGCGGCCCGGAAACGCGTCCGACACGTACAGCACCTGCGTCGGCCCCTGCGTGATGCAGATGGACCACGGGCTGCCCGGCTGCTGCTGGATCGGCGGCTGCCCAGGTGCCGGCCGGTTGCCGATCGCGAACGGCGCGTTCGGCGGCGGCGGCACGTCGATCGTGATGATCTTCAGCACCTTGCCCGACGTGTCCGTGACCTGGATGCGGCGGTTGTTGCGGTCCGCGATGTAGAGGCGGTCCTGCCGGTCGATGACGAGCGAATGCAGCGTGCTGTACTGGCCCGGCCCCGTGCCCGGCTCGCCGAACGAGCCCGCCCAGTTGCCGTCCTTGTCGTACTTCGCGACGCGCGAGTTCACGTAGCCGTCGGTGATGTAGATGTTCTCGGCGGAATCCCACGCCACGTCCGTGACCTGGCGGAACTGGCCGTCGATCGGCGGCAGTGGCGGACGCGGATGCTCGAGCGGATGCGCGCCCTCGTCCGAGGCTTCTGGCTTCCTGCCGAACACCATCTTCACGCGCCCGGCCGGATCGAAGCGCACGACCATGTCGGAACCCTTATCCGCGACCCAGAGGTCGTCGTGCCGGTCCACGCGCACCGTGTGCGCGAACGACCACGCGTAGAGGTTCTTGCCGATCTCGCGCACGTAGCGGCCGTTCTGATCGAATTCGAGCAGCTGCGCCGCGGCCGCGCCGTAGGCCGGCCCGTTCGTATTGCCGCGCGAGAACACGAACACGTGCTTCTTCGAGTTCACGGCGATGCCCGCGACTTCGCCGAAGTACATGTTCTCCGGCAGCTTGAAGAAGTTCGGCACGGACTCGTAGGGGATCTCGGGGGGCTGTTGCGCGTACGCGGACGCAGACAGGACGAGCGCGGCGCCCGCCGCGAGCCAAGAGTTACGCATGCAGATCCCCCCAAAGCGGCGCGGCACTGCAGATGCGCCGCCCGTGCCCGCATTCTTACCCGCGGCGCTGCGCGCTGCCAAGCGGCGCGCGGATCACTTCTCTTCGCGATAGGCCGCCTGGATGGCCGCGTTGATACGACCGGCGGCCGGCCCGCCGCCGTTCGGGGCGAGATCGGGAAACTTCGCCGCGATCTCGCCGGCCAGCGCCTTCTGCGCGTCCTCGACCGACTTCCCCTCGCGCTTCGCGGCCGCGACGCCGCTCTGCACGGCCGCGAGGTACTCGCGCTGGCGGCGGATCAGCTCGATGCCGCCCATGCGGCCGTGCGCCGGAACGACCTTCGCCGGATTCAGTTTGTCGAACTCGTCGAGATCCGCGAGCCACTTCGCGACGCTCGACATCTGGCCGTTCGCGGCCACGAACACGGGCATCACCACGTCACCGGCGAACAGCACGCGATCCTCTTCCACGTAGAACACGGTGTCGCCGCGCGTGTGCGTGGGTCCCACGCCCCACACGCGCACGTGCACGCCGCCAAGATCGAGCACGAGGGCGTCGTCGAACACGATGTCGGCCGGGCGGTACTTCGCGTCCTTCAGCAGATCCGCGATCGCCGGCGAGAAGCCGGCGAACCGCTTCGTGAGGTCGGCGCCGAGCTCGTCGGCATCCTTCTGCTGCTCGCGAGAGCGGAGCATCTTCGCATTGGCGGGGAACGCCGTGGCTCCCAAGTCGTGCTCGGGATGGAAGTGCGTGGCCATGACGTAGAACTCGGTGTTTCTACCCGCCTTGCGTGCTTCCGCGAGCACGATGCGGCCGTTGCGTTCGCCGAGGCCCGTGTCGACGATCAGCGTGGCGCGCTCGCCCACGACGATGCCCACGTTCGGCACCAGCGGCGCGTCGTCGTCGGGAATCACGGTAACGTGCGGCGAGATCTTCTGGCCGGCGTTCTGTCTGATCAGGCCGGTGGCGTTGGCCAGCGGCTGTGCGGACGCCCAAGCGCTCAGCGCGAGCGCGGCGACTGCCAAGAGCAAACGTGTGCCGACCATGCGCGATCCCCCGAGCACCTGCTGACGCAGCGCGATCAGTATGGCCCAAGCACCAGGCGCTGCGACAGCCACCAGAGGTTGCCGTGCGGGTCGCGCACACCGCTCTGGCGATCGCCGTACGGCATGTCCTGCGGCGGCATCAGCTCGACGGCGCCGGCCGCGAGCGCCCGCGTGTGGGCCCGGTCCGCGTCCTCGACATACAGGTAGTACGAGGCCGGCATCGGCGGGAATTGCGCACTCGCTTCACTGACCATGACGGTGGCCGTGCCGAGCCGCACCTGCGCGTTCGCAATGCGCCCGTCGGGCTGCACGTTGCGGCCGACTTCGGTGCCGCCGAGACCGTTCACGAGGAAGTCGACGAACGCGGCCGCGTCGCGCATGAAGAAGTACGGAAACACGCTGGCGAAGCCGGGTGGAAGGTGCACCTCGCCTCCTGCTATGACCGCCTCGCGGCGCGATAGACGTCGGGATCGTGCAGCTCCATGAAGATCTCGGGGCGCTTCAGCGGCGTGAAGCCGAACTGTCGGTACAGCCCGTGAGCGTCACGCGTGCCGAGTATCCAACGCCGCAGACCCTGCAGCTCGGGATGGCTCACGACGCATTCGATCAACCACTTGCCGAGCCCCTGGCCGCGATACTCGGGCAACACGAAGACATCGGCCAGATACGCCAACGTGGCACGATCCGTCACGACGCGTGCGAAGCCGATCTGGCGGTCGCCGTCGAGCAGGCCGAAACACAGCGAACCCTCGATCGACTTGTCGACCACGGCGCGCGGGATGTTCTCGGCCCAGTACGACGCGCCGAGAAAACGCCAGATCACGTCGCGGTCGAGCCTGGCCACATCGTTCGTCACCGTGAAGGTATCGCGAGTCCACTCCATGCGTGCGCGTCCGTCGGTCTCCTCAGCGTCTTCGAGCGATTCAGCTCTATACGCCGGAGGTGCCGGCGCCGCAAGCATGACGAAGCGGGCGGCAGCGCATTGTTCAGGCCGGTCGGCGCTGCAGCGGCACGTAGCGCGGCTGCGCGGCGACGCGGGCGAGCCAGGCATTCACGTGCGGGTACGGCGCAAGGTCGTGTCCCCCTTCCGGTGCCACGTGCGTGTACGCGTACAGCGCGATGTCCGCGATCGAGTAACGCTCGGCCACGAAGAACTTGCGCGTCGCGAGATGCGTCTCCATGACCGCGAGCGCTGAGCGGCCGCGCGCGAGCCGATCCGGCAATTCCGCACGACGGGCGTGGTCGGGAGGCAGGTGCTTCACGATGTAGCGCGGCGTGGCCACGTACGGCTCGTGGCTGTACTGCTCGAAGAACATCCACTGCAGCACCTGCGCACGACCCAGCCTGTCGGCCGGCACGAACGGCGTGCCCTCGGCCAGATACCACAGGATGGCGTTCGACTCCGCGAGGTTCGTGCCGTCGTCGAGCTCGAGCGTCGGGATGCGGCCGTTCGGATTGCGCTTCAGGAACTCCGGCGTGCGCGTCTTGCCGGCGTCGATGTCGAGCTCGGTCCACTCGTAACGCTGACCGAGCTGCGCGAGCAGCAGGCGAACCTTGTAGCCGTTGCCGGAATCGAGATAGTCGAACAGACGCATGGCGGCGCTCCTCTCCTGAACCCTGCGCAAAGTATCGCCGGCAGAGTTCGAGCACGCGAGAGCTGCACGTAGGCCGCGGCGATCCTCAGTCGTAGCTTTCCGCAATCGTGAAGACACCTCGCGGCCCGGCGAGGAACGGCAAGGTACGGCGAGCGGCTTCGTCGATATGAATGCGCGGATGCGGCGGCGGCTCGTTCCCGAAGTACGTGCCGGGCCCGTAGAACTGGCCGTAGCGCAACACCGTGCCGCCCGCGTCGAGTACGCAGCCCTCGTGTGCCGCGATGACCGGACTCATGCGCCACGCAATGCTCTGCACCACGAAGTGATGCGCCTCGGCGAGTCGCGCGGCGGCGAGCAGGTTCTGCGTGCCTTCGCTGCGCATGCGGTTGTTCGCCGCGGCCAGGGCGGCGATTCGCTCGAACTCGTCCGGCAAGTCGGTCAACTGATGCATGACGAGGTCCGGCGCGAACTCGCGGACCGCCGCGTTCAACGCATCCGCATCGTAGACGTCGCACAGCACCGGCGTGGCGCCCGCATCGCGCAGCGCCGGAACCTTTCCGGCCGTTCGCGTCATCGCCGCGACTTGGTGGCCTGCCGCCAGCATCAGCGGCAGCAACCGCTGGCCGATCACGCCGCTCGCGCCCGCCAGGAACACCTTCATCGGATCGTCGCCTACCGTCGCGCGGCGCTACTTCGCGCCACGCGATCCGCCAAACGCCGCGAAGAGACCGAGACCGATGAACGCGCCGCCGCCGATCCAGCGCCCGAGACGTGGCGCGCCGCGCCGCCGCAACTGCGGCGCCAGCGAGCCCGCCGCGAGCGCGTAACCGCTGTCAGTGACGGCCGCGATGCCGACGAACAGGGCGCCGAGCGTCATGCTCTGCGCGACGGTCGAGCTCGCGCTCAGGAACTGCGGCAGGAACGCCGCGAAGAACAAGGCTGTCTTCGGATTCAGCAGCGCAACGATGAAGCCGTCGCGAAACACACGGGCGGACGCGAACGGGACGGGCTCGGCAATCTCGCGCGCAGCGGGCGCCCGTGACCGCAACATCCGCACGCCCAGGTACACGAGGTACGCGGCGCCCGCGTACTTCACGACGGAGAACGCAAGCGCCGACACGGCGAACACCGCAGCGAGCCCCAGCGACGCCGCGAACGCATTGCCGAGATTGCCGAGCGCGACACCCGTGACGGACACGAGGCCCTGCCGCCACCCGTGCACCGCGCTGCGCGAGACGATGTAGAACACGCCCGGGCCGGGCGTGACGGCGAGCACGAGGCTCGCGACGAGAAACGCCGCGAACGAGGGCCAGGGGGGAACGAGCTGCTCGATACCGTTCGTCATCGCTCGACGTAGCGTACCTCGGGGATCCAGTAGCGCGCACGCCGCGCGAGCCGATCGCCCTCGCCTTCGCCGTCGAACGACGCCGGCACGCGCTTGAGCAGCGTGGCCGGCACGTTCTCGAGCGCGTTCACGTTGACGACGGCGTACGTGCGGCCCTCGATGTCGCTCGTGACGAACGGCACGACGCCGCAGGCGCGGCACACGTGGAAGTGCGCGGTGCGCGTGCCAAACTGGTAGCGATTGACGTCGGCCGGCTCCGCAACACGGATCCTGAGAGAGCCGAGCGGCGACGACGTCCACACGCCACCGTGCTTCACACAGAAGCTGCAGCCGCACGCACGCGCCGGAATCTCGCCGGCGTCGAAGTGCAGAGTGACCTCGAACCCGATGTTGCCGCAATGACAGCGGCCCTCGATGTCCATGCGCCCGGCGGGTGGCCCCGGCTCCGTCATGCGCCCGCTCCGCGGCCGAGGTAGCGGACCGGCAGCCGCGTCTCGCGAACCCCGCCGTTCACGCGCTCCACGAAATATGCTCGCGCATTCTCGCGCGACGCCACGGCCTCGACGAACTCCGTGCCGCGGAAGTGCAGCGCAGCGCCGTCGTCGGCAGCGTAGCCAGGCGGTAACCCGTTCTCGATGGCCTCGTGGTACGCAGCGCGCCGCCCGGTGGCCGCGTCATAGTGCGGGCTCGCGCTGGCGTCGATGAATCCCAGGCCGTCGCCGACGGGGAGCAACCCGCCGAACGAATCCGTGAGCCCGTCGCGAAACCAGCACAGCATGCCCGCACTGACGCCGCACAGAATCGCACCGCCCTCCCACGCAGCCCGCAGCGCGCGGTCGATGCCCTGCGCGCGCCAGATCGCGAGCAGGTTCACCGTGCTGCCGCCACCGACGTAGATCACGTCCTGCCCTGCCAGCACGTCTGGAATATCCGCCGTGCGCGCGGGCTGGCGCGGCAGCGACGGCGGATCGAACACCGTCACGTCGGTCGCGAGCGCGCGCGTGCTGAACGCGCGATAGAACTTCACGAGGTTCAGCGCCGAATCGCCGCTCGCCGTCGGCAGGAAGCAGACTTTCGCGGGGCGCCGCGGCACGAGCGACAGCACGAAGTCGTCGAGCAACGGATTCCCGGGCTCCATCAGGAACCCGCCGCCGCCCATCGCGACGATGTGGCCAGCGCTCACGTGCCGCGGTCCCTGCGGGCCCCCGCGCTCAGCGCGGCGGCAGCAGCGCCGGCCGGTTGTCCGGCAGGTGCTGATCGATGGCCGTCATGACCATGCCCACCATGACGTAGTCGCCCATCACGGTCACGAGCTCGACCAGGCCCTTGCGACCGAAAAGCTTCACGGCCTCGGCGTACATCGCCGAATCGACCTTGTGCTCGCGCATGATCGCGCGGCAGAGCTTGATGATCATCGTCTCTTCGGGGCTGAGTCCCACCGGCTCGCGGTTGTACTTGATGGTGTCGATCACGGCCTGCGGCGCGCCGAAGCGCAGTGCCGCGGGCTCGTGCGCCGAGTACTCGAACTGCTGCTGGATCTCCCACGTGGCGGCGACGATGGCCACTTCGGTGAAGCGCGGGCTCAAGGAGCCGTTGTAGCGCAGGAAGCTGTTCAGATCGTTGAACGCGAGCGCGATCTTCGGGCTGTACAGCGACAGCGCGACGGGACCCGTCGTCGGCGGCGGCCCGTTGCCGACGATCTTGTCGTAGATGGCCTTGCCTTCCGCGTCGAGGTCGTCGCGCGTGAGCGGCGGCAGGCGCGTCAGCGAAACCGGGTTGACGTCCGGCGGCAGCTTCTGCGCCG
>DASZSB010000182.1:52500-55258 GCA_035548835.1 Gammaproteobacteria bacterium | reverse complement strand
ACCCTTGGGACCTGCTACAGCCCCAGGATGTGATGAGCCGACATCGAGGTGCCAAACTCCTCCGTCGATGTGGACTCTTGGGAGGAATAAGCCTGTTATCCCCGGAGTACCTTTTATCCGTTGAGCGATGGCCCTTCCATACAGAACCACCGGATCACTTAGACCGACTTTCGTCCCTGCTCGACTTGTTTGTCTCGCAGTCAAGCACCCTTGTGCCTATGCACTCACTGCGCGATGTCCGACCGCGCTGAGGGTACCTTTGTGCTCCTCCGTTACTCTTTGGGAGGAGACCGCCCCAGTCAAACTACCCGCCATGCACTGTCCCCAACCCGGATTACGGGCCAAGGTTAGAACTCCGAATTTATCAGGGTGGTATTTCAACGGTGGCTCCACGATGACTAGCGTCACCGCTTCATAGCCTCCCACCTATCCTACACAGACAAATTCAAAATTCAGTGCAAAGTTATAGTAAAGGTTCACGGGGTCTTTCCGTCTTGCCGCGGGTACACTGCATCTTCACAGCGATTTCAACTTCACTGAGTCTCGGATGGAGACAGTGTGGCCATCGTTACGCCATTCGTGCAGGTCGGAACTTACCCGACAAGGAATTTCGCTACCTTAGGACCGTTATAGTTACGGCCGCCGTTTACCGGGGCTTCGATCAAGAGCTTCGCCTTGCGGCTAACCCCATCAATTAACCTTCCGGCACCGGGCAGGCGTCACACCCTATACTTCCACTTACGTGTTCGCAGAGTGCTGTGTTTTTGATAAACAGTCGCAGCCACCGTTTTCCTGAGACCCTCATCAGCTCCAGACGCGAAGTCCTTCACCGTTAAGGGCGTGCCTTCTCCCGAAGTTACGGCACTATTTTGCAGAGTTCCTTCATCCGAGTTCTCTCAAGCGCCTTAGGATTTTCTCCTCACCCACCAGAGTCGGTTTACAGTACGGTCCTTGTTACCTGAAGCTTAGAGGTTTTTCCTGGGAGCGTGGCATCAGCTACTTCGTCCCCCAAAAGGGACTCGTCGTCACGTCTCGGAATTGTGTTCCCGGATTTGCCTAAGAACACTTCCTACACGCTTAAACCGGGACAACCAACGCCCGGCCAGCCTAGCCTCCTCCGTCCCCTCATCGCAGTAACAAGCGGTGCAGGAATATTGACCTGCTTCCCATCAGCTACACCTCTCGGTCTCGCCTTAGGGGCCGACTAACCCTGCGCCGATTAACGTAGCGCAGGAAACCTTGGGTTTACGGCGTGCGGGTTTTTCACCCGCATTATCGTTACTCATGTCAGCATTCGCACTTCTGATACCTCCAGCATGCCTCGCAGCACACCTTCGCAGGCGTACAGAACGCTCCTCTACCACGTGCACAGTCCGAAGAAAGTGCACATCCGCAGCTTCGGTGCATGGCTTGAGCCCCGTTGAATCTTCCGCGCGGGCCGACTTGACCAGTGAGCTGTTACGCTTTCTTTAAAGGATGGCTGCTTCTAAGCCAACCTCCTGGCTGTCTATGACTTCCCACATCGTTTACCACTTAGCCATGACTTTGGGACCTTAGCTGGCGGTCTGGGTTGTTTCCCTCTTCACGACGGACGTTAGCACCCGCCGTGTGCCTCCTGTGATTCCACTTCCCGGTATTCGGAGTTTGCATCGGTTTGGTAAGACGGGATGTCCCCCTAGCCGAAACAGTGCTCTACCCCCGAGAGTGATACACAAGGCGCTACCTAAATAGCTTTCGAGGAGAACCAGCTATCTCCGAGCTTGATTAGCCTTTCACTCCTATCCACACCTCATCCGAAACTATTGCAACAGTTACCGGTTCGGGCCTCCAGCAGGTATTACCCTGCCTTCACCCTGGACATGGATAGATCGCCCGGTTTCGGGTCTATTCCCAGCGACTATGGCGCCCATTTAAGACTCGGTTTCCCTACGCTTCCCCTAGACGGTTAAGCTCGCCACTGAGAAATAACTCGCTGACCCATTATACAAAAGGTACGCAGTCACCCCTTGCGGGGCTCCTACTGCTTGTACGCATACGGTTTCAGGTTCTATTTCACTCCCCTCTCCGGGGTTCTTTTCGCCTTTCCCTCACGGTACTGGTTCACTATCGGTCGGTAAGTAGTATTTAGCCTTGGAGGATGGTCCCCCCATTTTCAGACAAGGTTTCTCGTGCCTCGTCCTACTCTTCGTCATTCCTCAGTTTCACCTTTCGAGTACCGGGCTATCACCGTCTACGGCCAGACTTTCCAGACTGTTCCTCTAGGATCCGCTGATTGATCATGACTGGGCTGGTCCCCTTTCGCTCGCCACTACTAAGGGAATCTCGGTTGATTTCTTTTCCTCTGGGTACTTAGATGTTTCAGTTCCCCAGGTTTGCTTCGCTACCCTATGGATTCAGGTAGCGATAACCACCGAAGTGGTTGGGTTTCCCCATTCGGACATCTCCGGATCAAAGCTTGTTTGCCAGCTCCCCGAAGCATTTCGCAGGCTGCCACGTCCTTCATCGCCTCTTACCGCCTAGGCATCCACCGTATGCGCTTGTTCGCTTGACCATATAACCCCAAAAAGTCTGGGGCATATGAAAAATACAGTGCGACGTATATTGAAGCCGTATTCGACTTCAATAGACGGATCATTCCAAATTGTTAAAGAACGAAAAAAAACCAAACGAAGTAGGACACCAGCGACGCGATCGAGCGCAGCCTCACGTATCCATCTGCGTTTGCTTTCTGTCTGTCTCAAGACCGAGCGGTGAATGG
>DASZSB010000182.1:0-47500 GCA_035548835.1 Gammaproteobacteria bacterium | reverse complement strand
AGCCGCTGTGGCGACAGCTCGATCTGTTCCCGCAGACCGCGGCGACGACGGCCGCCAATTGAGCTTCAGGCGCGCCCGTTTGAGCAGCCGCGCCGCCTGAATCCCGAGCCATGAGCGAGCTGTATCTCGGAATGATCTCCGGCACGAGCATCGACGGCGTCGATGCGGTGCTCGTTGAACTCGGCGATCACTCCTGTCGCGTCGTCGAAGCGGCGACGACTGCATTCCCCGCGGTCCTGCTGGCACGCCTGCGACGCATCGTCGAAGTGCCGCAGACCACGCCGCGCGAACTCGGCGCACTCGATCACGCCACGGGTGAGTTTTTCGCAGAGTGTGCGCTCGACGTGATTGCGAGAGCGGGCATCACGCGCGACGACGTTCGTGCAATCGGACATCACGGGCAGACGATCTTTCACGAACCCAACGGCCCGGAACCGTTCAGCATGCAGATCGGCGACCCGAACGTGGTCGCAGCGAGAACGGGAATCTGCACGGTCGCCGACTTCCGCCGCCTCGACATGGCCTTCGGCGGCCAGGGCGCACCGCTCGTGCCGGCCTTCCACGCGTGGTGTTTCGGCACTGCCGGCGAGGCTCGCGCGGTCGTGAACATCGGCGGCATCGCAAACATCACTGCGCTGCAGCCCGACCACCCCGCGACGGGATTCGACACCGGCCCTGGCAACACGCTCCTCGATCTCTGGGTAAGGCGGCATCGCGGCGTCGACTACGATCGCGACGGCGCATGGGCCGCCGGCGGAAGCGTCGACCCATCGTTGCTCGCTACCTTGCTCGACGAGCCGTACCTCACGCTCGCACCGCCGAAATCCACGGGCCGCGAGCTCTTCAACACGCCTTGGCTCGAGACGAAGCTGCAGCGCCACGCCGGGATTCGGCCCGTCGACGTGCAGGCGACGCTCGCGGAGCTCACGGCCACCACGATCGTCGCGGCGATCGATACCACGCTGCCGGACTGCCGGCGACTGATCGTCTGCGGTGGCGGAGCGCACAACGCGGATCTGATGGCGAGGTTGCGCCGGCTCGCGGCCCGCAGCGTCGACACGACGCAGGCATTCGGCCTTGCACCGGATTGGGTCGAGGGCGCCGCCTTTGCGTGGTTGGCCCGCGCACGCCTGCGGGGTGAAGCCGGCAACGTGCCGAGTGTGACCGGTGCCCGCCGTCATGCGGTGCTCGGCGGCGTATACTCAATTTCGGTGCCGAAGTCTTTCTGAAACATTCGGCGCCGTCCCCGTGGACACGCTGAACCTCAAACTGCCCGACTACTACATCAACCGTGAGCTGTCACAGCTCGCGTTCAACGTACGCGTTCTGCAGCAGGCGAAGGACGCGAGCCTGCCGCTGCTCGAGCGGCTGAAGTTCCTCTGCATCTCCTCGACCAACCTCGACGAGTTCTTCGAGATCCGCGTGTCGGGACTGAAACACCGCCTGGCGGCCAATGCGGGCCCTGCCGGACCCGACAACATGAGCTCGACCGAAGCGCTGCGTACCGTGGCGGAGCAGACGGCGAAGCTCGTGGCGGAGCAGTACCGCATGCTGAACGACGAGCTGATCCCTGCGCTGCGAGACGCAGGCATCCGCTTCGTACGGCGTGATGACTGGTCGCCGGATCAGCGCCAGTGGCTCGAGCAGTACTTCTTCACGGAGATCGTGCCGGTCCTGAGCCCCACGACGCTCGACCCCACGCGACCATTTCCGCGCATCCTGAACAAGAGCCTGAATTTCATAGTGAGCCTCGACGGACGCGATGCGTTCGGGCGTCCGTGCGACCGCGCCATCGTCCAGGCACCCCGCTCGCTGCCGCGGCTGATTCCGTTGCCCACGTGGCTCGGAGGAACCGGCGAGGCCGATTTCGTGTTCCTGTCGTCGGTCATCCACGCGTTCGTCGATCGCCTGTTCACCGGTATGGAGATCGACGGCTGTTATCAGTTCCGCGTCACTCGCAACAGCGACCTGTTCGTCGACGACGAGGAGGTCGACGACCTGATGACGGCGCTCGAAGGCGAGCTGCTCGAGAGCCGGTACGGCGCCGCCGTGCGCCTCGAGACTGCGCACGATTGCCCCGAAGAGCTCGCCGGGTACCTTCTCGAGCAGTTCCAGCTGACGCGCTCGGACCTCTATCGCGTGCCGGGCCCTGTGAACCTGAATCGACTGCTCGCGGTCTACGACCTCGTCGATCGACCCGAGCTCAAGTACCCGCCCTTCACGCCCGGCGTGCCGAAGGCGCTCGTCAAGACGAACATCTTCGAAGCCATCGCGAAACAGGACATCCTGCTGCACCACCCTTACGAGTCGTTCGCGCCCGTCGTCGATTTCATCTACCGCGCGGCCAACGATCCGGACGTACTGGCGATCAAGCAGACCCTCTACCGGACGACCCCCGATTCGCCATTGGCCGAGAGCCTCGTCTCCGCCGCGCGCGCCGGCAAGGAAGTCACGGTGCTCATCGAGTTGCGTGCACGCTTCGACGAAGCCGCGAACATCGAGCTCGCGAGCAAGCTGCAGGAGGCCGGCGCGCACGTCGTGTACGGAGTCGTCGGCTACAAGACGCATTGCAAGATGGCGCTGGTCGTACGCCGCGAAGGCGGTCGGCTGCGCCGCTACGTGCATCTCGGCACGGGCAACTACCATCCGCGCACCGCGCGGGCGTATACCGACTACGGCTTGTTCTCCGCCAACGAGCGGCTCGGCGAAGACGTGCATCAGGTGTTCATGCAGCTCACGAGCCTCATGCGCACGTCACCGCTGCACCTGCTGTCGCAGTCGCCTTTCAATCTGCACGAGCGCCTGCTCGCACTGATCCGCCGCGAGACCCGGAATGCGGCCAGCGGAGGCACTGGCCACATCGTCGCGAAGCTGAACGCGCTGGTGGAGCCCGAGATCATCCGGGCGCTGTACGAGGCATCGAACGCCGGCGTGTACGTGGAGCTGATCGTGCGCGGCATCTGCTGCCTGCGTCCCGGCGTCCCGGGCGTATCCGACAACATACGCGTGCGCTCGATCATTGGCCGGTTTCTCGAGCACAGCCGCTGCTACTACTTCCACAACGGCGGCAACGAGGAGCTGTACTGCGCGAGCGCCGACTGGATGGACCGCAACTTCTTCCGCCGGATCGAGCTCATGTTCCCGATCCTCGACGAAGGCCTGAAGGCGCGCGTCATGGCAGATCTCGACACCTATCTCGCCGACAATACGCAGGCTTGGGAGTTGCTGCCCGACGGCAGCTATCGGCGCCTCGCGCGCAGCCCCGATGCTCAACCCGTGGCCGCACAGGTCAAACTGCTGCGGCAGTTGGCCGAGTCCTGCTAGCTGCCGGTCGCAACGCGCAGCTCGAAACCGCGAGCGCGCAGCCAGCCGCGTTCCTGCTCGAGATCGGCCGCGGTCAGCGGATTCATATCGAGCCAGCCGGCGGGGAAGCGCAGCTCCAGAGATTCCTTGCCAACACTGAGCGCGATCGGTGGCAGGTCCGACGGGCTCCGCGTTCGATTCAAGAGCACGGCCAGACGTAGCAGCACGATCAAGCGGAACGCCGGCGTGCGCCACGCCGCTGGCAGCTCGTCGACGAACGGATCGTCGAGCTTGCGACGGTGCAGTGTCACGAGCGCCGCCAGCAATCGCTGCTCGAGACGCACGAACCCCGGCAGATCGGAGTTCGCGAGCAGGTAGCCGCCGTGGTGATGATAGCGCGCGTGCGCGATGTCGAGGCCGACCTCGTGCAGCCGCGCAGCCCACAGGAGCAGCTGGCGATAGCGGTCGTCCGTGAGCTGCCACGCGCGCGCGACCTGCCCGAGCAGCGCCGCTGCCGTCGTTTCCACGCGCGTGGCCTGCTCGACATCGACGTGATAACGCCGCTGCATCGCACGTATCGACCGCTCGCGGGCGTCCTCGTCGTGCAGCCGGCCGAGCATGTCGTACAGCAACCCCTCACGCAGAGCCCCGCTGCTGATCTGCAGGTGATCGATGCGCAACGTGCCCATGACCTCCGCGAGAATCGCGACACCGCCGGCGAACACGGGAGCCCGGTCCGGGCTCAGGCCCGGCAGCTTCGCGTCCTCGATGCGCCGCGCCGCGATCAACTCGGCAATGATCTTCTCTATCGCCGCGAGGCTGATGCCGGTATCCACGAGCCCGAGCTCGTGAGCCACGTCGTGAGCGGCGCGTATGGTCCCGGACGAGCCGATGGCCCGCATCCAGCCGTAACGGCGAAACGCAGCTGCGACTGGAGTCAGCTCGAGACGGGCCGCGAGGCGCGCCCGATCGAAGCGCTTCTGGCTCAGCTTGCCGTCGTCGAAGTGCTGCTTGCTGAGACCGACGCACCCGATGTAGAGGCTCTCGAGGTGTTTCGGCTCGTAGCCCTCGCCGACGATCAGTTCCGTGCTGCCGCCCCCGATGTCGACCACGAGGTTGCGGCCGTCCTTGGAATCGATGTGATGCGACACGCCCAGGTAGACCAGGCGCGCCTCCTCCATGCCGGAGATGACCTCCACGGGGTGGCCGAGCGCCTCTTCGGCCCTGGCCAGAAATGCCTCTGCGTTGCGCGCCCGTCGCAGCGTGTTGGTGCCCACCACGCGCACCTGATGCGCATGCATGTCGCGCAGCCGCTGCCCGAAGCGCCGCAGGCAGGCGAGCGCGCGTTCCTGGCTCTGCTCGTCGAGGTAGCCCCGTTCATCGAGGCCCGACGCGAGCCGAACGCCCTCGCGCAGCCGATCGACGATGGACGGGTGGGCCTGTTGGGTCCGTGCCACCACCATGTGAAAGCTGTTGGAGCCGAGATCGACGGCCGCGAGAACGTCCGCCGGATCGGCGGCGGACGCGGCGTTGGAGTCGGGCGACAGCACGGCCCGAGAGGGTATCAGCTTATACGGAGAACGACGAACCGCAGCCGCACGTGGTCGTGGCGTTGGGGTTGCGAATGATGAATTGCGCGCCCGACAGATCCTCTCGGTAGTCGATCTCCGCGCCCATGAGGTACTGCACGCTCATCGGGTCGACGAGCAGCGTGACGCCGCCGTTCTCGATCTCCGTGTCGCCCTCCTGGGTTTCCTCGTCGAACGTGAAGCCGTACTGGAAGCCGGAGCAGCCGCCGCCCTGCACATAGACACGCAACTTCAACGCTGCATTGCCCTCCTGCTCGATCAGCTGACTGACCTTGTGGGCCGCCGCGTCGGTGAAATTCAGCGGCGGCGCTTCGTCTGCCATGCGTGGCTCGCTCATGACTCACTCTCCAGCGGCGCTGACCGGCCGCACGGGTTCGACCTGCGGGCGCGCGGGGCTCTTGGCCGCCACGCTCTCGCTCTCGTGGATCAACTTGCCGTTGACCTCCGCGCCGATCGACATCTCGATCAGCTTGTATTGAACGTTACCGATCACGCGCGCCTTCGGTCCGAGCTGCACCCGCTCCGTGGCGCGGACGTCGCCCTTGACCGTTCCGTTCAGCACGACGTGCGGCGCCGTGACGGCGCCCTCCACGCAACCCCGCTCGCTGATGCTGAGCACCGAGCGCTCGTCTTTCGTGGCTTTGACGTTGCCTTTGACGTAACCGTCCACGTGGAAGCCGCCGGCGAATTCGATGTCGCCGTGAACGCGCGTATCGGCGCCCACGAGCGTGCCAATCGGTGCCTGACTGCGCGATTTCCTGCCCAGCATCCCAAGAACCCCTCGACGACCTCAGCCGGCCGTGCTCACGGACCAATCGAATGTCTGATAGACCTTGTCGGCTTTCGCTTCGCCCGGCCAAATCTCTACATTGATGCGCTGCGGCTCAAATCCCAGGGGCAGCTCGACCTCGGTCTCCAACCCCTGAAAGTAGCGGAAATCGTAGGCCATGTCATACCGGCCATCGCCGACGTACAGCTGCGACGCATCGAGCGAGGCAGTTTGACCGTCCTGCATGCCCTCGAGTTGCACCTTGACCTCCCCCATGATCCGGCGGCTGTGCACCTTCGCCTGTACCAGCACCAGACGTACAGAGTAACGTCGCTCCCGGTCGGCGGGCAGCACCTCGAGACTCTGGATCCGCAGACCGGCGACACCATCCTGGGGAGACACGATCCCGCGATAGAAGACGAGTTCTTCCTCCTGCGCCTGGATCTTGGCCTGCAGGTCGCTCAAGTTCGACTCGACCCTCGAGTACGTCTCCCGGTCGATCTCCGACGATGTCTGCGCGATCGCAAGCTGGCGGCGCAGCTCGTTGGCCGCCGAGCGCTCCTCGTCGATCCGCTTGTTCAGGTCCGCGACTTCGCGGCGATGATCGACGACGGAGAACCCGGCACGGAACCGTCCGAGCTCGTATGCCAGATACAGCGCGCCGACGGCGACGAAACCGACGAGGACGTACATCCACAGCGGCCGGCCGTAGAGTCGCGAGGCGCTAGTCACCCGCGTGCTCCTGCAACGCGCGTTGCCACCGACGCGGCCACCACGCGGGCGGCGGCGGCGGACCGTTGTCCGGAAACGCGAATGGCCCGAGCTCGTGCAACGCACGCACGTACACGGGCCGCTTGAAATACACGACTTCCTTGACCGGCCGCCAGTAGTCGACCCAGCGACAGCGATCGAACTCGGGCTCGGGGCCCAGATCGAAACGAACCCGCTCGACGGCCGACGTCATGTGGAGCAGGAACCAACGCTGCTTCTGACCGATGCAGAGCGGCTTCTGCTCGCGGCGTATGTAGCGGTCGGGAAGGCGGTAACGCAGCCAGCCTTCGGTCGAGCCTATGACCTCCACGTCCTTCGGCTCGAGACCCACCTCCTCGTGCAATTCCCGGAACAGCGCCGCCTCGGCGCTCTCCTCGGGATGGATGCCGCCCTGCGGGAACTGCCAGCCGCCCCGGCCGCGCCGGCCCGCGATCAGCACGCGACCGTTGCCGTCGGTCAAGATGATACCGACGTTCGCGCGGAAGCCTTGCTCATCGATGAAGTCCATGGTCGATCGATTCTTTCATATCCATGCCATGGGTTCCAAAACGCGGCCCTCAAGCCTGTGACTCAGGTAGCGGTCGGCCCGCGAGTGGCGGCAGCGACCTAGGCCCGCTTCTCGAGGTAACGCCGCCCCGCCGCCATGAGCTCGACGAAGCCGGCTTCGTCGCCGGCTTCCACGAGCCGCTGGATCCGTTCGGTCGCGGCGCGCAGCGCCTCGAGCGACGCGGTCCCGTAGTCGTTCAGCTTCTGAATATCGAAGTACAGATGCGGATTGTCCTTGGCCACCAGACTGGCCACGCGCAGCTGCGCATCGAAGGTCGTGCTCGAGATCCTCTGCAGCCGCGGTACGAGCTCGCCGCTTTCGGCCAACGCAGTGAAGAACGCGAGGTTCAGCGCATGCGACAGCCCGAGGACGTAGGCCATCAGGCGGTCGTGATCGTCGATGCTCATCTCGTGCTGCTCGGCCATCGTTGGCGCGAACAGCGCGCGCGCGGCGCGCGTGGCCTCGGGGACGCCTACGTCGCAGAACACGATATGACGGCCCGACAGCAGGCGCGTGTCCGGGCCGAACATGGGATGGATCGACGTGACCTTGCATCCGGCCTCCACGAGCCTCTTGAGCCCGACGCGCAACGGGCTCTTCAGCGAGCCGATGTCGATCACGAGGCCGCGCGGGCGGCGCGCCGCGAGCTCCACGAGCACCTCGCCCGCCACCTGCATCGGCGTCGCCACGATCACGATGTCGTAATCGAGCGCACCGGCGCGCCAGTCAACGCGCGGAAACGGCGATGGTGCCCCGCTCGTGTCGGCGATCTCGACCGCGAACCCCTGCGAGCTCAAGAACTGGCCGAACCACGCTCCCATCTTGCCCGCACCGCCGATGATCAGCACGCGCTTGCCGGCGCCGCTGGTCTGCGCGGCGACGCGCGTGCGCTCCTGATGAGTCAGCGACGCGCGGATCAGCAAGCCCATGATGTCGGCTGCGAGCTCCGGCTCGAGGCCGAGCGCGGCCGCACGATCGCTCGCGGCTTTCAACACCTCGCGCTCGCGCTCATAATCGCGCGTCGGCACGGAATTCTGGATCTTGTGCGCGCCGATCTCGGCCACGATCCTCTGCCTGGCGGCTACCAGGTCGATCAGATCGCGATCGACTTCGGACAAACGCTTGCGCAGATCTTCGAGTGTCATGGCCACCTCGGTGAGGGCGGTTTTGTACCCCCCGTGGCGGCCACGCGCAAGCTCGACCGTTGGCCCGCTGCCGAAATGTGAAGGGACCGGATGACCAAACCCACGCTGGAACTCGTGAGCGAGTCGCGGTGCTTCGAAGGCCGCCAGATCGTCTATCGACACGCATCGGCGGCCTGCGCATGCACGATGCGCTTTGCCGTCTACCTGCCGCCCGCGGCGGAGAAGGGTCCCGTGCCGGCCGTGTACTGGCTGTCGGGGCTGACCTGCACCGAGGAGAACTTCAGCGTGAAGGCCGGGGCGCAGCGCTATGCCGCCGAGCTCGGTCTCGCGTTGATCATCCCCGATACCAGTCCGCGCGGCGTGAGCATTCCCGGCGAGGACGCGTCGATGGACGTCGGTACCGGCGCCGGCTTCTACGTGAACGCAACGCAGGCGCCTTGGGCCGCGCACTATCGGATGTACGACTACATCCGCGACGAGCTCGTGGGCGTGGTGGACGCGAACCTGCCCGTCGACCCCGCGCGCAAATCGATCAGCGGTCACTCCATGGGCGGACACGGGGCGTTGTTGATCGGCGTGGGCAACCCGGAGCGTTATCGCTCGGTATCCGCGTTCGCACCCATCTCCTCGGCCACGCTTTCCGCGTGGGGACAGCATGCGCTGACGGCCTACCTCGGCGAGGACCGGCGTCACTGGCAGGCTTACGACGCGGCGGCCCTGATCCGGTCGAATCCGAGCCGACACGACTTGCTCGTCGACCAAGGGCTCGCGGATCCGTATCTCGAGCAGCTGCGCCCCGACGTGCTGCAACAGGCCTGTCGCGACTCCGGCCAGAAGCTCACGCTGCGCGAGCGCGCCGGCTACGATCACGGCTACTACTTCGTGAGCACGTTCATCGCGGAGCATCTCCGGTTTCATGCGAATGCGCTGCGCTGACAGGAACTTCTCGTGACGCCGCTGCTGCCGACACCGCCGCCGGATGACCCGCTGCCGGTCGCGATCCGCTGGCTCGCCGAGGCGACCACGAACGGCCGGCGCAACCCCAACGCGATGGCGCTTGCGACCGTGAGCGCGTCGGGCCGCCCGTCGGCGCGTATGGTGCTGCTGAAGGAACTGGCACCTGCGGGGTACGCCGTCTTCTACACGAACTACGGCTCGCGCAAGGCGGGCGAGCTCGAGGCTACCGGGCGGGCCGCGGCCGTCCTGCACTGGGACGACGTCGGCCGCCAGGTGCGACTCGAAGGCGCCGTCGTGCGTTCGCCGGCCGCGGAGAGTGACGCCTACTTCGCGAGCCGCGCCTGGCGCAGCCAGCTGAACGCGTGGTCGAGCGAGCAGAGCCGCCCGATCGATGATCCGGGCGAGCTCGAGCGGCGTGCCGCCGCGAAGGCGCTCGAGCTAGGCGTAACCGCTGGCGAGGCACCGCCCGCGGATCTCCGCTTGCCGCGACCGGCATTCTGGGGTGGCTACCGGCTATGGCTCGATGCGATCGAGCTGTGGGTCGAGGGCGCCAACCGGCTTCACGAACGCCTGCGGTATCGCCGGGAACTCCAGCCGGCGCAGCCACACGAATTCCGCTGCGGACCGTGGAGCTGGCAAAGGCTGCAACCGTAACGTGCATCTGAGTTTCGTGGACCGAGTTCGCGCACGTGATGCGCCGATCCCCGCGGGGATTCAACGAGCGGCGGCCTGCTGCGCCGCGCTGGCGTTCGCGTTCGCCGCAACAGCGGCACGGCTCGCGGCCGAGCCGGTGATTGCCGACATCCGACAGGGCACCAATCTGACAGTCGCGGTCACGCCGAACCACGCCACGCTCGTGGTCGACCTGCTAGGTCAGCTGTGGCGGCTGCCGGTCACCGGCGGCGGCGCGGAGCCGCTGACGGCGGCGGGCGAGCAGGCGCGCAACCCGCAGATCAGTCCGGACGGACGCCAAGTCGTCTATCAGAAGCGCGTGGCGGGACATTGGGATCTCTGGCTGCTCGATCTCGCGACGCGCGAGCAACAACCGCTGACGACCACGCCGAGCGAGGAGCTCGAGCCCGTGTTCTCACCCGACGGCAGGGCAGTGATCTTCGTGGCGAACAGGACCGGGCATTACTGCGTGTGGTCGATCGCAGTCGAAGGGCGCATCGAGACGCAGCTGACCGAAGAAAGCGGCGAGGCGTCGTTTCCCGCAGTGTCGGAGCAGGGACTCATTGCCTACGTGCTCGATCGCGACCGCGAGTCGACGCTGCGCGTGCTGCGTACCGATGGGAGCGCCACCACGGTCTACACGAGCGCCGGGCATCTCACGGCGCCCTCGTGGCGGCCGGGCATCGGCGTGCTGGTGTTCGCCGAACAGACGGCACCGCAGACGAATCAGCTGCGCATGCTGCTGCTCGGCGACCCGCCGATTCTGAAGCCGCTGACCGAGGACGAGGACCTGTTCGCTTCGCGACCGGCATGGCTGTCGGCCACCGAGTTCGTCTACGCGGCGGATGGCCAGCTGTGGCGGCGCGCCCTCGCCCATCCGGCGCGTCAGCCGGTACACCTGTTCGCGGCCGTCGCCGTGGACGCGTTGCCGCCTCCAAGCGACGTCCGACCGTTCGACGAGCCCGGCGCACGCCCCGTTTTCGGCATTGCGGACCTCACGCGCTCGCGCGACGGCCGGCGCACGGCATTCACGGCGCTCGGCGATCTGTGGCTCGTCGAGCGCGGCGAACCCGAACGCCTGACCAATGACGCGTTCGTCGAGCTCGAGCCGACGTTCACGCCCGACGGCGAATCGCTGGTGTTCGCCAGCGAGCGCTCCGGGCAGTTCGAGCTCTGGCGGTTCGGGCTCCGCGATCGACGCTTCACGCAGCTGACCTTCGGCGCTCTGAAGCCGCACCGGCCGGCCATCAGCCCGAATGGCAAGCAGATTGCGTTCCTCGAGACCGACGGCCTCGAACCTTGGGCGGCGAGACGTCTCGAGGTCGTACCGGCCGCGGGCGGCCAGCCGGTCACCGTAGCCACGGGGCTGAAGGGCGCCGGCACGCCGCAATGGTCCGACGACGGCACGAGCCTGCAGATCCGCGCCGCAGCGGCCCAGCCGGTGGAGCGCCCGGCGATCGGGCTGCGTGTGGAGCTGGTCCGCGACCTCGTCCCTGCCGCCCCGCCACCACCGCGCGACAATCCCCACCCGATCGCGATGCAGTGGCAGCCCCCGCCGCCGCCCGACGACTTCGTGCTGCAGGTCGGCCGTCTGTTCGACGGCGTACGGGCAGAGTATCGGCGCCACGTCGATATCCACGTGCACGCCGGACGGATCGCGGGCATTAGCCCCCGCGGCACGGTGCCACCGCAGGGCAAGGTGATCTCGCTACCGGACGCCACGGTGATCCCGGGCCTGATCGATGTCCACGCCCATCAGACGGCGCTGGCCGGCGAGCGCCTCGGGCGCGCCTGGCTCGCCTACGGCGTCACGACCGTTCGCGAGGTGGCGGCCGACGTACCCGAGGCACTGCAGCGTGCCGAGACCTGGGCGGCGGGCCGAGCACCGGGCCCGCATCTGATCGTGACTCCCGCGGCGGGCGTGCCGCCCGAGGCGGTTCCGACCGACCCGCGCGCTCCGGTCCGCGCATTGCCGGGCATTGCCAACGGTTTTGCACACAGTCTGGCCGGTCAGGTCAGCGCCCTGCAGATTCCGCGGCTACGCGGGGACGCCCGCGAGGACCGCCTGACGCTCGAGTCGCCGGTCACGCCCTACGAACTCGAGCTCTCCCCCGGGTTCAGCGCGTACCAGGACGGGTTCGGCCGGTTGCTCGCGGCCGGCGCGGTGTTCTCGCCCGGCCTCGGCGCGCTCGCAGGACTGAGCGCGTGGCCCGGCAACCCCCCGCCCTGGCGCGGTGACAGCGCCTACGCGGCGCTGTTCACGCCGGCGGAACAGGCCGGCTGGGCGCGCAGCGGGCCGTCGGGCGCGGCGCTGCCTGCGCTCGAGCAGACCGTCGCCCGATTGATCCGGGCCGGCGGCCGCGTGGCGGTCGGCTCGGATGCACCCACGCTTCCCTATGGGCTCGGGCTCCACCTGGAGCTCGCGTTGCTCGGCGAAGCGGGACTCGGCAACGACCAGGTGCTGCGGCTCGCGACCGCGGAGGGGGCGCTCGCGCTCGGCATCGAGCGCGAGGTCGGCACCCTCGAGGAAGGCAAGCTCGCGGACTTCGTCGTGCTCGACGGCGATCCGCTGAACCGTATCGGGGACACGCTGAAGATCGTCGCGGTGACCAAGGGCGGTATCTGGTTCGACCGCAACGAGCTGTTGGCGCGGCCATGAGATGTCAGAAGGCTTTACGTTGGCGGAGACCTCGATGCCGCCGGGGGATTCGAGCCCAGCGAAAAATGCGCAGCCTTACAAAACAGTCGGTTAGGGTGCGCTTCTGTAAGATTGCGCGAAGGACGTTATGTAAGCTGGTTGTCGGGGGTATTTACACAGTCCAGCCCAATCCAAACTTGGTCGGCCAGGATACCCGCTTAATCCCCTGATTCGCCTCGCCAAACCATCCGTGGCATATGTCTTGCTTAGTACTGGTCGTCCCGCTGAGGGACACGTGAGTGCGCAAACCGACAGAAATCGCTGCGAACTCGCAGAGGGTTCTGTTAAATTTGAAAACGTTAGAGAAGAACAAGAAAGTAGAAGAACAAGAAAAGAAATTGGCTGGATAAAAACAACACACTGCTCGTTGCCTTCGGGCATCTCGAGCACCGGCCAGGCCGCATACTTGAAACCGTAAACTCCGATAACAACAAGAGTCTGACCCGGCGTTCCCACCGCCGGGTTTTCTTTTTCTGGCGCCCGGAAGTCTGCCGGTCACGGCAAAAACGTGACCGAATCGCCCGCCGCACGCGATCGAGGGTGATTCACTAGCAGCACCCTCGTCGCCCGGCTCCGAGCATGTTCCGTCGCCTGCGCATCGCCGTGCTGCTGTACGTCCTTGCCTTCGTTGCGGTCGCCCAGTTCCTGACCGAACGCCGAAGCACCAACTGGGACGCGCCCCTGTGGGTCAACGTCTACACCGTCGACGGTGACGGCCAGCGCACGACTCGCAGCTATATCGACAGCCTCCCAGCGACCGAGTTCAGCGACATCGAGGCATTCTTCGCCGCGGAGGCACGGCGTCACGGCGTTCACCTCGAGCAACCGTTCCGGCTGCGCATCGTCGGCCGCTACGATGACGCGTTGCCCGTGCTCGCGGCCGACACCGGAGCGCTCGGCACGCTGTGGTGGAGTCTGCGCATGCGCTGGCTGACCGCGCGACTGCAGTGGCGGAGTTCGGCGCCGAGCGGGGACATCGTCGTGTTCGCGGTCTTCCACGAGCCGACTGCAGATCTCGTACTCGACCGTTCCACCGCGCTCCGCAAGGGAATGATCGCGGTTGCCAACCTCTTCGCAGACAGCGCCGCGCGGGGCTCGAACCAGATGGTGCTCGCCCACGAGCTGCTGCATACGCTCGGTGCGACGGACAAATACGCACCGGGCACGAACGCACCGCGGTTTCCCGACGGTTACGCCAGCCCCGAGGCGAAGCCGCTGCTGCCGCAGACCAAGGCCGAACTCATGGCCGGCCGCATTCCGCTCGATGCGCAGCGTGCCGACATACCGACGAGCCTGCGCCAGGTCGTGATCGGGCCCGTCACCTCGCGCGAGATCGGGTGGCCCGGCCCCTGACGCAAATCCGCCGCGGACCGTATGATGTCGCAGCACAAGGAGCAGTTGCTTCCGTGGGTCACCGACTCAGCAAGATTTACACGCGCACCGGCGACGACGGCACGACGGGTCTCGCCAGCGGCGAGCGCATCGACAAGTGCGACGCGCGCGTGGAAGCGTTCGGCAGCGTCGACGAGACGAACAGCGCGATCGGCGTCGTACAGGCGGAAACGACACTGCCGCTCGAGATTCGCGCGTGCCTGACGCGCATACAGAACGAGCTCTTTGACGTCGGCGCCGAGCTCGCTCTGCCGGGTCTGACGCGAATCACCGATGCACACGTCGAGCGCCTCGAAAACGACCTGGACGGCCTGAACGCTGCCTTGCCTCCGCTCAAGGAATTCGTGCTCCCCGGGGGCAACCGGGCAGCGGCCGCGTGTCATCTCGCACGGGCCGTCTGCCGGCGCGCGGAGCGCGACGCGTGGGCCGCGGCGAAGCGCGCACCATTGAATCCGGCGCTGCTCCGCTACCTGAACCGCCTGTCCGACCTGCTCTTCGTCATCGCGCGCACGCTGGCCCGCCAGGATGGCGGCCAGGAAGTGCTCTGGCAACGCTAGTCAGGACGCTCGCTCGCAGAGCGCCAGCATTCTGCGCAGCTTCGCCCAATCGAACGCCGGCCCGGGGTCGGTCTTCCTGCCCGGCGCGATGTCGCTGTGACCCACGACCTCGGCTGTCGCCAGCGAGGGATACGCGCGGCGCAACGCCGCGATCAACGACGCGAGCGCCCGATACTGCGCAGTCGTGTACGCAACGTCATCGGTTCCCTCGAGCTCGATGCCGACGGAAAAGTCGTTGCACGCCATACGGCCGCAGTACGCCGATCTGCCTGCGTGCCATGCGCGTTTGCCGAACGGCACGAACTGCGTCAACGCGCCGTCGCGCCCGATCAGCATGTGCGCGGACACCTCGAGGTCGCAGATCGTGGCAAAGTACGGGTCGGCGTCGGCCGGCAGCTCGTTGCTGAAGAAGCGCTCGATCCAGCCGTTGCCGAACTCTCCCGGCGGCAGGCTGATGCCATGGACGACGATCAGCGCAAGCTCCAGTCCCTCCGGGCGGTCGTCGCAATTCGGCGAGACCACTCGGCGGACACCTCGAAGCCAGCCTGTCGTCGGATCGATGTTCACGGTCGCTCTGGGCGGCTGCTAAAGTGCGCCGCAGCATACGCGGCGACAATATAGCAGCCTGGCGCGACTCGTTCGCGCGGACCCGGTGACCCTGATGACTCAGCGCAAACGACGCGTGACGCGACTGTTCGTCGCGCACGATCTCGGTGGTGACACGCTGCCTCTCGATCAGGACGAGGCTCATTACCTCGCGCACGTGTTGCGGCTGCAGCGCGGCGACGTGCTGGTTGCCTTCAACGGCCGCGGCGAGGAGCGCCACGCGGTGGTCAACGCGCTGCAGCGTCGCGGCGCGCTGCTCGACCTGCGCGAGGCGCACGCGCCGCTGGCGGAGTCACCGCTCGACCTGACGCTCGTGCAGGCGCTGCCGAAAGCGGACGCAATGGACCTGGTCGTGCAGAAGGCCACCGAGCTCGGCGTTCGATGCATCAGGCCCGCGTATGCCGAATTCAGCGTGGTACGCATCGACGGAGATCGGCTCGACCGGCGCGCGGATCACTGGCAGCGCATCGCACGCAGCGCTTGTGAGCAGTGCGGCAGGCACACTCCGCCGTCGATCGCGACGCCAATGGCGTTGCCCGACCTGCTCCGTGCCCTGCCCGATCACGGCACGCGGCTCGCCTTCGATCTCGGGGCCGAGCGGCCGTTTCCATCGGACCCGCGCCCGGAAGGCGGCGTGATCGTCGCCATCGGACCGGAGGGCGGCTTCGGCCCCACGGACTGGCGGGCGCTCGATGCCGCGGGATTCATCCGCGTGACGCTCGGCCCGCGCGTGCTGCGCGCCGAGACGGCTGCGATCACGGCGTGCGCCATCGCGCAGTCGAGATGGGGAGATCTCTGACGTCGCGTCAGGCGGCCGGCGGCAAGTCGCCGATCATGTGCTCGAGCCTCTCGACGTCGGGAATCAGCGGGTACTCGTGGATCATGCGGGCCCGGCACAGCGCGGGAAACCCTTCCGGTACACCCTGCTCCGTGTCGAGACCGAGCACATCCGGGTTCACGCGCACGAGTTGCGGGAAACCCTGCGTCAGAATGCCGTAATAGCCGCCCTTCACTTCCCGCGTGATGGCGTGGAACACGACCACGCGGGCGCGCGAGCGCTTGGACTTGCGTTCATCGCCCGTCGGCCCGTCGAACGACACCACCGGAATGCGGCGATTGTTCCACTCGATCGCGCCGAGATACCACTCGGGAGCCGCGGCGTCGCGATGGCGCGCGGTGTCCGCGAACGCGATGACCTCGGCCACGCACATGCGCGGCACCAGCAGCCGCTCACCGCGCAGCGGAATCAGCAAGCTGTAGAGTTCCCTGGGCTCCGCCTCGGTCATCGGCTCACAACTCCCGGCCGAGCAAGGCCTCGATCGCGGCTACGAGCTGGCTCTCCTGGTACGGCTTGCTCAGGTAATCGTTGACGCCGATCTCGATGGCTTTGGCGCGGTGCTTCTCGCCAGAGCGCGAGGTAATCATGATGATCGGCAGGTGCTTCAGGCGCGCGTCGTTGCGCACGTGCGTCGCGAGCTGGTAACCGTCCATGCGTGGCATCTCGATGTCGAGCAGGATGATGTCGACCGGGTGCTCCTGCAGCACGGTGATGGCATCGAGCCCGTCGCGCGCCGTGAAGACCTTCGCACCGCGTCTTTCGAGCAGACGCTGGGTGACGCGCCGCATCGTGATCGAATCATCCACGACCAGCGCCGTCAGGGTCGGCGCCGACATCGGCTGCGGGACCGGTGCGGGAGCACGCTCCGGACCTTTCTGCGCACGCACCAGCGTGCCGGCGTCGAGGATCATGATGACGCGGCCGTCGCCCAGGATCGTCGCCCCGGTCACGCCTTGCACGCTCGCGATGTGCGGACCGAGCGTCTTCACGACGATCTCGCGGCTGCCCTCGAGCGAGTCGGTCAGTAACGCGGTGGAACTCTCGCCCGCGCGGATCAGCACCAGCGATACGGCGTTCTCGTCCTCGGGCAACGCCGACGGTGCCGCACCGACCAGGCTCCCGAGGTGCTGAATCCGGTACGCGATGCCGCCGTAGTCGAGCTTCGGATCGTCTTCCGTCAGATGCTTCAGGATCTTCTCGCGCGACAGCCGCGTGATGCCTTCGACCGTCGGCAGGGGCAGCGCGAATGTCTCGTCGCCGACGTTGACGATCAGCGCATGCGTGATGGCCAGCGTATACGGCAAGCGGATCAGGAACCGCGTTCCCTGACCGGCCGTGCTCTCGATCCGCATCGAGCCGCCGAGCTTCTTGACCTCGTTGTCGACCACGTCCATGCCGACGCCGCGGCCGGCCGCCTGCGTGAGCTCGCTGGCCGTGCTGAAGCCGGGTCGCAGGATCATCTCGACGGCCTGCTCATCGGTCAGCTTCTGGCTCTCCGCGATCAGTCCTTTCTCGTAGGCCTTGCGCCGGATCGCCGCGAGATCGAGGCCGCCACCGTCGTCGCCGACGTCGACGATGACCTCGGATCCCTCGCGTCTGATCTTGAGCGTGACCTTGCCGGTCTCCGGCTTGCCGCGTTGCTTGCGCAGCGCCGGTGTCTCGATCCCGTGCGCCACGGCGTTGCGCAGCAGGTGCTCGAGCGGCGGCAGCATCGACTCCAGCACCTGGCGGTCGATCTCGCTGTTCTCGCCTTCGACGGCGAGCTCCGCGAGCTTGCCGGTATCCGCACACGCCTGCCTCACTATGCGACCGAGCCGCGCGACGTGGCGCTGGAACGGAACCATGCGCGTCTGCATGAGCCCGTTCTGCAGCTCGCCCGTCACACGCGCCTGCTGCGTCAGCAGCGTGTTCGTCTCGTTCGTGAGCCCGTTCAGGAGCTCGTTGATGCTCGCCACGTCGTTGGCCGTCTCGGCCAGGCCGCGAGACAACTGTTGAATCGTGGAGTAGCGATCGAGCTCGAGCGGATCGAAGCCGCTCTGCACGTCCGCATCGTCCTGGTGGCGATGCAGGATCTGCGCTTCGGTCTCGGCCTCGAGCTTGCGAAGCTGCTCGCGCAGCCGCGAGACGGTGCCGCCGAGCTCGCCGAGGTGGAACTCGATCGAGTGCAGCTGCTGGCTCAGTCGCGACTGGAAGATGTTGATCTCGCCCGCGCCGTTCAAAAGCGCATCGAGCAGGCCCGCGTCGACGCGCGCGGTTTCGGCACGCTCGACGCTGCGCTGCTCGACCGGCGCCGGGGGCGGCGCCGCGGCGACCGCCGCCACGGCCGGTTCGGGAGCGGGCGCCGTGACCGGCTCGGGCTCGGCCACGACGGGCTCCGCTGCACTCTCGACCGGCACGCGCGGCTCGACGATCGTCGGCTCCGCGCCGAGATCCGCGATCTCCGACACCGGCTCATTGATCGTCGGCTGGTCGACCACTTCGGCCGCGGCACGCACGTCGAGATCCGCAGCCAGGGCGAGCGGTCCGATCTCGGGCACCACGAGCTGCTCGAGATCCGCGGTGATGTCGATGCTGGCAGGCTCGCGCTCGACGGCGCCGACCGGAATCGACGCTGCGGGCGCGGTTGCCGCCGGCGGCGGCGCGGCGGGCGCCGCGACGGGCATGACGGGCGCTTCGAAGGCTTCCAGCTGACCGACCAGATCGGCCGCGGGCTCGACGGCGCGGCCCGCGTCGGTCGCGTCGCGCATCTGTTGCAGGCGGTCGAGGCCGCGCTGCACGAGATCGAGCGCCGCGGGGGTCGGCTGGCTCTTGCCGTCGGCAATGCGTGCTAGCAGCGTCTCGAGCCCATGTGCAAGATCGCCCATGGCCATGATGCCGGCCATGCGCGCACCGCCCTTCAGCGTGTGCAGGAATCGCTGCAACGCCACCACCGAAGCCGCATCGCTCGTCTGGCGAATCGAGCGCAGCGCGCTCTCCGACTGCTCCAGGATCTCCGCGGCTTCCTCCGCGAAGATCGCGGCGATCTCCGGGTCGAACGCCGCCGCGGGCGGCGGCGCCACGGCTGCAGCGGGCTGCTCCGCGGGTGACGCCGCGGCCGGCGGCACGGCCGCCGCCAACGCGTCGAGCGCCTTCGGGAAGGTCGCAGCCACGTCGAGTTGTTTGCCGCCGGCCAGCCCGTCCGCCAAACGCGCGATCTCGTCGGCAGCGGCACGCAACGCATCGAGACCCGCGTCGGTCAGCTCGGAACCGTTGTCGAAGTGGCGCCGCAGGTGCTCCGCGAGCGGCCCCGCGAGCGTCATCATCGGCGCAAAGCCCGCCATGCGCGCGCTGCCGAGCAGCGTGTGGCAGGCACGGTGCAGGGGCTCGGGCACGGAGTGCGGTCCGGGCTGCCGCGATGCGGCCGCGAGGTACTCGCGGATCACGGCGAGGTGGCCGCGCGTCTCCTTGACGAAGATGTCGGCCAGCACCGGATCCATGACGGGCGCGGCGGGCTCGGGAGGCGCGGGCGGTTGCGGAGCGAGCGCCGGGGAACGCAGGGACTGCGAGGTGAGGTTCTCGGCGTCCGGATCGCCCTCCGCGAACGCCTCGGCCTGTTTCATGAGCAGTTGCACGTCCGCTTTCGGCGCGAGTCCGATCTCGAGCTGCTCGATCAGCTGCGGCAGCGCCTTGGTAGCCACCTGCACGAACGCCACCATGGCTGGCGTGTGGGCCAGCGTCTGGTTGATGAGCCGGTTCAGCAGGTTCTCGACGCTCCACGAGAACTCGCCGATCAGCTGTGCACCGACCATGCGACCACTGCCCTTCAGCGTGTGGAAGGAGCGGCGAATCGCGATCAGTGCTTCCGAATTGTCGAGATCGGCGGTCCAGAGCGGCAGATTGCGCTCGATGTTGGCGATCTCTTCCTTGGCTTCCTCGATGAAGACCTCGACGAGCTCCGGGTCGGAGCGCTCGCCGGCGACCTGCATGACCGCCGGCCGGGCGGCAGGCTTCTTCGCAGCGGGCGGCGGTGCCGGCGCCGCCGTCTGCACAGGCGGCAGCGCTGCAGCCGGCGCCTGCGGCGCCGCGGATGGCGTCGCCGCTTTGAGCTCCGGGAGCTTCTCGAGCAGATCGAGACAGCGCTCGGCGTTGTCGAGCATGTACCAGGGATCGTTGCGGCCGGCGCTGACCGTCTCGAGGTAATACTCGACACTGACGATCGCGTCGGCGAGCCGCTCGAGGTAATCGGGCTTCAGCCGTGCGCCGGAAGGCGCGAGCCGCGTGGCGATCACGCCGCCGACGCGCTCCACGACCTTCACGGCTTTCGTCTTGTTCAGCATGAGGAGGCCGGCGACGATACCCTTGAGCTGCGGCTTCACCAGCTCGAGCGGCCGCATGTCGCCGGGATGCTCGACGAGCTGGATCACGGCCTCCTTGATCTTGGCGAGGTTCACCATGCACTCGCCCATGACGGCCTGCGTGACCTGGCGCTGCTGCGTTTCGCCCGTCGCCTGGTCGTCGGTGGTCTCGGCGCCCTCCGCAGGCGTCACGACGCGGATCAGCTCGCGATCCAGCGTATCCTCGACATCGAGCAGCGTGGCCGCCATCTTCTCCAGTACGGCACGCTCGATCGTCCTGCGACTCGCGACCAGCGCTGCGAGCTCCTGAGTCTCGCGCTGAATGGCGCCGCGCGCCTTCTCGAGACCGAGCACGCCCAGGGTGTCACCGATCTTCTTCAGCATGTCGAGCTGCGGGGCGAGCTTGTCGACCTCCTGCATGCCCGTGCGAACAAAGATGTCGAGCGAGTCTTTGACGGCGGCGAGATCCTCCTTGATGGCCTGCGCGACCGTGCGCATGAGCTTCACGCTCGGTCCCGCGAGCCCTTCCCGCGCCTGCTCGATCTGCTCCTCGCCGGGCAGCATCTCGCTCAGGTTGTACTTCTCGCGCAGCGCGCGGATCTTCGGATCGTCGGACGTGGCGCGGGCCACGTAGTACAGCAGGCTGTTCACGAGGTCCACGGGCGGCGCGTTCACGAGCGCCGACTCGCCGCCGTCGATCAGCCGCTTCAACTGCCGGTCGGCCTGGCCGATCAGCCGCTTCAGCGTGACCGTGGCCTCGAGCCCGCCGCCGCGAATGGCCGTGAGCACGGCCGTCAGCACCGCCCAGAGCTGCTTGACCTGTTCGCTCGCGGCCGCGCGCTCGAGGTTCGTGCTGACGCGCAGCAGCTCGTCGAGGTGGCGCGGCTCGGCGCCCTTGATCCAGCCGAGCAGCGACGCCTGGAACGCCGGTCGCAGCCGCTGCGCAACCTTCTCGAAGCCGCGGCCCACGTCGCGAGCGGCCGGTGCCGCGCCGCGCGCCTCCATCTGCCGTTCGAACGGCCCGGAGTTCAGCAGCACCAGCGTACCCTCGGACAGCGAGGGCTTGTCCCGCGCCTGGCGCAGGTCGTTCAGCAGCGGCAGCAGGACGAGGGCCACGTCCCGGCCACCACCGAGCAACCGTTCGAGGTACGCCGGCAGCTGCACCATCGCGCGCGTGAGCGCTTCGACGGCCTGTTCGGACTTCTGGGGATCCTCGGTCTCCGCCAACCGGCGGCACGTGAGCTCCATCTCCTCGGCCAGCAGCGCCGCGCCGTGGATCTCCACGATCTTCAGCGCGCCGCGCGCGATATGCAGCATCTCCGCCGTGCGCAGCAGAGCGTCCTTGCCGGCGTGGCCGTCGACGTACTCCTCGAGCTCGCGGCGTGCCGCCTCGAGCGTATTCACGAGCTCGCGATTGACGAGCTCGAACGAATGGGAGGCCAGATCGTCCATGCTGTCAACCGCCACGCCGCGCTACCCCGACTGGCGACGACGCGACGGGGCCGGAGCCGACTCGACGCCGATGTCCACGGGTGTCGGCTGCTCGAGGCTGGCTGCGACGCGCGCCGCGCTGAGCACACCGGTACCGCCGCCCTGGTCGGGCAACGTGAAGCCGGCGACGGTCTTGCGCAGCTGCGAAGCGAGCTCCGACAGCTTGCTGATGGCGCTCGAGGTGGCGGCCGTCGACTCGGTCGTCTTCGAGCTGATCTCGCGCAGCACGTGCATGTTCTTCGTGATGGCGCTGGCGACGCTCGCCTGTTCCTTCGACGAGCCGGAGATGTTCTGTACGAGGCTCGCGATCTGGTGCGACACCTGCTCGATCTCGTCGAGCGCGGCGCCCGCGTTCTCCGCGAGCAGCGCGCCGCCGACCACGTCGGTGGTGCTGCGCTCCATCGACATCACGGCTTCGTTCGTGTCGGACTGGATCGTGCTGACCAGCACCTCGATCTTCCTGGTCGCCATCGTCGAACGCTCGGCGAGCTTCTGCACCTCGTCCGCCACGACCGCGAACCCGCGGCTGGCCTCGCCGGCCCGCGACGCCTCGATCGAGGCGTTGAGCGCGAGGATGTTCGTCTGCTCGGCGATCTCCTCGATAAGCTCGACGATGTTGCCGATCTCCTGCGAGCTCTCGCCGAGCCGCTTGATGCGCTTCGACGTGTCCTGGATCGTCTCGCGAATCGTGTTCATGCCGGCGATCGTGCGCCGCACGGCCTCGCCACCCTTGTGCGCGATCTCGACCGAGTGCCGCGCCACGTCGGACGCGCGCTCTGCGTTGCCGGACACCTCCTCGATCGACGTGGCCATGCGCGCCATCGACTCCGAGGCCGCGGCCGCCTGCTTGGCCTGCGTCTCGGCGGCGCGCAGCAGATGGCGCGAAGTGCCCTCGGTCTGTTTCGCGGCCGCGTCGACCAGAATCGACGAATCGTTGATCGTGGCCACGAGGCCGCGCAACGCCTCGATCGCGTAGTTGATCGAGTCGGCGATCGCGCCCGTGATGTCCTCGGTCACCGTCGCCTGCACGGTCAGATCGCCGTCGGCCAGGCTCGACAGCTCGTCGAGCAGCCGCAGGATGGCTTGCTGATTGCGCTCGTTCTGCTCGGCCTGCAGCTCGGCGGCGCGGCGGAAGTCGCGCGCACGGTAATAGACGAACCCCATGAGGGCCGCGATGACGAGCGCCGCCACGACGAGCAGCAGGGGCAGCCGGCTGGTGGAGCCCGCGGGCACGGCGACGCCGAAGCTGGTGCCGCGATAGCGCGCCAGCAGCGCGTCGGCCGCCTTGTCGAAGGCCTCGACCTTCGCGGTGGCCGCGGACAGGTCCGCCGCGCCGGCGGTCACCGTCGCGATGCCGCCACGCACCTGCTCGAACAGCTTGGCGGCCGAGTCGAGATTGCCCCGCGCCGCGGCGCTGCGGACGGGAACCACGCCGAGGCTCGTGTCCTCTCCACGCAGCCCGCGGATCATCTGCTCGAGATACTGGCCGGCGTCACCGACACGGCGCACGGCGTCGTCCGAGGCACCGCCCGAACCGAGCGAGCGCAGATTCTGCTGCAGCGCTTCGACGGTGACCTCGAACCGCGCCAGAAACGGTCGATTGGTCTCGAGATCGGCGGGCGACAGGGCGCTCGCGACATTGCCGGTCGCGACCAGCAGGCGCGGCGCGAGCTCGAGCAGCTCCGCTCGCGCGGCGTGCAACGCGAGCAGACGCTCGCGCGCACCGAGCAGCGCGTCGAGACTGCCTTCGATCGGTTGCCACACGCCGGCATCGCCCGCCAGGCCGCGCGCGGAGTCGCCGACGGACGGGTTGTTCGCCACGGCCGTGCGCAGGCTCGCAAGCTCGGCACGCCGCGCGGCGAGGGCGTCGAACGGCTCGCCGCCACCCCCGAGCACGGCCCGTGTCTCCACGCGCGTCGCCTGCGTCAACGCCACCAGCTCACCGAGGCCACCATCGCCAGCCGGGGCAGGGCTTCCGGTCCACCAGACCGCACCGGCCGCGGCCAGCAGCACGATGGCGAGCGCGATGCCGAGCGGCGGCAGCAGCTTGGGCCAGGGGCCGGATTTGATCGTCGTGGTGCTCACGCGCGCGCCGCCTCGCCTGCGGTAAGGAATTGCGGATCCTCGAGCAATTTCAGCAGGCTGAATCGCGGCCAGACCTCGTTGTTGCGTCGGTAGCAGCCCTCGAGGTAGTGCTCGCAGCGAATCACGCCGGGGGGAGCCTCCTCTCGGTAGTCGTCGGCCGCGAACCGGCGGAAACCGAGCACCTCGTCGACGACGAGACCGGTCGGGACGTCGCGGCTGGCGACGACCAGCACGCGCGCCTGCCGATCCGGGCCCGCACCGCCGGCGCCGAGGAAGGACTTCAGGTCGACGACGGTCAGCAGCTGGCCGCGCAGATTCGCAATGCCGCGCAGCCAGGGCTTGGCTCCCGGCACGCGCGTGACCTGCTCGGGCACAGGCAGCACCTCGCGGACCTCGGCACGGCTGGCGACGAACCTCTCGGCGCCGAGCCGAAACGCGATGCCGACCCATTCGTCGGCCGCCGCCGGCGCGCCGTCGCGCGCGGCGATCGCGGCGCGCGCGCGCCGCTCGAGCTCGAGCAGCAGCTCGAAGGGCTGATCGGCCAACGCCTGCAGGTTCAAGCGTTCGACCCCCGCGTGAGCACTTCCTGGGCCTTGGCGACCAGGACGGCTTCCGTGACGGGTTTGACGAGATAGTCCACGGCACCCTGGCGCATGCCCCAGATGCGGTCGGTTTCCTGATCCTTGGTGGTAATCATGACCACCGGAATCGATTTCGTCTGCGGGTCGCGAGTCAGCGTGCGCGTGGCCTGATAGCCGTTCACGCGCGGCATCACGACATCCATGAAGATGAGATCGGGTCGCACCTCGCGCGCGAGACTCAGGCATTCGGACCCGTCGGCGGCCGAGACGGTATCGAAACCGTGCTTCTCGAGCGCCGTCTTCAACACGTGCACCTCGGTGGGCGAGTCGTCGACGATCATGATCAGGGCCATACCGCTCCTCCGCCCCAACTACTTCGCCACGTGGCTCACGATTGCACCGAGCAGCTCGTCCTTCGTGAACGGCTTGGTCAGGTACTGCTCCGAGCCGACCAACCGGCCGCGCGCCCGATCGAAGAGGCCGTCCTTGCTCGACAGCATGATGACCGGCGTGTCCTTGAATAGCTTGTTGTGCTTGATCAGCGAGCAGGTCTGATAGCCGTCGAGCCGCGGCATCATGATGTCGACGAAAATGATGTCCGGACGATGGTCCGCGATCTTCGACAGTGCATCGAAACCGTCGACGGCCGTGAACACCTCGCAACCCTCCTTGGCTAGCAGGGTTTCCGCGGTGCGGCGGATGGTCTTGCTGTCGTCGATGACGAGGATCTTGAGGCCCTGCAAGGAGCTCTTCGGGTTCACTGCACTGCTACCGGACACTAAGGTCTCCCTCCCGCGGACCGCTCGGCGTTCCCCCGCCATGAGCCGAGAGCGTAACTCCCGGACTCAACGCGCCTTTTAACATATTGGCGGCATGCCTTCCATCGACGGAACCGTGCCTCACAGCCGTTGCGATCGATCGTCGGCGACACCGCGCGAGAACGGGCCGAGCGGCCATGGCGCTCGCGAAAAACGAGTTATGGTAGCGTTGCGCATTTTGACCAGACTGCGAACCACCGCAAGAAAGCGAGGAAGAGTAATGAGCCAGTCCCGCCGCGTGCTCGGCGTCGTCATGGACCCGATCGAATCGATCAAACCGAAGAAGGACTCGACCCTCGCGATGCTGCTGGCGGCGCAACGGCAGGGCTGGGCAATCGCCTATTTCCGGCAGCAGGATCTCTCCGTGCGTAATGGCGCCCCGTACGGCTACGGCTCGTGGCTCACGGTGCGCGACGACTCGGAGCGCTGGTTCGAGATAGGCACGCCCTGGACCGGGGGCCTCGAGCAGATCGACGCGCTGCTGATGCGCAAGGACCCGCCGTTCGACATGGAGTACATCTACACGACGTACATCCTCGAGCTCGCGGAGGCCCGCGGCGTGCTGGTCGTGAACAAGCCGTCCAGCCTCCGCGACATCAACGAGAAGGCCTATACCTCCTGGTTCCCGCAGTGCACGCCGCCGAGCCTGGTGACGCGCTCCCGCACGGCGTTGCACGAATTCCTGAAGGAGCACGGCAAGATCGTGCTGAAGCCGTTCGACGGCATGGGCGGGCGCTCGATTTTCGTGGTCGCCGCAGGCGACCTGAACGTCAACGTGATCATCGAGACCCTGACCGACAACGGCGCCAAGTTCACGCTGGCCCAGCGCTACATTCCGGAGATCGTGGACGGCGACAAACGCATCCTGATGATCGACGGCGAGCCGATCGACTACGCGCTGGCGCGGATTCCGGCCCCGGGCGAGAGCCGCGGCAACCTGGTCATGGGAGCCAGGGGCGAGGGGCGGCCTCTGACCGAGCGGGACCGCTGGCTCTGCGCCCAGGTCGGGCCGGAGCTGTCCCGCAAGGGCGTGCTGTTCGCGGGCCTCGACGTGATCGGCGACTACCTGACGGAAATCAACGTCACGAGCCCCACGGGAATCCGTGAACTCGATCGGCAATTCGGCATCGACATCGCTGCTAAGCTGCTGACGGCCATCGACCACAAGCTCGCGGCCAGGGCGCGCTGATCCACGCGGTATAATCCTGGCGGCCCCCCGCCCGGAGTGGGACTGCCGTGCAGACGATTTCGCCACCGCCGAAAGGCAACGACCGACTCGGCTCGACGCTGTTCGTGGCCGCGCTCGTGCACGGCGTCGTGATCCTCGGCGTGACGTTCACGGTGAGCTCGATCGACGACAAGACCGTGCCCGTGCTGAACGTCGCCCTGGTCGTCGACACCGGCAAGCAGGAGGCGGCCGTCGACACGGCCGACTTCCTCTCGAACCGCAACCAGCGCGCCGCCGGCCAGGCCGCGAAGGGCCAGCGCCCGACCACGGCCCTGTCCGCCGCCCAGCCCGTGACCCGGAACGGGGATCCGCAGGGCGCCGACGCGACCGACGGCACGCCACGCGAGGCAACGGCGAGCGCGGAGCAGGTCGTGACGCGCGGACAGAGTCCGGAGCGGATCGCTGCGCAGCCGCAGCCGACGGACGATCCGGCACCCGCCCGCCAGCGCGCCGCCGCGCTGTTCGAGCAGGCGGGACCTCAGACCACCGCCATGGAGCTCAGCCTGCGCGCGGAATTGCCGAACGGCAGCGACGACGCGCGCACGCTGCTCGCCACGCCGAGCACCCGGCAATCGGGCCTCGCGGAGTACCTCGACAACTGGCGCCGCCGCGTCGAGCGTATCGGCACCGCCAACTATCCCACGCAGCTGCTCGGCGATCCGAACGCCGGCCGACCGACACTCGAAGTCGTGATCGGCAAGGACGGCCAGCTGGTGGACATCATCGTGCGCCGGTCGTCCGGCGACAAAGCGCTCGACCAGGCGGCGCTGAAGATCCTGCGCCTCGCCGCGCCTTTCGAGCCGTTGCCGCAGGCCATCCGCAAGGACTACGACGTGCTGCGGTTCGCCTACGACTGGGACTTCTTCGACAGCGCACGACGCCAGGGCGGCACCGCAACCCCGCGCTGAACCCGGGAACCCGCGTGGTACGATGACGGCTCACCCTACGGAGGATGAGCGCGCCGCCATGCGGTCGTTGCAAGATCACTTCCTGATCGCGATGCCGGCGATGGCCGATCCGAACTTCCGCGAGACGGTCACCTACCTCTGCAAGCACGACACCGACGGCGCCTTTGGCATCATCGTGAATCGGCCCGGCGACCTGTCCGTGGCCGAGATGCTGGGCCAGCTGTCGATTCCGCTGACGGACCGCAGCCGCGTGGACCAGCCCGTGCTGCTGGGCGGCCCCGTCGAACCCGAGCGCGGTTTCGTGCTGCACCGCTCCGACAAGACCTACGAAGGCACGCTGGTCGCGGGCGGCGACATCAAGGTCACCGTATCGCTCGACATCCTGGCGGCCATCGGCCGGGGTGAAGGCCCGGAACCCGCGCTGGTGGCGCTCGGCTACGCCGGCTGGGGCCGGGGGCAGCTCGAGGCAGAGATTCAGCACAACTCCTGGCTCATGGTGCCTGCCGACCCCGCCATCATCTTCGAGACTCCGTTCGAGCAACGCTGGGCGGCCGCGCTCGGCCTGCCCGGCGTGGATATCCGCAGCATCACGAACTATGCCGGCCACGCCGGACGCGCGGCGGGGACGACGGCGTGGCACCGCCTAACGAGCGACGCATCCTGCTGGCGTTCGATTTCGGAACGCGGCGCATCGGCGTCGCGACGGCCAACCTCGAGACGCGGACCGCCTCCCCGCTGACGACGCTGCGCGTGGAGCGCGACCTGCCGTGGACCGAGCTCGATCGCATCCTCGCAGACTGGCGGCCGGCGCAGCTCGTCGTGGGCGTGCCCGAAGGCGAAGGCGCCGCCACGGTCGCGCGCCGGGCGCGGCAGTTCGCGGCCGCGCTCGGCAACCGTTATGCGCTGCCCGTCGCCACCGTGGACGAGACGCTGACCTCGGTCGAAGCCGAGACGACGCTCGCGGAGAACCGCAGATCCGGGTATCTTCGCCGCCGCGTGGGCCGGGGCCGGGTCGACAGGGTGGCCGCGTGCCTGATCGCCGAACAATGGATCAACGAGCACCCGCAAACGTGAGCTATCAATCCAACCGCGGCAGCGTGTTCCTCGAGGACGCGCGCATCCTTGCGCAGCAGGCGTACGCCGGCCATCAGTTCATCCTGCGCGTGCAGGCCCCGCGCGCCGCGCGCCGCGCCGCGCCCGGCACGTTCGCGCACATCGCCTGCGATCCTTCCGTGCCGCTGCGCCGCCCGCTGTCGATCATGCGCGCCGACCCGGACGCCGGCTGGATGGAGTTCCTGTACAAGCCGCGCGGTCCGGGCCTCGAGAAACTCTCCGCGCGGCGTATCGGCGAGACGCTGAGCGTGCTCGCGCCGATCGGCCACGGGTTCGCGATCGACCCCGCCCGCCCGCGGTTGCTGGCACTCGGCGGCGGCGTTGGTATCCCGCCGATGGTTTTTCTTGCCGACCAGGTTCGCGGCCGCAAGGAGCTGGCGCCGCTCGTGCTCATGGGCTCGGAGGTGCCGTTTCCGTTCGAGCTCGTGGAATCGAAGCTCGCGGTACCGGGCGTGAGCGGCACGGCCACGCATTCGATGGCGCTGCTCGAGCAATGGGGCGTGCCGTCGCGGCTCGCGAGCAACGCCGGCCTCGCAGGCGCCCATCGTGGCTACATCACGGATCTCGCGCGCGACTGGCTTGGGGCGATCTCCGCGGCGCAGCGCAACGAAGTGCAGGTGTTCGCGTGCGGGCCGACGCCGATGCTCACGGCCGTCGCGAGGGTCGCTCGTGAGTTCGACCTGCCGTGCCAGGTGGCGCTCGAGGAATTCATGGCGTGCGGCATCGGCGGCTGTGCCGGCTGCAACGTGCGCGTGATGACGCCCGACGGCCCTGCCATGAAGCGCGTCTGCGTCGACGGGCCCGTCTTCGACGCCCGCGCCGTCTACCCCTGAACGACCGGTTCCGCTGATCGCGCGAGCGGCACGTTGGCCTCATCGCCGCGTTGCGCGCGGGACGCGGCCCCTCGCGGGCACGAACACACGCAGGCAGCCGTTGCGATGAGCGAGACGCGCGCGATCAGCCGAAGTTGATCTTGGCTTCGAGGTTCGAGCGCGAGTCGGCGTTCGAGAGCGCCTCTTCCATGCTGATGGCACCGCGCCGATACAGATGGAACAGCGCCTGATCGAAGCTCTGCATGCCGGGCTCTTTGGTGTCCTTGAAGGCTTCCTTCACGTTGCTGATGTCGCCCTTCAGGATCAGCTCGGAAATGTGCGGCGTGTTCAGCATGATCTCGACCGCGGCCACGCGCTTGCCCTCCTTCGACCTCACGAGGCGCTGCGAGATGATCACACGCACGTACTGCGAGAGGTCCATCAGCACCTGCTTGTGCTGATCGTTCGGGTACATGTTGATGATGCGGTCGAGCGTCTCGGGCGAGTTGTTCGCGTGCAGCGTGGCGATTGCGAGGTGGCCCGTGCCGGCCAGGTCTATCGCGGCCTGCATCGTCTCGCGATCGCGGATCTCGCCGATCAGGATCACGTCGGGCGCCTCGCGCATCGCGCTGCGCAGCGCGCGGTGGTAAGAGAGCGTATCGAGCCCCACCTCGCGCTGATTCACGATCGACTTCTGATTGCTGTGCAGGAACTCGATCGGGTCCTCGATCGTCACGATGTGCGATGCCGAGTTCTTGTTGCGGTGGTCGATCATCGCAGCCAGCGTGGTCGACTTTCCCGACCCGCTGGCGCCCACCATCAGGATCAGACCGCGCCGCAGCATGATCATGTCCTTCAGGATGTCCGGCATGCCGAGACCGTCCAGGGTCGGCAGCTCGGGCGTGATGAAGCGCAACACCATCGCAACATTGCCGCGCTGGTGGAAGACGTTGACGCGGAAGCGGCCGAGTCCAGGCTCGGAGATGGCAAAGTCGATCTCGAGGTCGCGCGTGAACTGCTCGAGCTGCTGCTCGTTCATGAGCTCCAGCGCCGCCTGTCGCACCATCTTCGGCGACAGCTCGACCTGATTCACGGGCATGATCTTGCCGTCGATCTTGATCATGACCGGCGCATACGTGGTGAAGAAGAGGTCGGACGCCTTCTTGTCCACCATCAATTTGAAGAGCGGCTTGACGTTCATGGCAGGGAGCCGGGGAGCGGGCCGTTAGAACCGCGACTCCTTGTCTTCCTCCGCCAGCTGCAGGCTCTCCGCGTGCTCCGCCTGCGACGAGCCTTCACGCTTGCTCTGCAGCTTGATCCGCAGGCGCAGCTCGTTCTTCGAATCGGCGTTACGGATGGCTTCGTCGTAGGAAATGACGCCGTCCTCGTACAACTGGAACAACGCCTGATCGAACGTCTGCATGCCGAGGCGGTTCGACTTTGCCATGACGTCCTTGATCATGGCCACCTCGCCGCGGAAGATCAGGTCGCTGATCAGCGGCGATGCCAGCATGATTTCCATGGCCGCGACGCGCCCCATCTTGTTCTCGCGCGGCAGCAGGCGCTGCGAGATCATGGCCGTGATGTTCAGCGACAGGTCCATCAGCAGCTGATGGCGCCGCTCCTCGGGGAAGAAGTTGATGATGCGGTCGAGCGCCTGGTTCGCGCTGTTCGCGTGCAGCGTCGCCACGCACAGGTGGCCCGTCTCCGCGAACTGGATGCCGTACTGCATCGTCTCGCGGTCGCGGATCTCCCCGATCATGATGACGTCCGGCGCCTGACGCAGGGTGTTCTTCAGTGCGGCGTGCCAGCTCTCGGTGTCGACGCCGACCTCGCGGTGCGTGACGACGCAGCCGCGGTGCGGATGCACGTATTCGACCGGATCCTCGATCGTGATGATGTGGCCACGGCTGTTCTCGTTGCGATAGCCGATCATCGCGGCCAGGGTGGTCGATTTACCCGATCCCGTGCCGCCGACCACGAGGCAGAGGCCGCGCTTCGTCATCGCGACGTCCTTCAGCTGCGGCGGCAGGTCGAGCTCCTCGAAGCTCGGGATCTTGGTGACGATCGTACGGATCACCGCGCCGACATTGCCCTGCTGAACGAACGCGCTCACCCGGAACCGCCCGATGCCCTGCGGTGCGATCGCGAAGTTGCACTCCTTCGTCGCGTCGAATTCCTTCGCCTGCTTGTCGTTCATGATCGAGCGGACGATCAGCGAGCTCTGCGCGGACGTCAGGGGCCGATCGGCGAACGGGCGGATCGTGCCGTCGATCTTGATGGCTGGCGGAAAATCGGCCGTGATGAAGAGGTCGGAACCATTGTTCTCGACCATCTTCTTCAGAAGATTCTGCGTCAGTCGTACTGCTTGATCGCGTTCCATTACGACGCGCTCCTATCGATCGGCTGTGGCGTCAGAAGCTTTCCTTGTTCACGGCCTTGAAGCGGGCTTCTTCCTTCGTGATGAGCCCCTTCATCATGAGCTCCTGCAGATTCTGGTCGAGAGTCTGCATGCCCTGCGCCTGACCGGTCTGGATCGCGGAATACATCTGCGCGATCTTGCCCTCGCGGATCAGATTCCGGATCGCCGGCGAGCCGATCATGATCTCGTGGGCCGCGATGCGGCCACCGCCTACGCGCTTCAGCAGCGTCTGCGAGATGACCGCGCGAAGCGACTCTGAGAGCATGCTGCGCACCATCTCCTTCTCCGCCGCCGGGAACACGTCGACGACGCGATCGATGGTCTTGGCGGCGCTGCTCGTGTGCAGAGTGCCGAACACGAGATGCCCTGTTTCAGCAGCGGTCAACGCGAGCCGGATGGTTTCGAGGTCGCGCATTTCGCCGACGAGGATTACGTCGGGGTCCTCGCGAAGCGCGGAGCGCAGCGCTTCGCTGAAACCGAGCGTGTCGCGGTGCACTTCGCGCTGATTGATCAGCGAGCGCTTGCTCTCGTGGACGAACTCGATCGGATCCTCGATCGTGATGATGTGATCCGGCCGATTGTCGTTCACGTAGTCGACCATCGCTGCGAGCGTCGTCGACTTGCCGCTGCCGGTCGGGCCCGTGACAAGCACGAGACCGCGCGGATGCATCGAGATGTCCTTGAAGATGCGCGGCGCACCGAGATCGTCGAGACTCAGAATCTGCGAGGGAATCGTCCGGAATACCGCGGCACATCCGCGGTTCTGATTGAATGCGTTCACTCGGAAGCGTGCGAGCTTCGGAATCTCGAACGAGAAGTCGGTCTCCAGGAACTCTTCGAAGTCCTTGCGTTGCTTGTCGTTCATGATGTCGTACACCATACTGTGCACTTCCTTGTGCTTCAGTGCTGGCATGTTGATCCGCTTGACGTCGCCGTCGACGCGAATGATCGGTGGTACACCGGACGACAAGTGCAGGTCGGAAGCGTTGTTCTTGACTGCGAACGCGAGCAACTGCGCAATATCTACCGCGGCCATGGCGCTCCTTCGTAGACGGGCCTCTGTGAGCCCAGCCCCTGATCAGGGGCCAAAAAAGTAGTTGACAGTATAGCCAAGGCCTGCCGGCAAAGCGTGACTCAAATCACGGAGCATCTCGCGAATATCGTCGAGCGCGTCGCTCGCGCGACGGAGCACGCGCGGCGCGCTCCGCAGAGCGTGAGCATCGTCGCGATCAGCAAGCAGCAACCGGCCGCTGCCATCGCAGAAGCGTATCGCGCGGGTTTGCGGCATTTCGGCGAGAGCTACGTGCAGGAAGCCCTTCCGAAGATGGCCGAGCTCTCCGACCTCGACATCACGTGGCATTTCGTCGGCAGGCTGCAGGCCAACAAGACGCGGCCCGTCGCCGAGCATTTCAGCTGGGTACATACGGTCGACCGCCTGCGCATCGCCGAGCGACTGAACGAGCAGCGGCCGCCGTTCGCCGCGCCGCTGAACGTTCTGATCCAGGTCAATCAGGGGGGCGAAGAGCAGAAGGCCGGCACGAGCGAGGCCGACGTTGCCGCGCTCGCGCGCGCGATCCTCGCGCTGCCGCGCCTCAAGCTCCGCGGGCTCATGACACTGCCGCCGCAGGACGGCGAGAATGCGGGCGCATGGTTCGCGTCGCTGGCCGCGCTGCGCCAGCGGCTTGTCGCCGGCGGGATCCCGCTCGACACGCTGTCCATGGGAATGTCGGCGGATTTCGAGGCTGCGATCGCCGCAGGCGCCGACTTCGTCAGGATCGGCACGGCGATCTTCGGCGCCCGCGGTGCGACCTGACGCGCGCCGCGCACGCCGCGCACCGTGCTATCTTGGAACCTCGAACGGGTAGTCGCCGATGCAGAATGCATTGATCTTCCTCGTCAGGACGCTGGCCGACCTGTACCTCCTGGCGTTCCTGCTGCGATTCATTCTGCAATGGGTCCGCGCCGGCTACCGCAATCCGCTGTCGCAACTCGTACAGAAGATCACGTCGCCGCTCGTCGTACCCGCACGCCGCATCCTGCCGAGCGCCGGAGGGCTCGACCTGCCGACGCTCATCGTGCTCGTCGTGCTCGAAGGCATCGTGACGTTCGCGTTGGCCGCCATCGCGCGCGTCGTGCTGCCGGTACCGACGTTCCTGCTCTACGTGCTGCTACGCCTGATCGCACTGACGCTCTGGTTCTATACCATGGCCCTGTTCGTGTACGTGTTGCTGTCGTGGTTCGGCGACCGCGGCGGCGGAGCCATGGGCAGCGTGCTCGGCGACATCGTCGAGCCGGTCCTGCGACCGGTCCGGCGCATCGTGCCGCCGATCGCCGGCCTCGACCTGTCACCGCTGCTCGTCATGCTCGTCTGCCAGGCCGGCATCATCGCGCTCGAGCTGCCCTGGTTCCTTCGCTAGACAGCCTCCCTGCACGCGCGTAATGTCGGTGACGTAGATACGCGACGTTGCATGTCGCGATGCGGCGTCGAGTGACGAGGCTGACCTGTAAGTTGGGGGGATAGCATGGTCATACGCGCGCGCGTTCTGGCACTGCTGGGCACTGCGGTCCTGTTCTCCGCTTGCGATTCCGGCAACAAGATCCAGACCACGGCGAAGCAGGACGAACCTCTGCCGGCGACCGAGAGCCAGAAGGACTTCGGCGACTACGTGGTGTATTTCAGCGCCATCAATACCGATCAGCTGACTCCGGACATCGCCAAGGAGTACGGCATCGTCCGCAGCAAGAGCCAGGCGATGCTGAACGTCAGCATTCATCGCAAGTTGCCGGGCGGAGGAACCGAAGCCGTCACGGGCGCCGTGACCGCGTCGGCGGTCAACTTGAACGGCCAGCTGAAGACGATGACTCTGCGCGAGCTCCGCGAGGACAAGGCCATCTACTACATCGGCGAGCTGCCGGTCACCGACGGGGAAGTGCTGATCTACACGATCGACGTGACTCCCGGAAACGACCCGAGCAGGTTCACGCTACGCTTCAAGAAGCAGTTCTACGTCGAGCAGTAATCACACGTCGCCGCGCACGCGGTTGCGGATCCTGATCAGGTCGCTGCGCGACACGTACAACAGCTCGGCAATCCTGCCCACGAGGTGATCCTCGTGCTTGTCGAGGCGGCGGTCGGCGAATGCCACCTGCCACAGCATCTCGACGACGCGATGCTTCTCTGCGACGGACAACTGCTCGTGCAGCCGCCGGGTGAACTGCTGCAACTCGACGGCGCGGTCGCCCTCGCGGCGTGCCTCGTCGAGCAGCTGGCGGGCGTCGTCTTCGCCGAGCGCGAAGAACTGCTCGAGCGCCTCCAGCATTTTCGTCTCCTCGGCCGGATCGTCGGCATAGTCCGCGCGCGCCACCTCGATCAGCAGCAATGCCGTGGCGACCCGCAGCGCGTGCTCGCGCTCGGCCGCCGAGGATTCGCGCTCCGCGCCGAGCGCACGTTCGAACAGGGCATTCAGCTTGGCCAGCACTGGGACTCCGTTTCAGACGCCGGGCGCGAAATCCGCGCCGAAGAATCCGGTCACGGCGTCGCCCAGGGCATTCAGGTTGCCGTGGAAGAAATGGCCGACGCCGTCGAGCAGCACCACGCGCGGCGGCGCGGCCAGCGCGCGCGCCCAGGCGAGCACGGGCTCGGCGGGAACGACGTCATCGGCCGACCCGTGCACCAACAGCCAGGGACACCGCGGCGGCGCGAAATCGGCCGGCAAGCGGTTGATCGGCGGCGCGACGGTCACGAGGCCGGCCGGCGCGGCGTGCGCCGCCACTCCGAGCGCCATGGCGGCACCGAACGAGAAACCTGCGAGATAGACACGCAACCCCGGCCAGCGCGACCTGCTCCAGGCGACGACCGAGAGCACGTCATCGCGCTCGCCGACGCCATCCGCGTGCCGGCCCTCAGAGGCGCCCACCCCGCGAAAGTTGAACCGGACGGAAACGGCTCCGAGGTTCGCGAAAGCCCGTGCGAGCGTCGTCGTGACCTTGTTCTGCATGGTGCCCTGCTGCAACGGGTGCGGGTGGCAAACCACGGCCACGGCGCTCGGGGCCTCGCCCGTGGCGTCGAGTGCGCCCTCGATCCGTCCGGCCGGGCCTTCGATCTCGACGGCCGTCGAGCTCACCGCGCGTCTCGTCATTCGTGGCTTCCCTGGCTCAGGCCTTCGCCGCGGGCGCAAGTTCCGTCAGCAGCTCGTTCAGCCGTGCGACGAATGCCGCCGGGTCTTCGAGCTGCCGGCCCTCGGCCAGCACGGCCTGCTCGAACAATAGCAGCGCGAGTCGCTCGAAGCGCGCCGGATCGGTCTCGCCATCGAGACGCCGCACCAGCGGATGCTCCGGGTTCAGCTCCAGACTCGGCACGACCGCGGGAGCCTCGTGGCCGGCCGCCTTCAGGAGCTCGCGCATCTGGTAGCCGAGATCCTGCTCGCCGAGCACGAGACAGGCGGCCGACTGCCGCAACCGCCCGCCGACGCGGACTTCGTCGACGCGCTCGCGCAGCACCTGTTTCATGCGCTTCAGCAATTGGGCCCGCTCGCGCTCGTCGGCTGCCGCAGGCTTCTCGACGGGTGTCGGCAGGTCGAGCACACCGCGACGCACGTCCTTGAATGCCTTGCCCTCGTGCGCCGTCAGATGCTGCATGACCCATTCGTCGAGCCGATCGGCCAGCAGCAACACCTCGAGCCCCTGCTCCCTGAACGCCTCGAGATGCGGGCTGCTGCGCGCAGCAGTCGGCGACTCCGCGATCAGATAGTAGATGGCGCCCTGCTCCGGCTTCGCGTCGGCCAGGTAGTCCTTCAGGCTGCGGTGCTGCGTGGCACCCTCCGAGCGTGTCGTGTTGAAGCGCAGCAGCTTCACGAGCCGGTCGCGATTGACGGGGTCCTCCACCAGACCCTCCTTCACGAGCGCACCGAACTCGCCCCAGAATTTCGCGTATTTCTCGCCGTCCTCGGCGAGGCGTTCGAGCATGTCGAGCACCCGGCGCGTCAGCGCCGTCCGCATGGCGCCGATGGCCTCGTCCTGCTGCAGCAGCTCGCGCGAGACGTTCAGGGACAGCTCGCTGGAATCGACCACCCCGCGCACGAACCGCAGGTACAGCGGCAGGAACTGCGTGGCCTGATCCGTGATGAACACACGCTGCACGTAGAGCTTCACGCCCTTCGGGGCCTCGCGGTTCCACAGGTCGAACGGGGCCACGGCGGGCACGTACAGCAGGCTCGTGTACTCGCGCTTGCCCTCGACGCGGTTGTGAGCCCAGATCAGCGGGTCCTCGCTGTCGTGCGCGAGCTGCTTGTAGAACTCGACGTATTCGGCATCAGTGATCTCGGTTCGCGGCCTTACCCACAGCGCTTTGGCGCGATTCACCGCCTCGTCGACGTTCTCCGCCTGCAGCCGGACCGGAAACGCGATGTGGTCGGAGTACTTGCGGATCAGCGCACGCAGTCTCCCCGCAAGCAGGAACTCCTCCGCGTCCGCTTTGAGCTTCAGTTGCACGGAGGTGCCGCGCTCGGCGCGATCGATCGTCTCGACCGTGTATTCGCCGCGGCCGTCGGAGACCCAGCGCACGCCCTGCCCCGCGGGCGCGTCCGCCCGCCGGCTCGACACCGTGACCTCCTCGGCCACGATGAACGCGGAGTAGAACCCGACACCGAACTGACCGATGAGCTGCGCGTCCTTCCGCTGGTCGCCGGTCAGTCGCGCCAGGAACTGACCGGTGCCGGATCGGGCGATCGTGCCGAGGTGCTCGATGACCTCATCACGACTCATGCCGATGCCGTTGTCGGTAACGGTCAGCAGCCGGGCTTCCTTGTCGACGCTCACCCGAATCGCGAGCTCGGTGTCCGTACCCAGCAGCTCGGGTCGGGCCAGGCTCTCGAAGCGGAGCCGGTCGTTCGCATCGGACGCGTTCGAAATCAGCTCGCGCAGAAAGATTTCCCGGTCGCTGTACAGCGAATGCACCATCAGGTGCAGCAGTTGCTTGATCTCGGCCTGGAACGAAAACGTGGCCGACGCGTTGCTATCCATCGACGCGCTCACCTCACCCTGCGGCATTGACTGGCCGCTAGGTTAGGCGCGGTAGGAGTTTTTTCAAGCGGCGCCCGCCGTCAGGCGGGCAGTTCGCGATAGTAGACGATGCGCAGAGCGGCGCCGGCGAACCAGGCCAGAACGCTCGCGGCGGCCACGATCGACAGCGCCGGCGTCAGCTGGGTGGCCAGCAGCGAGATCTCGCAGACGGCGACCGCGACAGCGGCCACGAGGCCGATCTTCAGCACCGTCCGGCGCAACTGCTCCCATCTCGACGCAGCGACGAACACCAGGTCGTCGAGATCGTCCAGCCAGAGCAGCACCACTTCCAAGGGCCGGCCTACTCTTCGTCGGCCCCGGAAGCGTCGCCGCGGTCGTCGTGCGGCACGGTCCGCTGGTGCTCGTTCTCTTTGTGGCGACGGGCCGCTTCGATGGCCCATGCGATCCACTCGAGCCGGCAAATTCCGTTTCGAGTGCCGGGCTGCTCGCCGTATTCCTTTGCGTCCATTGCTTAAGGAGGTGTGCGCCGTGATTGCGGGGAAATATACCGTCCGTCGGCGAGCGCGGCTGTGAGGGTCCTCTCAACGAGGCGACAAAGGGTTTGACTTATTGTAAGTTGTCGACAGGGCGCGGACGGCATGGATCGCTCGAGCCCGAAGAACATGCAGCGTGTCATCGTTCTCAACCCGAAAGGCGGCTCCGGCAAGACGACCATCGCGAGCAACCTCGCAGCGTGTTTCGCCGTGGGCGGGCTGCGCCCGGCGCTGCTCGATCTCGATCCGCAGGGCTCCAGCATGCGCTGGCTGCGCAAACGACCGGATGACGCGCCCGCCATTCACGGCATCTCGGGCTTCGAGCGTACGGCCGCCGTGACGCGCAGCTTCGCGTTGCGGATCCCGGCCGAGTGCGGAGTCGTCGTCGTGGACACCCCCGCCGCGGTGGAGCCGCAGGCTTTGCCGGAGCTCACGCGCGGCGCCGACGCGGTACTGGTGCCGGTCATGCCGTCGGAAATCGACATTCACGCCACGGCCAAGTGCATCGCCGACCTGTTGCTCGTCGCCAAGATCCGGCGCTCGGAGAACCGCATCGGCATCATCGCCAACCGCGTGCGCGCCAATACGCTGGTGTCGCAGTCGCTGACGCGGTTCCTGGGCAGCCTCGACATTCCCCTCGTGACGACCTTGCGGGACACGCAGAACTACGTGCGCTCGGCGGAGGCCGGAATCGGGGTGTGCGAGATGCCGCGCTGGCAGGTTCAGCAGGATCTCGAGCACTGGCAGCCGCTCATGGCGTGGCTCGCGGACCGACGGCGCGAGCCGCAGCCGCCCGCCAGGACCGCAACGAACGTGGCACCCATCGAGCGCCCGGCACCGCTGGCGGTCGACGCGCCGCTCGGAGGCATCGCCGTCGCCGGCCGACCCTGAGCCGCCTGGTGCGCTCAGTCCTTCCAGTTCTGGCGGACCTTGTCGGCCCAGGTGTGGTAGCCGCGCCAGCTGTAGATCGAGTGATCGAGCGGCGCCCGCTCGTTGGTGACCTTCGGGCTCACGCGCGACAGCCATTTCCGATACGCGTCCCAGCCCTGCTGCTCGTCGGAACCGCTGCGCTGGGAATCTCCGGAGCCACCGTCCTTCGAGTACAGCGCGGGGCGGAACTGATGGGGTTTGTGCTCGCTCATCGCCTGCTGACAATCCCTTGTCGAGTTGCGAGCAAGGCTACGCCAAAGCGTCCGCGAACTTAAGGAACTAAATCACAAACACCCTGGCGGGTTGTGCTCGCGCAGCAGCGTGTTGCGCACGTTTTACGATAATGCCGCCGCGGGCGGCACTGCGTCAGACCGCTATTCGATAACAGGGCACGTACGCGCCCGACAGACGCATGCGACCGGCGGCGACGAAATCCTTCAGCAAAGCGCCGAGCTCGCCGATCACGTGTGGATCACCGTGCAGCTCGAACGGTCCATGCCTCTCGACGCGCGCGATTCCGGCCGCGCGAACGTTGCCCGCCACGATGCCGGAGAATGCGCGGCGCAGGTTCACCGCGAGCGTGTGGGGCGACTGGTCGCGGTGCAGCTCGAGCGCGCGCATCGACTCGTGCGTCGCGTCGAACGGCTGCTGAAAATCGAGCCCCACGTTCAGGCCCCAGTTGAAGAAGTAGGCGTTGTCCTCGACGGCCCGCTGATCCTTCACGCCAGCGAGACCACGCGTAATGGCCGAGGCGACGGCGCGCGGATCGCCGAGGATCAGCTGGTAGCGCTCCTGCGCCTTGGGCCCCAGCGTCTTGCCGATGAAGTCGTGCAGCCGCTCGAAATAGCGGCGGCTGGAGGCCGGGCCCGTGAAGACGAGCGGCAGGTGCAGGCCCTCGTTCTCGGGGCTCAGCAGGATGCCGAGAAGGTACAGGATCTCTTCGGCCGTGCCGACGCCGCCCGGGAACACGATGATCGCGTGTGCCATGCGCACGAACGCTTCGAGGCGCTTCTCCATGTCCGGGAGGATCACGAGCTCGTTCACGATGGCGTTCGGCGACTCGGCCGCGATGATCGTAGGCTCCGTGAGCCCCAGGTACCTGCCCGCCCGGATACGCTGCTTCGCGTGGCCGACGGTCGCGCCCTTCATCGGCCCTTTCATGGCTCCCGCGCCGCAACCGGTGCAGATGTCGAGACCCTCGAGCCCCAGCGCGTAACCGACGACCTTCGTGTAGTCGTACTCCTCGCGCTCGATCGCGTGACCGCCCCAGCACACGACGAGCCGGGGCTCTTCGTGTGCACGCAGCACTCGCGCATTGCGGAGGATGTGGAACACGGCGTCGGTGATGCCCGCGGAGCTCGTGAGATCGAAGCGCGGGTTGTTCAGCACGTCGTCGTGGGCGAACAGCAGATCGCGCAACACGGCGAAGAGGTGCTCCCGAATGCCGCGGATCATCTCCTTGCCGACGAACGCGATGTCGGGCGCGTTCCTGAGCTCGATCGCGATGCCGCCCTCGTACTGCAGGACGGCGATTCGAAAACTCTCGTAGCGGCGAAGCAGCTGGCGCACATCGTCGTCGTAGGCGCCGGAGTTCAGCACCGCGAGCGAGCACTGCCGCCAGAGCTCGTACAGGCTGCCCTCCCCGGCTTCGCGCAGCTGACTGGTTTCTGCGCGCGAGAGGATCTCGAGGCTGCCTTCCGGGGCGATCAACGCGTCCATGGATAGGCTCCGAGCCGGGTTACGGCCGGATCTCGATCGGCGTGGAATCGCGCGTCATGAGCCAGATGTCGATCATGTCGGCGTTTCTTACGCCAATGCAGCCGTCTGTCCAGTCGCCGTCGTAGTGGCCGAGCTCGTAGTGGGGCTCGTTCGGCCAGCCGTGAATCATGATCTGACCGCCGGGATCGACCCGGGCGGCGCGCGCCCGCTTCTTGTCGGCCTCGTCCGGATAGGACACCTGGATCGACAGGAAGTAGTCGCTGTTGGCGTTGCGCGTCTCGAGACGGTAGTGGCCTTCCGGAGTCCGGAAGTCGCCCTCGCGGCGCTTCGGACCCTTCGGGAACAGCCCGAGCGCGATGTCGATGGCACGCAGCACGCGGCCGGCCTTCAGCAGATACAGCTTGCGCTCCGATTTGACGACCAGCACGGAATCCGCAAGCTCGGGCAGCAAAGAGAGCTCATCTGCGTTCACGCCACGAGCCAAAGGCAGGACGCACAGAGCGCAGAGCAGAGTCGCAATTCGCCGGACATTCCTCATCCGGCGAGACTCTAGATCAAGAGATTCGAAAATTGCAACGCAGCAACTCTCAGCACGGACGAGGCGCGAAGGCGCGCCTCGTCCGTTCCGGTTACCGATTGCGCTCGAGAGCAGCGATACGCTCCTCGAGTGGCGGGTGCGACATGAACAGCCGGCGCAACCCGCTCGCGCGGCCGCCCGCAATACCGAACGCCTGCAGCGCCTCGGGCAGCGGGCCCTGCTCGTGCACGCGCTGCAGGCCGCGCAGCGCGGCAATCATCGAATCGCGGCCAGCCAGCCTGGCACCGCCGGCGTCGGCGCGAAACTCACGCTGCCGCGAGAACCACATCACGATCATGCTGGCCAGGATGCCGAGCAGTATCTGCGCGACCAGGCTCGCCAGGAAGAACCCCGCGCCCGCGCCGCGCTCGTTGCGCAGCAGCACGCGATCGACGACGAACCCCACGATGCGCGAGAGGAATACCACGAACGTGTTCACGACGCCCTGGATCAACGTGAGCGTGACCATGTCGCCGTTGGCGACGTGCGTCACCTCGTGACCGAGCACGGCCTCGATCTCGCGCTGACCCAACCGCTGCAGCAACCCGGTGCTGACGGCCACGAGCGCATTGTTGCGCGTGGGCCCGGTGGCAAACGCGTTCACGTCGGGGGAATCGTAGATCGCGACCTCCGGCCGGCGGATGTTGGCCGCGTCGGCCTGGCGATACACGGTGCTCAGGAGCCAGGTCTCCGTCGCGTTACGCGGCGTATCGATGACGCGTGCGCCCGTGGACATCTTCGCGATCCACTTCGACATCGCGAGGGACACGAGCGCGCCCGAGAAACCCACCACGGCGGAAAACGCCAGCAAGGCGCCGAGATTCAGCGCGCTGCCGCTCTGCGCCATTACGCGATCGATGCCGAGCACGTTCAGCACGACGTAGATCACCGCCAGTACGGCGATGTTCGTGGCGAGGAACAGTGCGACTCTCTTCATCTTGGCTCCGGGTCGGGAAAACTGGCTCTCTAATAGTGTCGCAGAGCTGCGCTTTCAAGCGGCAGCCGGCCGATGGCCGCCTACTGTTAAGATTCCCGTCCGGCACAATCGAACGCGCGGGACATGGCCTCGGACCGGTTTTGGGACACGAAGTTCGCCGCATTGCGCTATGGCGTCGCCTGGCTGGGTTACGCCTGGATGCGCGCTGTCGCGCGGCTGCCGTTCGCCCTGCAGATGGCGCTCGGCCGCAGCTTCGGCCGCCTGATGCGCGTGCTGGTGCCGGGGCGGCGGCGCGTCGTGGCTCGCAACCTCGAGGTATGTTTCCCGGAGATGTCGGCGGAGGAGCGTGAGCGCATTCTGCGCGCTCACTTCGAAGCGCTCGGCGCCTCGCTGGTCGAAATGGGCATGGGGTGGTTCGGCTCGCCCGACGTCGTGCGCGAACGGGTGCGCACCGAAGGTCGCGAGCACCTCGAGGCCGCGCTCGCGAAGGGACGCGGAGTCATCCTGTTCTCGGCGCACTTCACCACGTTCGAGTTCTTCTGGCCCGCGCTGGCGCCGCTCGTGCCGCGCCTGTGCGGCATGTACAAGTCGCAGCGCAACCCTGTCATGAACAGGATCATGACGCTCGGCCGCAGCCGCAATTTCGCAAGGTTGTTCGCAAAGGACAATCTCCGCGAGATGCTGCGCGCCCTGCGTGACAACTCCGCCGTGTGGTACGCCTCGGATCAGAGCTATGGCGGCAAGAGCAGCGCGCTGCTGCCCTTCTTCAGGGAGCCGGCCATGACGAACACGGCCATCAGCCGCATCGCAAGGATCAGCGGCGCCACTGTCCTGCCCTACTTCTGCCGGCGTCTTCCCGATGACACGTACGTCATGAGCTTCGGTGCGCCGCTGCCCGATCTGCCGAGCGAAGACGAAGTGCGCGACACGCGGCGTCTGACCGAGACACTCGAGCAGTACATCCGGCTGTGCCCCGAGCAGTACTGGTGGATTCACCAGCGTTTCAAGGGACGCCCGGCTCCGCTGCCCGACCTGTACGCGACTCCGCGGGCCTCGGCTTGATCGCGCACGCCGACTCGCGAGCGCGTCCCGAGCTGTCGCTGGCCCGATTCTGGACGCCGCGGTACTGGCCGACGTGGCTGCTGCTCGGCGCGCTGCACGCTCTTGCCCGCCTGCCCGTCACGTGGCAACTCGCGCTCGGTCGCGGCTTCGGCCGCCTGCTGCTGCCGCTGAATCGTCGCCAGCGGCGAGTCGCGCGTCGCAACCTCGAGCTCTGCTTCCCCGAGCTTTCGGCAGACGAGCGCCGCACGCTGCTCACGCGCCACTTCGAAGCCGTGGGCATGTCGTTCGTCGAGATGGGTATCGGCTGGTTCACGCCGATCGACCGGCTGCTCGAGCGCGTCGACATCGTGGGACGCGAGCACCTCGACCGCGCACTCGCCGCAGGCAACGGCGCGCTGCTGTTCGGCGCGCACTTCACGACGCTCGAGGTCGGCGTGGCCGTGCTCGAAGCTCTGGCGCCGCGCGTAAGCTGCATGTACCGCCCGCAGCGCAACGCGATGATGGACGTGATGATCCGGCGCGGCCGTAGCCGATTCGCGAAGGAACAGATCCCGCGCGACAACGTGCGCCTGCTCGTGCGCAACCTGCGCGACAACTTCGCCGTGGTCTACCTGCCGGATCAGACCTATCTCGGCAAGCAGAGCGAGTTGCTGCCGTTCTTCGGCGAGCCCGCCGTCACGAACACGGCGACGAGCAAGCTCGCCAAGATCAGCGGCACGACGGTGCTGCCGTACTTCTTCCGCAGACTGCCGGACGGGCGCTATCGCGTCGACATCGGCCCGCCGCTGCCCGGTGTGCCGAGCGACGACGCTCTCGCGGACACGACGCAACTGTTCGGCGCGCTCGAGAACTACATTCGGCTGGCCCCCGAGCAGTACCTATGGCTGTACAAGAAGTTCAAAGGGCGGCCCGCGCCGTACGCTGACGTGTACGCGAACGTCTCGCGGGACTAGCCCGGCGCTTGAGGGCTCTCGTAGCCGCGCTCGACCTCGCGCCACGCGTGTGCGTCGAACTCGGTGCCCGTCTCGAGCGCAACCTTGCGCAGGGAGCGCTGCAGGCGTTCTACACCGAGGCGCCGCCACTCGCCCGCGGGTTTCACGTACGCGTTGTCGAAGTCGACGAGGAACACGTCGGCGCGATCATCGAGCAGGAGGTTGTGCGCGGTGACGTCCGGATGATCGACGCCATGATCGTGCACGGCGCGCACGAGCCGTCCGATCTTGCGCCAGCAGTCAGAGGGTACCTGCCCCTGCTCGATGAACCACGACAGCTTGCGCGTATTCGGCAGGTACGACGTGATGATGTCGGCGGTGTAGATCGCGCCCGTGCGATAGACGTGGGCGGCAACGGGATTCGGCACGGGCAACCCGGCGTCGCGCAGACGCCGCAACAGCCGCCACTCCCGAAACGCGCGCGTGCGCTCGAGTCCGAGCCAGAGGTAGTGATCCTCGACGAAGCGCGCGACCAGCCCGCCGCGGTGGTAGTGCCGCAGCACCCATCGATCGTCGCCATGGGCGACGATCAGCACGGCGCCTCGCCCGGACGTCTCGAGCGCCACGGCGCCCGCACGCTGCCATTCTTCGGCATCGAACCACGCGGCCACCGGCACCTCGCCCAGAGCGGTCGCCGCGAGCATCGTGTGGTGACCCTCGCGCACGATCCGCACATCAGCCATGTGCGGGACCCTCGCCGTGCGAACCGCGCGCGTGCACGAGCCGCGCGAGCTCGTCGGCCACACGCTCCACGGAAATCTCCACGAGGCAGCGCAGGTGACCAAGCGGGCACTCGCGCTTGAAACACGGACTGCACTCGATGCCGAGGTACACGATAGCGGCGGCATCCGTCAGCGGTGGCGTGAACGACGGCGACGACGAACCGTAGATCGCCACCACAGGTGTGCCTGTCGCAGCCGCGACGTGCAGAAGACCGGAATCGTTGCTGACGGCGCCCTCGGCCGCCGCGACCAGATCGACCACGTCGGCGAGTGACGTACGACCGCAGAGATTGCGCACGCGCGGTCGCGCTGCGCCGGTCACGATCTCCTCGCCGAGCGCCCGCTCCTTGGCCGAGCCGAGAACGACGACGTTCGCACCGGCGTCGGCGAGCCGCGCGGCCAGCGCCGCGTAGCGTGCCGCGGGCCAGCGCTTCGCGGCGCCGTATTCCGCCCCGGGCATGAGCGCATACAGGGCCTCGTGCCCATCGAGCCCGTGCTCGGCCCGCAGCCGTTCGAGATTCGCGCCATCGGTCGTGAGCCGCGGATACAGCTCCCGCGGCAACGGTCCGCCCGGCTCGCCGCGTTCGCGGCCAAGCGCGACGAAGCGTTTGACTGTCTGATCGAGCTCCTCGCCCTGCGTGCGCACGTCATTCAGCAGCCCGTACCGCCACTCGCCGCGAAACCCCGTGCGCCGAGGCACTCCCGCAAACCACGGCACGAGCGCGGCTTTCAGGGACCGCGGCAGAATGATCGCGCGCGCGTAGCGTTCCGCGCGCAGACGGCGGCCGAGCGCGCGGCGCTGGGCGAGTCCGAGCTCGCCGTGGCCCACGGCCAGCTCGATCCCGCGCGCGACCTCGGGCATGCGCGCGAGCACCGGGAGCGACCACTGCGGCGCAACGACGTGAATCTCGACGGCGGGATCGCGCCGGCGAAGCAAGCGGTACAGCGCCTGCGCCATGACCATGTCACCGACCCAGGACGGCCCGACGACGAGCACCTTGGCGCCGGCCGTCACGGTCTCGGGCCGAGCGCGTCCAGATACGCTTCGACTCCGGCGCGCACGTCGCGAAACGCCGCGGTATAGCCCACGGCCCGCAACGCGCCGATGTCGGCCTGCGTGAAGCTCTGGTAGCGGCTCGCGAGCTCGGGCGGGAACGGAATGTAGCGGATCGCTCCTTTGCCGTGCCATGCGATGACCGCGTTCGCCACGTCGTTGAACGTGGCGCTGCTACCCGTGCCGACGTTGAACACGCCGGACACGTCGCCGCGCTCGAGGAACCAGACGTTGACCGCGGCCACGTCGCCCACGTAGACGAAATCGCGGCGCTGCTCGCCCGGACCGTAGCCACCGCTGCCCTCGAACAGCCGTGCCTCGCCCGTAGCCGCCACCTGGCCGTGCAAATGGAACGCGACGCTGGCCATCGAACCCTTGTGCGCTTCGCCCGGGCCGTACACGTTGAAGTAACGCAGCCCGACGACCGGTGCGCGCGCCTCCGCGTGCCGCCGGCGCACGTGCCGATCGAACAGCAACTTCGAGTAGCCGTAGACGTTCAACGGCCGCTCGGCGGCGGCGTCGTTCTCCGTGAAACGCGTGCTCGCACCGTAGACGGCCGCCGACGACGCGTAGATCAATGGCACACGGTTCGCGACGCAGTAATCGAGCAACGCGACGGAGTAGCGGTAGTTCGTCTCCATCATGAAGCGGCCGTTCCACTCGGTCGTGACGGCGCAGGCGCCCTGATGGAAGATCGCCTCGATGCGGCCGAGCGCCCCGCTCGCGAGGCGCGCGAGAAAGTCATCCTTGTCGAAGTAGTCGGCGATGTCGCAGCCGACGAGGTTCACGAACTTGCGGCCGTCGGTCAGATCGTCGACGACCACGATGTCGCGGTACCCGCGCCGATTCAGCTCGCGGACGACGTTGCTGCCTATGAACCCGGCGCCACCGGTGACTACGAGCATGGCGGCACCGCGCTATGCCGTCATCGCGGGCGGTCGCCCACCAGCCGGTAGGTGGCGCTGCAGTATGGGCACTTCGCCTCGCCCGTGACTTCGATCGGCAGGAACACCTTCGGATGCGAGTTCCACAGGTACATGCTCGGCAGCGGACAGTGCAGAGGCAGGTCGGCGCGTGTGACTTCGTAGACCTTCTCGGCGTTCGCCGCCTGAAGCTGTTCCTGCACCCTGCCGTGACGTTCGCGCACCACTGCTCTCCTGCCTGCTACGGCCGCGATTATACCCGCAGCGCCGCGTCATTCATCGCCGACCCCGGCGAAGACCTCGTCCCAGAGGCCGGTCACGAGCGACCGCTCCGCCGCGAACTCGCCACCGCCGATCACCCGGCCGCGCTCGTCGAGCGCCAGCACGTGCACGC
>DASZSB010000181.1:0-1765 GCA_035548835.1 Gammaproteobacteria bacterium | reverse complement strand
CTCATCGGTGCGATCGCCGGACCGCTCGTGGTCGGCGCGGTCTTCTTCTTCGACAAGCTGAAGCTCGACGACCCGGTCGGCGCGTTGTCGGTGCACCTCGTCAATGGCATCTGGGGCACGCTCGCGGTCGGGCTCTTTGCCAATCCCAACGTGCCGAACGATCCGGCGGCGTCGGTCGTCAAGCCCGGCCTGTTCATGGGCGGCGGCATGTCGCAGCTCATGCCGCAGATCGTCGGCATCCTGGCCGTGGGCGCGTTCGTGTTCCTCGTGTCGCTGGTCACGTGGTACGTGATCAAGGGCGTCATGGGCCTGCGCGTGTCGCCGGAAGAGGAGATCGAAGGCCTGGACGCGGGCGAGCACGGCAACTCGGCGTATCCGGATTTCCAGATCGTCGAGCCGACCGAGATTGGATAGCTGAATCGATGGCAGAGGTCCGGGCCCCGGCGTAGACGAGCCGTCGGGTGTTCAGACAGGGGCCGCGTGTCCCGCTCCGAGAGGGCGGGCGCGCGGCTCTTTGTCTGTACAGGTGTCGCTCGGCTCCCGGGCGATCCCGCCGCCGGGCCCGTCGCGCAACCGTGATACAAGATACCGGCACGACAGGCTGAGCGACGCTCTCCGGCGCGGCCGGAGGCCTGACGCTGGAGGACTGACATGAAGCTGATCAAGACCATCGTGCGGCCCAACCGTGTCGACGACGTGCGGGAAGCGCTGGAGCAACTGAGCCTTCCGGGCATGACCGTGACCGAAGTGCGCGGGCACGGCCGCCAGAAAGGGCACACCGCGATCTACCGTGGCAAGGAGTACAGCGTGACGTTGTTGCCGAAGGTGGAGATCGAGGTCGTCGTGCAGGACGATGTGGCTGATCAGGTCATCGAGGCCATCATCAAGGCGGCACGGACCGGGGAGATCGGCGACGGCCGCGTGTTCGTGACGCCGATCGAGCACAGCTACAACATCCGGACGGGCGAGCGCGACGTCTAGCGTCCGACACGGGGGATGGCGAACATGGTGAACGCGGCGGATACGGCGTGGATGCTCGTGTCGACGGCCCTGGTGCTGTTGATGACACCGGCCCTCGCATTCTTCTACGGCGGATTGGTGCGGTCGAAGAACGCGTTGAACACGATGATGATGAGCTTCATCTCGCTCGGCTTCGTCGGCGTGGCGTGGGCGCTCGTCGGCTATTCGCTGGCCTTTGCGCCGGGAAACAACTGGATTGGCGGCACCGCCGCGTTCTTCCTGCACGGGGTCGGAGTGGACCTGCCGGCCGGCTTCTCGACGGCGCTCATTCCGCACGCGCTCTTCATGTGCTTCCAGGGCACGTTCTGCATCATCACGGCCGCCTTGATCTCGGGCGCGATCGTCGAGCGCAGGCGCTTTTCGGCCTACGTGCTCTTCATCACGCTCTGGTCCATGGTCGTCTATGGCCCCATCGCGCACTGGGTCTGGGGCGGCGGCTGGCTGGCGCAGATGGGCGCCCTGGACTTCGCGGGCGGCACCGTCGTCCACGTCAATGCCGCCGTGGCCGCGGTCGTGGCCGTCATCTGTGTCGGACCGCGGCGTGACGCGAAGTCGGCCGCGCTCTTGCCGCACAACGTGCCGTTCGTCCTGCTCGGCGCGGGGCTGCTCTGGTTCGGCTGGTTCGGGTTCAACGCCGGCAGCGCGGTCGCGGCCAACGGCTCCGCGGCGCTCGCGTTCGCGACCACGATGCTCGCGCCGGCGGGCACGCTGGTCGTCTGGACGCTGCTCGACGCGTTCCGTCAGA
>DASZSB010000180.1:0-5567 GCA_035548835.1 Gammaproteobacteria bacterium | reverse complement strand
CGCGCTGCCGGCCGGCAGCGCCACGCTGTATCCCGGCACGTTCGTGAAAGTGGGCTTCGTGGTGGGCGACACGCAGCGCCTGCTGATTCCGACCACCGCCATCGTGCACCGCAGCGAGCTCACGGCGGTCTACGTCGTCGGCGCCGACGCCGTGACGCTGCGCCAGATCAGGATCGGCCGCCGCTACGGCGACCGGACCGAAGTGCTCGCGGGCCTGAAGGCCGGCGAAGCAATCGCCACCGATCCCGTCGCGGCGGGCGTCTACCTCGAGCAGAAGCACTGATGTCGCTGCCGCCCAGACTCGGATTCTCTGGCCGGCTCGCCGCCGCGTTCCAGGAATCGAAGCTCACGCCGCTGCTCGCCATCACGGGCGTGCTGCTCGGGCTGTTCGCCGTGCTGATCACGCCGCGTGAGGAAGAGCCCCAGATCAACGTCACGTTCGCGAACGTCTTCGTGGCGTTCCCGGGAGCCAGCGCCGCAGAGGTCGAGAACCTCGTCGCCACGCCGCTCGAGCAGGTGCTGGCGCAGATCGAAGGCGTGAAGCACACCTATTCCGTGTCGCGCCCCGGCATGGCCGTGCTCACGGTGCAGTTCGAGGTGGGCGAGAACCGCACGGCGGCCATCGTGCGCCTGTACGACACCGTGCTGTCGCACCAGGACGCGCGCGCACTCGCCGCCGGCGTGCAGCCGCCGCTCATCAAGCCGATGGGCATCGACGACGTGCCGATCGTGTCGGTCACCCTGTGGACGGACGACGCGACGCGCGGCGCGCACGACCTGCAACGCGTCGCGCACGCGCTCGAGACCGAGCTGAAGCGCGTGCCCGGCACGCGCGACGTGTACACCGTCGGCGGCCCCGACAACGTCGTGCACGTGCAGCTGGATCCGCAGCGGCTCGCCGCGTACGGTCTCTCGATCGACAGGTTGCACCAGTCGCTGGCCGCCGCGAACGTCGTCACGCAGGCCGGCGCGATCGTGGCCCACGATACCGCCACACCCGTGACCGCCGGCACGTTCCTGGCCACGGCCGATGACGTGGCCGAGCTCGTCGTGGGCGTGCGCGACGGCCGGCCCATCTATCTCGACGACGTCGCGGACGTCGCCGCCGGCCCGGACCAGCCCGAGAGCTACGTGCGTTTCGGCACGGGTCCCGGCGCCGGCGCGCTGGGCCTGCCGACGGACATCTCCGCCCCGGCCGTGACGCTCGCGATCGCCAAGAAGCCCGGCACGAACGCCGTCGTGATCGCCGGCGACATCGGCGATCGCCTGAAGTCGCTCCGGGGCGTGCTGATTCCGGAAGGCGTGCACGCGACGATGACGCGCAACTACGGCCAGACCGCCGACGACAAGGCCCGCACGCTGATCGGCAAGCTGATCTTCGCGACCAGCGCCGTGGTGCTGCTCGTGCTGCTGACGCTCGGCTGGCGCGAGGCCGTGGTCGTGGGCACGGCCGTCGTGATCACGCTGGCCGTGACGCTGTTCGCGTCGTGGGCCTGGGGCTTCACGATCAACCGCGTGTCGCTGTTCGCGCTGATCTTCTCGATCGGCATCCTCGTCGACGACGCGATCGTCGTGGTCGAGAACATCCACCGGCACATGGCGCTCGGCGCGAAGTCGCTGCGCGAGGCGATTCCGCCGGCCGTCGACGAGGTCGGCGGACCGACGATCCTGGCCACGTTCACCGTCATCGCGGCATTGCTGCCGATGGCGTTCGTCAGCGGGCTCATGGGCCCGTACATGAGCCCGATCCCGATCAACGCCAGCACGGGCATGCTGCTGTCGCTGGCCGTGGCGCTCATCGTCACGCCGTGGCTCGCGCTGAAGCTGCTGCGCGTGCACGGCGGGGGCAACGGCCACGCGCCCCACCAGCCTGCCGCGCTCGAGCCGTTGTTCCAGAAGCTCGTCGGCCGGTTCCTGGCCGGGCCCGAAGGCCGCCGGGCGCGTCACAAGCTCTACGCCGGTGTCGGCATCGCGATCGTGCTGGCGGTGGGCCTCGCCGCCGTGCGGCTCGTGGTGCTGAAGATGCTGCCCTTCGACAACAAGTCGGAGTTCCAGGTCGTCCTCGACATGCCGGAAGGCGTGTCGGTCGAGGAAACGGCCGCGGTGCTCGACGCGCTGGCGCAGGAAGTGCGCAAGGTGCCCGAAGTCAGCGACTACCAGATCTACGCCGGCACCGCGGCGCCGATCAACTTCAACGGCCTGGTGCGCCAGTACTACCTGCGCTCGGGCGACAACGTGGGCGACATCCAGGTCAACCTCGTCGACAAGCACCTGCGCAAACGGCACAGCCACGACATCGCGCGCGACCTGCGGCCCGCGCTCGCCGCGATCGGCACCGCGCACGGCGCGTCGGTCAAGGTGGTCGAGGTGCCGCCCGGACCGCCCGTGCAGGCGCCGCTCGTCGCCGAGGTCTACGGCCCGGACTACGCCGGGCAGCTCAAGCTCGCGACCGAGCTCAACGCGCTGTTCGCATCGACCGAGGATCTCGTCGACGTCGACGACACGGTCGAAGCGCCGGCGCCGCGCCAGGTGTTCGAGGTGGACCGCAACAAGGCCGCGCTGCTCGGCGTCACGCAGGCCGAGGTCAGCCGCGCGCTGGCGGCGGCGCTCGGCGGCGACGACGCCACTTTCATCCACGACGAGCACAGCAAGTATCCGGTGCCGGTGCGCATCGAGCTGCCGGCGGCCGACAAGGCCGAGGCCGACAGCCTGCTGATGCTGCGCGTGGCCGGGCGCGACGGCCGGCTCGTGCCACTCGCGGAAATCGTGCGCCCGATGACGAGCCAGTGGGAGAAGACGATCTACCACAAGGACCTGCTGCCCGTCGCCTTCGTCACGGGCGACATGGCGGGCCCGCTCGACAGCCCGCTGTACGGCATGTTCCGGCTCGCGGGCCGGATCGGCCGGGAGCCGCCGGGCGGCCACGCACTGCCGCAGCACTACGTCTCGCAGCCGCGCACGACGTCCAACTACAGCCTGAAGTGGGACGGCGAGTGGCAGGTCACCTACGACACGTTTCGCGACATGGGCCTCGCCTACAGCGTGGGGCTGATCCTGATCTATCTGCTGGTGGTCGCGCAGTTCGGCTCGTACTGGGTGCCGCTCGTGATCATGGCGCCGATTCCGCTGACGATCATCGGCGTGATGCCGGGTCACGCATTGCTCGGCGCGCAGTTCACGGCCACTTCGATGATCGGCATGATCGCGCTCGCGGGCATCATCGTGCGCAACTCGATACTGCTGGTCGACTTCGTCAACCAGGAGCTCGCCGCGGGTGCCACGCTCGAGGCCGCCGTCGTGCGGGCCGGCGCCGTGCGCGCGAAGCCGATCGCGCTGACGGCGCTCGCGGCCGTGCTCGGCGCGTTCTTCATCCTCGACGACCCGATCTTCAACGGCCTCGCCGTGGCCCTGATCTTCGGCATCGCCGTGTCGACGTTGCTGACGCTGGTCGTGATTCCGGTGTTGTACTACGCGGCCCGAGTGCGCATGCTGGCGCGCACGACCGACGCACCTCCCGCGCAGAATGAGCACTGACGACGCTACGATCCAGGTCCGCATCCGCGAGCTGCGTCAGCTCTTCAACACGATCGACCCGTCGCCGTTCGGCGAACGCGACCTCGACCCGGACTGCGAGGAGTTCATCGTCGCCTGGGCGCGGGAGCTGCCGCCGGACCGGCCCGTGAACATCGCGATCCACGTCGAGCGCGAGCGCCCGGCGCCCGAGCTGCTGGCCGGCGTGGCCGACGCCGTGCGCAGCCATTTCGCGCGCGAGGCGGGCATGCAGGATCTCAGGCGCCGGCGCATCCTGCGCGAAGCACGGCTCGCGCTCGCGATCGGGCTCGCCGCGCTGATTCTCTGCGTGAGCGCCGCGACGCTCGTTCCGACCCGCGGCACGCTGGGCCAGATCCTGCGCGAGAGCCTCGTGATCGCGGGCTGGGTCGTGATGTGGCATCCGCTCGAAGTCCTGCTGTATGGCATCTGGCCCGTCGTGCGCGAGCGTCGGCTGCTGGCGCGCCTCGCGGCGGCCGATGTCGAGCTCACGACGCCGCCGCCCGCGACCGCGTAGGATCGCGCCAATGGACCCGCAGCTCTGGCACCGGCTGGCCGTCGCGCTCGGTATCGGCCTCGTGGTCGGGCTCGAGCGCGGCTGGAAGACGCGCGATCAGCACGGGGGCCAGCGACTGGCCGGCTTCCGCACGTTCGCGCTCGCGGGCCTCGTCGGCGGCGTGCTCGCGGCACTGTCGCTGCCGGACCGCTTCGCCGTGCTCGCGGCCGGCACGCTGGTCGTGGGCGCGCTGATCGTCGGCGGCTACCTCGTCAGCGTGCGCGAGCAGCGCGACTTCGGCATGACCACCGAGCTCGCGATGCTGACCACGTTCGGCCTCGGTGCCGTCGCGGTGCTCGGCGCGCCCTTCGAGGCCGCGGCCACCGCGATCGTCATGACGCTGCTGCTCGGGTTCAAGGCCGAGTTCCATGCGGCGATCGAGGGGCTCGAGCGTCGCGAGCTGCTCGCGACGCTGCAGCTGATCGCGATCGCGGCCGTGCTGGTGCCGCTGCTGCCCGATCGCGAGCTCGGTCCCTGGCAGGCGGTGAACCCGCGCGTGATCGGCACGCTGGTGCTGCTGATCGCCGGGCTGTCGTACGTCGGCTACTTTGCGGTACGCACTCTCGGCGCGCGGCTCGGGCTGCTGCTGACGGCGCTGTTCGGAGGCTTGAGCTCGTCGACGGCCGTGACCGTGACCTACGCGCGCCGTGCGCGCACGCAGCATGCGCCGCTGACCCTGCTCGCCGGCGGTATCGCGCTTGCGGCCGCGACGATGGTGCCCCGGCTCGTGATCGTCGTCGGTGCCGTCGATCGACGGCTGCTCGGCGCGTTGTGGCCCACACTGGCCGTGCTGGTCGCCGTCCCGCTGATCGCCGTCGTTGTCGCGATCGTGCGCACGCGCAGGGACGCGCCCGCCGAGATCACGCTGACGAACCCCCTGCAGCTGTCGACGGCGCTGACCTTCGGCACGTTCCTGGTCGCGCTGTTCATCACGGCCGCGGCGTTGCGCGAATGGCTCGGCGATGCCGGCGCCTATGCGATCGCGGCGATCGCCGCGCTCGTCGACGTCGATGCCGTGACGATCACGCTGGCGCACGAAGCCGCGAGCGGCAGCCTCGCGCCGGGCACCGCCGCGCGCGCCATCGCGCTGGCCGCGCTCGTGAACACCGCGGTCAAGGCCGGCATCGCGGCCGCCATCGGCGGTCGCGCCATGCTGCGGTCCGCATCCGCGGTGCTGGGCGCCGCATTGCTCGCGGGCGCCGCGACGGCGCTGCTGACACTGCCATAGCCAAGCGCGGCGCCGCGAGAGCCGACCACCCCCCAGACGCCCCCCGCGAGCACGTACGCCGCGATCGCATGGCCTGCGACCGTGTCGATGCCGCGCGGCTCGCCCTCGGTCAGATACGCCACGGCGAACGCCACCACGAGCGTCCAGTGACCGATCCGCACGAACGGGTCCGAGACCAGCACCGCCTTCGGCTTCGACTCGCTCACGTCACGCTCCTCTTCAGACGCCCCGACC
>DASZSB010000179.1:0-6415 GCA_035548835.1 Gammaproteobacteria bacterium | reverse complement strand
AAGGTCTGACGGCTCTGCACAGTGCGGCCTCGCTCGGCTGGGATCACACTGTCGCGACGCTGGCCGCGGACGGTGCGGAGCTCGAGCCTCTCGACCATCTTGGGCTCGCGCCCATCGACTACGCGGTCGGTCGCCATCCGCGCGCGTTCCTCGAGCCGGAGCACGTGCGCCATGATTCGACCGTCAACCTGCTGCGCGGCTACATCGTCGCGGCCACCGGTCGTCAGCCGAAAGAGTTCGCGGGCAACCTCAACAAGTCCACGCAGGGCACGGGCGGCGCGGCCGGCAATCTCATCCAGCAATAGCCGAGCGGAGCAGCGCCAGTCCTGCCGCGACCGTCACGATTCCGATGACCTGAGCCGCACGCATCCGCGACGGAAAGAGTCGCGGCGCGTCAGCGCGTCATCGCCGGCTCACCGCGCGCTGTACTCGTCATGACGACGCCACCACATGCCTTTCTCGTTGCGCCCCAAGGGCGCGCGGTCGAGCCACTGGTACATGCCCCAGATTGCGTCGACGCCGCGGCCGTATGACGAGTACGCGTGATAGACCGCGCCGTCCTGGAGCACGAAGGTGCTGAGGCCTGGACGCTCGCGCGTGAACGTGGCCAGATCGACGCCGGAGCTCGCAGCGGACAGCGCACCGGGACCGGGATTCGAGGCTGGCGTCGAGTCGGCGCCCGGCTGGGCTCTCGGCGGCTCCCGCAGCGGTGCTTCGCGCCGATAGTTGTATTCGATGCCGGCGCGCTGCTGATCCTCCGTGAAATACACGCTGAAGTCGAAATTGAAGTCGCTGCCGAACGAGGACGCCCACGGGAATTTCCACCCCATGCGCCGCTTGTAGGCCTGCAGTTTCGGGAGCGGCGCGCGCGAGACGGCCATGAGCAGGACGTCGTGGTTGGCGAGATGGATCTGCACGGCGTTCAGCCCGTCGGCAATCGCCGAGCACGACGGGCAGGCCGCGGTGAAATCCGGCCCGAACATGAGGTGATACACCATGAGCTGGGAGCGACCCTTGAACAGGTCGGGCAGCGTGGCTCGACCCTCGTCCGTGTCGAACTGATACGGCTTGTCGATGCGAACCCACGGTAGCGCCTGCCGCTGTTCGGCGACCTCGTCGCTGCGACGCGTGAGCTCCTTTTCCGCTGTGAGCAGGCGCAAGCGCGCTTCGAGCCACTGCTCGCGGGTGCCGGTGGCATGAGTCGTCATCACGTTTCTCCGTTTGGAAAGAGGACGTGCGTGACGTTAAGCGCGCCCCGGCGGAGGCGGGGAGTGACAACTTTGGCGCGATTCCGCTAACGCTGGCCGGGGCGCAACTCCTTGGCGATGTAGCCCGCGATATCGCGTAGCTCCTCGGCGGTGAGCGCGCCCTTGAACGAGGGCATGCCCTGGTTCTTGCCGGTCGAGGCCGTCGTGAAGATCACGCTCATGTCTTTGGCGGCGGTGGAGAGCGCGGCGCCGCCGCCATGACCTCCCATGCCTTCCTCGCCGTGGCACGCGACACAGAAGCGGCCGTAGAGGTCCTTCCCGTGGGCCACATTCGGCTCGCCCGCGGGCATGACGAGATCTGGCGCCGGCGGCGGGGTCTGCCCCGGTATGCGCGGCGCGGGGGCGTTGATCGGGATTGATTCGATCTTACCTGCGAGCGAGAACAACCAGACGCTGTCGCCTCGCTTGCCCGTGCCGAACAACGTGCCGGCCGACAGCACTGCGACGTACTGCCGCCCCTTGTACTCGAACGTGCTCGCGGTGGCGTTCACGCCCGCGTCGGTGAGGAATTCCCAGAGCTTGTGGCCGTTCGTCTTGTCGAGCGCGAGGAAGCGCCCGTCGCTACGGCCGACGAAGATGAGCCCGCCCGCCGTATTGATCGAGCCGCTCATGCAGCCCTCGGGCCACGCTTGTTCCCAGACGAGCCGGTTCGTTTTCAGGTCGTATGCGCCGAAGACGCCTCGCCGCGCGACCTGCGGGAAGGGCAGCGGCCCGGTGCCCATCCACATGCCTTCGAAGCGCGGCTTTTCGAGCGGGCGCGGGTCGGTCGCGGACACGGCCAGATTGTCGATGCCGCACACGAAGAAGTGGTTCGTCGTCGGATCGTACGAGCTCGGCGGCCAGTTCACCGCCATCTGCGGCCGGTACACGATGGGCTTGTCCCAGAACGGCGTGAAGATCTTGCCGCCGTTCACCAGATCGAACCCTTCCGGCGCGATGTCCACGTACTGCGGAATGAGCGGGTCGCCGATCGGGTAGGGCTGCGTCGCCGCGGTTTTCTGGCGCGGCTCCTGCGGCACCGGCTTTTCCTCGATGCCGATGAGCGGCTTGCCCGTCTCGCGATCGAGGATGTACACCCACGCGGTTTTCGAGATCTGCGCAATGCCTTTGCGCATCCGGCCCTCGTAGGGCGCGTCGAACAGGACGACGGGGTTGGGCGAGTCGTAGTCCCAGATGTCGTGGTGCACTTGCTGAAAGTGCCAGCGGTATTTTCCCGTCTTCGCCTCGATGGCGACGATGGAGGCGGTGAAGAGATTGTCGCCGCCGCGCTCCCAGCCGGCGTAGTCCGGCCCGGCATTGCCGGTCGAGAAATAGAGCAGGCCCAAGTCCGGATCGACGGCCGGCGTTTGCCACACGGGCGCGCCGCCGTACTTGTAATAGTCGTTATCGGATTGCCACGTTTCCGAGCCGAATTCTCCCGGTGCGGGAATCGTGTAGAAGGTCCAGAGGAGCTTGCCGTTCTTCGCGCTGTACGCCTTCACGCGCCCGCGAATGCCCATGTCGCCGCCGGCATAGCCGGTGATGACCATGCCGTCGTAGTACAGCGGGGCACTGACGATGGAATAGCCTTGCAGCGGGTCCTCGCCCTGGATCGCCCACACGACCTTGCCCGTCTTCTGATCGAGCGCGACGAGCTTCGCATCGAGTTGTCCGACGAAGACCTTGCCTTCGCCGAGGCCCACGCCGCGCGCGACCCAGCCGCAGCACACCTTGACGCGCGCAGGATCGAGATTGGCCTTGTAGGTCCAGAGGATCTTGCCGGTCTCGACGTCGATCGCGAACGCGTCGTTCGCGCCCGTGACGTAGTACAGGACGCCGTCGTAGAAGAGCGGCTGCGCCTGCCCCGAATACTGCGGGCCGACGCCCGAGCCGAGATGGATGCGCCACTCCGCCTTCAGGTTCTTGACGTTGTCCTTGTTGATCTCCGTCAGCGGCGAATAGCGTTGATTGAAGATGTTGCCGCCGTTCGTGATCCACGCGTCGGTGGGAAGGGCGGTGAGCTGCTGGCGGGTGAATGCGGGCGCGAGCTTGATGGCCCGGCCCGCAGGGATATCCGAAGCTTGCGCGCTGACGGCGGCGGCAGCGCTGAGCACCGCGGCCCCGAGCAGCCAAAGACCCCGAACGCTTCGATACACGGACGACACCTCCTTGACGTTGCGCATGGCCGTTACGGCTTCGAGATGCGGGTTTCCTGTGCGGTCATGAACTCGAGCAGCGCCGGCCGGCCCTGCTGCGTCTGTTCGATGCCGCGCTTGATGGCGGGCACGATTTCCGACACTTCCGTCACGCGCTCGCCGTAGCCGCCCAGCGCGCGCGCGAACGCAGCGTAGTCGCCCGAGATGTCCGTCGCGCGGTACTTCTGCGTGGCGTTCGGCATGATCGGCAGCTCGATCGCCATCGCGCTGTTGTTCAGCAGGATCGACAGGATCGGCAGCCGCTCGCGCACCGCCGTCTCGAAATCGGTGCCCGTGAAGCCGATGGCGGCATCGCCCCACACGTTGATGCACAGCTTGTCGGGATGCACGAGCTTCGCGCCCATCGCGAGACCGAGCCCGTACCCGAGCTGCGTCGTCTTGCCCCAGCCGATGTAGGTGAGCGGCTTCTTCGTCTTCCAGAACGGCATGAGCTGATCGCGCGGACTACCGGCGTCGTGCGTGATGATCGTGTTCGCGACGTCCACGGTCTTCTGCAGGTCCCACAGAACGCGATAGGGCAGGAAAGGCTTCTCGCTGGACTCGAGTCGCGGCAACCACTCCTTCATCCACTCGGCCTCGACGTCCTTGATCTCCTTGGCGACCTTCGAGGCATCGCGCGGCGTCGGCACCTTCTTCTTCACCGCCTCGAGCAGCGCGCGCAAGGTGAGCTTCGCATCGCCAATCAGCGCGTACTGCGTCGGGAGGCACTTCGCGAGATCGGTGGGATCGAGCGTCGCATGGATCAGCACCTTGCCGCGCGGGATGGTGATCGCGAAGGAGGACTCGGTGAAGCTGCAGCCGATCCCGAAGATCACGTCCGCATTCGCCAGGAAGTGCGAGACCGGCTTCGGGTACGCATTGCCCCCGGCGCCGAGCGCCAACGGGTGTGTCTCGTCGAACGAGCTCTTGCCAGGCAGGCTCGTGCACACGGGGATGGCGAGCAGCTCGGCAAATTCCTGCAGCTCCTGATACGCCTCGGCGTAGTGGCAGCCCTGGCCGGCGTAGATCACCGGCCGCTTGGCCTTGATCAGCACGTCCGCAACCTGGGCGACGGCCTCCGGATCGGGCGCCGAGCGCGCCGTGATGACGGGCGTGTAGCTCAGCGGCTCCGGCACTTCGTCGTCGAACGCGTCGTACGGAATCTCCACGACCACGGGCTGCGGGCGCCCGTTGCGCAGCATGGAGAAGGCGCGCCGCATGATGTTCGGCACTTCCGAGCCCATGATCACCGGCTCGGCGTGCTTCGCGACACCCGCCATCTCGCGGGTGGAATTGAAGTTGAAGGGCAGATACGCGTTCTTGCGCGCGTAGCCCGCGGGCAGCACCAGCACTGGCACCGAATCGCCGTACGCCTGCGCCACACCGCCGTACGCGTTTTCCGCGCCGGGCCCGTGCTGCATGCAGAACACGCCGATCTTCTTGCCGCGCGTGAGACGCGACACGGCATCCGCCATGTGCAGCCCGATGCGCTCCTGACGCACGATGATCGTGCGGATGTCCGCGATCGCGGCCGCCTCGAGAAGCTGGTTGCGGGGGTAGCCGAAGAGCACGTCGATCCCTTCGCGCTTCAAGATCTCCGCAATGGCGGTCGATGTCTTCACTCGAGAGTCTCCTGGAACGAAATGTAAAAGCGCCCGCGCTCAGGGCGCGGGCACGGAAGAGGCTTGCGCGGCGGCGTTCGCCGGTTGCAGAGCATGCCCGACATGGCCTTCGTAACGACGCAGGAACAAGCTGCCGACGAACGTGATCCCGCCACACAGACACATGTAGTACGCAGGACCCGTCGGCGAGCCGAGCAGCTTGACGAGCTCCACCGCCGCGAGCGGCGCGATGCCGCTGAAGATCGAGAATGCGAGATTGAACGACACGGCGACGCCGCTGAATCGAATGCGCGTCGGGAACAAGTCCGCGACGACGCCGGCCATCGTGCCGTTCACGAGCGAGGCCACCACTCCGGCCATCACGAAGAGCAGATTCAGATTCACGCCGCGCTCGGCGGCGGCGCTGAAGAACGGGACCGCCAGGACCAGCAACAGCAGCCCTCCGGCGCCGAGAATGTAGCGGCGCGGGAATCGGTCGCCGAGCCACGCCGTGACGAGCATCCCGAGCGAAATGACGATGAGCCCGATGTACTGCGCCTCGCTCGCTGCCGCAGGCGTGTAGCCCATGATCCGCGGCAGGAGCGCGGGCATCGCGAACAGCAGCCCGTTGAAGCCGGCCGTCGCGGTGAGCGCGGCAACGCCGGCCACGACGTTCGCCGGATGCGACTTGATCAGCTCGCCGAACGGCTGCTTCGACGCGACGCTCTTCATCTGCTGGAACTCGCGCGTTTCCTCGAGCGACAGTCGCAGCCAGAAGCTCACGAACCCGCACACGCCGCCGAAGAGAAAGCCGATGCGCCAGCCCCACGCCGCGATGGCGGGCTCGGCGAGCAGCTGGTGCACGACGAGATTCAGGCCGGAGGCGAGCGCGACACCCGTGTTCACGCAGAAGAAGATGAACCCCGCGGCAAACCCGACGCGCCGTGGGTCTGCGGTTTCGGCCACGTAAGTGATGGCGCCCGGCAATTCCCCACCGAGACTGAAGCCCTGCAACAGCCGCAGCAGCACCATGCAGATCGAAGCGCCGAGGCCCCATTGCGCATAAGTCGGCAACAAGCCGATCGCGGTGGTCGCGAGCGACATCGTCAGCATCGCGACGATGAACACGCGCCGGCGCCCGTACTTGTCGCCGAAGTGACTGAACACAATCCCGCCGACCGGGCGTGCGACATAGCCCACCGCGAACACGCTGAACGAGAGCAGGAGCGAGTTGAGAGGGTCCGCCGCCGGGAAGAACGCCGCGCCGATGTACTGCGCGAACATGCTGTAGATCACGAAATCGTAGAACTCGAGCGCGCCCCCGAGGCTCGACAAGATGATGACGCGCCACTGCGACCGGTGAATGCCGGTG
>DASZSB010000178.1:0-6956 GCA_035548835.1 Gammaproteobacteria bacterium | reverse complement strand
CACGGGCGGCGGTCATGCGCCACCAGGCCGCGCATGGCATGACGTGCGCTCGCCGACGAGGTAATCCCGGACGGTGACGGCCCCGACTTCGATGCGCGACACGTGGCGCTCCGCCGGCCCGATGGCGACCAGCGTTGGCGTCGCGCGAATCCCGAACGCGCGTGCCATCGCGTCGCCGCGCTCCACGATCCACCCGCCACCGCGAGCCACCTCGCGCAGCGCGTCCCACGCCGAATCCGTCACAAAGACGACCCCACCCTCGGCACACGGCTGGTGATCGTCCCGCTGCACGGCGGCAACCAGCTGTCGGCACGCGGCGCAGCGTGCCGACACGAAGACGACGCTCACGCGCCGCCGCGATGCGGTCGCGGCCGCCGGCATCATGCGCAGTGCCGACTCCGGCACCACACTCGCCGGCCGGACACGGCTCGGCGACACGTCGCGTGGGCGCCCGCCCGACATGACGAGCAGCGCAGCCACGCCGCCGAGCACGATGCCGGCCGTGATCCGCCGGCGCCGCGCTGGGGCGCGGTCGCCGCCGCCATCCATCTCACGCGCCTCCCCCGCGGCGGCGACCGGTCCCAGCTTCACTTCTTCTCCTTCCACGCCGTTGCGCAGGCGTTGACGCAGGCGGCGATCGCGCCAGCCGTGATGGCCGGCTCCGCGACGAGCAGCGCATACCCCGCGCCTCCCGCCGAAACGATTATGAGCCCGCCGGCGAGGCACAGGGTGCACACGAGGCCAGCGCCGCTGCCGGCCACCGCATGCTCGCGTCCGCTGTCACGCGGCGGCCCGAGCGGTGCGGCCTGGGCGGGCGTCGCGGCCAGGAGCACGCCGGTGTGCATCGCGACGGCCGCGAGGGTCGCGAGGGTGTGGCGAAACAGTCTCGATCGCATGTGGGTTCCTCCAGGTGGTGGGTGGGTGTGTGGCTACTTGAGCGCCGCCGTGCACACGCCGATGCAGGTCCCCACTCCGGTCACGATCGCCACGGCGGCCGGCCCGCCGACGAGCAGCGTGATCGCGGCCGCCTCCGCCGCGCCATTCGCGATCGCGGTGACGCCCACCACCGCACACCCGGCGCAGGCCAGCGATTCCCTCCACCCCGCGCCGTACACCCCGGGCGCGCCGGTCGCGGCAGTCGCGCCGGTTGCCGCGGGACCCACCGCGGCCGCCATTCCCATCAGTTGGAGCGCCACGGCTCCTGCTACCAGTCCAGTGCGTCGCATCGTCTCTTCCTCCGCTGAGCGGTTCACGTCCCCGCACGCGCCGAAGTGCGCGCGCGGCGCTGCGCCAGCCCGGCCTGGCCATCCACACGGAGCCCCGCCCCGGACCACAGGGCGCGAAACGCCGCTTGCTCCATTGCGATTTCCCCCACGAGCGGGTCGAACATCCACACCGTGTCGCGACTGGTGCGACGGAGGAGCACGAAGTGCCCGGCGCGCAGGTGCGCGACGTAGACGGTGGCGCCCGATGGGAGCGCATGGTCGGCGCGCCGCGTGTGCGCACCGAGCACGTCGAGCGCCCGGGCGAGGCCGTCGAGTGTCGTGCCGCGCGCCGAGGCACCGGTGAGCGCGGCCACCGAATCGCGCGACGGCACGCGCCCGCGCCCCGCCTGCAGCGTGCGTACGGCCTCGCGCACGACGGCCACGCCGCAGTCGGCCGGCGTCGCCTGCAACCACGCCCCCCGCGACGCGAGCACCCGCCCCCCCAACCGCTCCATCGCCGTCCGCTCGCGCGATCGCATCGCCGAAACGTTCGGCTCCGCGATCGCGTGCCACGGCGTCGCGGCGGCATGAGCGCCCACGGCAAGCATCAGGAGCACGAGCGGTCCCATCATACGGCGCTGCGGTGGCATGACCCCTCCGGGTGATGGCGCAAGGATCGGGGCGACATGCACCGCGCGCAGCACGGAAGGACGCAGGCGGGATCAGGAACCGGACGGGCGGGACTCGAGCGCCGCTCGCATGGTGACTTTCTAGTGCGCAAACACGAGCCGCTGCGCCAGCCGGCTCCGGTAGCGACGGCTGCACGGCACGGTGTGCCCGCCGGCGAGCAGGAGGCGCATGTCGCCGTGGCCGAGCGGTTCGAGAGCGGCGACGGCACGCACGTTCACGATCGCCGAGCGATGTACGCGCTGGAACAGCCGCGGGTCGAGGAGCGTGTGTTCGAGCCGCGTGAGCGACTGGCTCATCACGTGCACGCGCTTGTGCCCATGCAGCCGCGTGTAGTTGCCGTCCGCCTCGACCCACTCGATTTCCGCGAGGCGCACGACGAGGTAGCGATCGCCTGACCGCAGCGCCACCGTGTCCGGGTATTCGCGCCGCCTGCCCGTTCCCTGCACCACTTCGGCCTCCGGTTTGGGGGTGCGCAGGCACGGTGCCGCCGGGGCGTCACCCGGACGTCACTTCCCCACCGGTTCCGTGGCCGGAATGGCGCTTGCGAAGGCGGCTCCCCGCGCGGAGAATCCCGATGGTCCCCCCACCAAGTGACGCCCGAGTGACGGCCCCCGATCCAATTGACGGCATGTCGCCCCGCCCGCGTACACGTGGCGGCCGGCCTGCGGGCCGCCTGCCGATTCGTGTGTCCATCGTGGGCCGGTGCGACATCCAGCTCGGCCGTGCCCGCGTGAAGCCGGATTCCGCGGTCCTTTTCGGACTGCTCCTGTACCTCTCGCTGCGCGCCGGCACGCCCGTGACGCGGCAGGAACTGCTCGACCTGCTCTGGCCGGATGGGCACGACCGGTCGCGGCGTCATGCCCTGCGCCAGCTCCTGTATCGCGTGCGTCGCGCCGGCGTGACGCTGGATGTCCACGGCGACGAGATGACCGTCGCGCGATCATCGGTCCGCTGCGACCTGCTGGCGGTGTTCGACCCGGACTGGCCCGCGCGCGCGCGCGTGGCCGACATTCCCTCCCCGCGGGCGATCCTCCCGGGCTACCGGCCCACGCTTGGCGCAGCATTCGACACCTGGCTCGAGAGCCTCCGCGACGACGCCGCCGGCCGCATCCGCCTGGCGTGCCAGCGCCACATCGGAACCGGCCGTCACGAGGGCCGCTGGGAAGACGTGGAGAACGTCGCGCGCATCTGCCTGCAGTGCGACCCGCTCAATGAAGACGCCACGCTCGCGCTCGCCGAGGCCACCGCCATGGCCGGGGCGCAGGCCGAGTCGCTGCGGATCCTCGACACCTATTTGTGGGAGATCGGCGGCCATAGCGAGGGCGCCGGGAACGAGGCCCGGCTTCTCCGGCGACGGATCGCGGCACAGCCGCATTTCCACCTGCAGCGCTCGGGCGAACCGCCTCTGATCGGCCGCGCCGAGGATCTCGTGTGGCTCAACGCGCGGCGCGACGCCGTCGGCCCCACGTCGCCCGCCACGGCGATGCTCGCCGGGCCGCCCGGCATCGGCAAGACGGCGATCGTGCGCGCGTTCACGGCGTACGCGGAGATGCGCGGCTGGCAGGTCGCCGTGTCGCGACTGCAGCCGACCGACGGCGACCGTCCGATGAGCGTGTTTCTCGAACTGCTGCCCCGCTTGCTCGCGGCAGGCGGAGCGCTTGGGGCGGCGCCCGAGTCCATCGCCCAGCTGCGGCGTCTCCTCGGCGTGCGGAACGAGGGCGAGGAGCTCCTCGCCGGCCTGTCGCAGGAACCCGAGGCCGTGCAGGCTCGCATCCGCATGGCCGCGCTCGACCTGCTCGGCGCCGTCGCCCACGAGGGGCCGCTGATCGTCGTGCTGGAGGACTTGCACTGGATCGACATGCCGTCGCTGCGCCTGCTCGCCTGGTGCGTCGAGCGCGCGGAGCGGCTCCCGATCCTGTGGCTGATGACGTCGCGCATGGAGTCACGGTTCGCCGTGTTGCGCGAATCGTTCCCCGCGGATCGCGTTCCCACCCGCACGATCGGTCCGTTGGGCCCCGCCGAGTCCGCCGAGCTGTTCAATGCGTTCGCGCCCGGTGCGCGCCGGCATGCCGAGATGGCGCAGATGGCCTTCACGGCCACCGGCGGGAATCCGTTGTTCATCCGCGAGGTGGCCGGTCACTGGTCGGTGACGGGCCAGGAACAGCTTCCCGTGAGCCTGCGTTCGCTGATGCAAGAACGTGTCGCGCGGCTCACCGTGGCGTCGCAGCGCGTCCTGCACTGCTGTGCGGTGCTCGGCAGGTTCGCGACCGTTCCGCGCGTGGCGGCGGTGCTGGAGGTGGGAACAGTCGAGCTGCTTGAAGCCGTCGAGGAGCTCGACGGCCTTGGTCTCGTGGGAATTGACGGGACGCCAGGTTCACTGGCTCTTCATGACCTGTGGCAGGAACAGGTTGTCGCCAGCACGAAGCCTAGCGCCCGCGCCTTACTGGAACTGCGCAGCGGTGAAGTCCTTGAGAAAGAGTCGCAGATCGATCATTCGGCAGCCCTGGCCGCGGACGCTGCTCGCCACCTGATTGCGGGCGGTGCACGAGCCCGCGCAATTCGTCTTCTGTGCCACGCCACTGAGCATCAGCTCGCGAATGGGCTCACCGATGACGCGGTGACCACCAGCAGGCACGGCTGGAACATCGCGCACGAACCGGCCGACAAGTCACGCTGCACAGCCCTCTACTTGCGCGCGCTGCACCAAGCAGGACGCTGGGCCGACATTCTCACGGTTGGTCCAACCATCGCCCAGAGCACAGTATCCGATGTCGCTATTCCACACGATGACGCCGAGCTCTTCGCGATCGAAGCACTTTGGCGCACGGGCCGCTCTCCGCACTTCGCAGCTGAACGCGCACTTAGCTGCGGCGTAGAGGCGAGCGCGCCAGCATTGCACCGTATTCGAGCATGCTTGATCGCTGCGCAAACGGCCTCCAATCTGTTCGACGCCAAAGTGCTGGCGAAGGCATACTCGCTGGCGGTCGATATCGTGCGTTCGAGCCCTGAGACGATGCCTGTCGGCCAACTTGTTGACATCATCTATGAAACTGAACTGGGCTCCTTGACCGCAGCTGTCACTTTGGCATCCGAGTTGGTGGAACAGCGAAGGCGAGATGGCAGACCCGAGGAACTCACGCGCGCCCTCCGCTTCGCATGCTATCCGTGCCGCTCCGCAGGTGATCTTGACCGTGCGCTTGCTCTCTCGACCGAGGCACACCGTATCGCCGCACAACATCAGCTCGCTGAACAAGCAGCGCATTCTGCAGACATCTGTGCGACGATTGAACTCGACCGACGACATTTCGAGACGGCCGAAGCATGGCTTGATAAGTCAGAAGCTTGGGCACAACGTATTTCGCTCACGTATCTCAGGCGCAGCCAAGGCTTCCTGCGCGCTCATCTCGCGCTGAGTCGGAGCGACCATGACGCAGCTGCCCAGCTCATCGAGGAACTCGCGGCCGGCGGCCCGGCAACTACAGCACGGGAGGCGTTGGAATCCATGAGCCTTCAGTGTCGCATTCACGCGATCGCAGGCCGGCTCGACCAGCTGCGCGAGTCGGCAACGCGACTCGGCGTTGCCTTGGAACGCTCTCGTTGCTTCTTTCGCCAGGACCCGTATGTGTCAGCGTACGTCATGGCGCTGACCGTACTTGGCGATCGTGCCGCAGCTGGAGAATACGCTCGGCGCTACCGCGACGAATGGCGCCGAGACCAGTCTCCGTTGCCCGTCGATATCGCGGCGCTTGCGAGCATCTAGCGGGCGAGTTGACTCGCAACCGCTGCAGAGTGGCGCGGCGTGAGTCGCCCGACCGCCACACGCGCTGCAGCGCGGTCCGGCTGAAATGAATTGATCGCTCTCATCATCGTCGGCCAAACGCGCGTATCGATAAGTGCCGCTGTGATGCGCGGATCAAACTGCCGACCGATTTGTGCGGCAAGTTCCGTCCTGACGGTGTCAGGGTCGAGCCCTTCGCGGTAGGGGCGATCTGTGGTCATCGCGTCGATGGTATCGGCGACCGCAATGATACGTGCCCAGTACGGTATCTTGTCGCCGGCGAGGCCATCGGGGTATCCGGATCCATTCCAGGCCTCGTGATGCCCCCTGATCGCCGCAACTATGTCAGCAAACTGACTCACGCGTGCAACGAGTGCGGCACCCTTCGCCGAGTGCGACTTCATCACAGCGAACTCCTCGTCCGAGAGCCGGCCAGGCTTCCGCAGGATGGGTGCAAACTCTTCATGAATCTTGCCAACGTCGTGCAGCAATGCGGCGGTGTACACCCGCTCAGTATGTCGCGCGCTCACGCCCGCAGCGTTCGCAACAATGCGTGAGTAAGTCGCGACGCGCTGGGAGTGACCGGAAGTGTACGGATCTCGCGCTTCGATCGCGGCGACCATCAACTGCAGCAGTTCCTCGTTGATACGTTCCAGTTGGTAATTCGCCTTGTAAAGCTGCCGAATCCCAAAAAGTGGCAGCGCGACGGCAAGCGTCCACATCGCTCCGTACGCCGCAAATACATACGCAAACCCGTATACAGCAGGTAGTGCAAAGAGATCAAACAGCACTGAGCCGCCAACTATCTGCCTCCAAACCTGGCGTACATTGCGGCGTTCGCTGACAGCGATCACGCCGCTGACCGATGCAGTATTCGCGACGACGTAGCTGAAGAACGCGGCGGCGAACGGAATGATCGAGTGGTCAGTGGTCAGCGACAACGGGTACCCGCCAGCCGACAGGTACACGATCGACGCCACAGCAACCGAAGCGGTGTACTGCGCAACGTTGAAGACGGCTTTGACCGGAGCTCTGCGCAGCAGGATTTCACTGGCGGCAACGGACAAGGCGGTCGCAAGGGCAGCGGCCGCCGAGGGCGCAACTGCGACGCCCGCCATGTATGGGATGAACGAGATATTTCCCGTCGAGCCCCGAGGGCGGTGATACTCAAGCAGATGGGCCGTAAACGCGAGCAGCGCGAAGAATGCAACGCTGCCCATCGTATTGACGTCGAACCCGGATGCAAGTACTCCGGCCGTCGCCGTCAGAAGGACGGCGACGAC
>DASZSB010000177.1:0-10591 GCA_035548835.1 Gammaproteobacteria bacterium | reverse complement strand
CCACCGAGCGTGCAGGCGCGCCGGTACCCGGTGTCGCCCCGCGCCGCCGCCGCGGTCGTCGCTACGACCGACCTCCCGGCGAGGCAGAGGGCGGGGGACCTCCTGGTCGACGCGCGCGGTGCACCGCGTTATCGCGGCGAGCAGGAGCCGATCGATCCCGTCGCGGGTCACGTGCCAGGAGCCCGCAACTGGCCATTCTCGAACATCGTGACGGCGGGCGGCACGTTTCGCCCCGCGGCGGACCTGCGCCGCGACCTCACGCAGCTGCTCGACGGGCGCGCACCGCAACAGCTCATCGCGATGTGTGGGTCGGGCGTGACCGCGTGCCACCTGCTGCTCGCAATGGCCGTCGCGGGACTCGACGGCGGCCAGCTGTACGCCGGCTCGTGGAGCGAGTGGATCAGGGATCCGCAGCGGCCGATCCGGACCGGCCCGGAGCCCTAGACGACCTCCGCAAGCCCCGCGCGAACCCGGCCCTTGGCCCGCGGGCGGCGGCGTGGTAAGAACCCAGCCTGATTCTTCGGAAGGTAATCGTTCGTGTTGCGTCATTCCCACGAGATCGAGGCGAGCACCAAGCTCAAGAATGTCCGCTACGAGATCCGCGGCCGGCTCGCCCGCCGTGCGCACGAGCTCGAGCGGCAAGGCTACGAGATCGTCCAGCTGAACATCGGCAACCCCGGACTGTTCGGTCTGCGGACGCCCGAGACGATGCGTCTCGCGATGATCGAGAACCTGCCGTCGGCCGAGGCGTACTCGAACCAGAAGGGCATCTTCCCGGCGCGCGAAGCCGTCGTGATGCAGCAGCAGTCGCGCGGGGTCGATGGCGTCACGGCCGAGCACGTGTTCATCGGCAACGGCGTCAGCGAGTTGATCGATCTCACCCTGCGCGGGCTGCTGAACCCCGGCGACGAGGTGCTGATTCCGAGCCCCGACTATCCGCTGTGGACGGCCGCCACGGTGCTCAACGGCGGCAAGGCCGTCTATTACCCGTGCCCCGAGTCACACGGCTTCAACCCGGATCCCGAGGCGGTCGAAGCGTTGATCACGCCGCGCACGCGCGCGCTCGTGGTCATCAATCCCAACAATCCGACCGGTGCCGTCTACGACCGCGAGCGCCTGACCGCGCTCGCGCGGATCGCGGAGCGCCATCACCTCGTCGTCATGAGCGACGAGATCTACGACCAGGTGCTGTACGACGGCGCCGAGTTCGTGCCGATGGCCACGCTCTGCACCGACACGCTGTGCGCGACGTTCAGCGGTCTGTCGAAGGTCTACCGCGCGTGCGGCTACCGCGTGGGCTGGGTATCGTTCAGCGGCACCGTTGACCGGTCGGAACGCTACCTCGGCGCGCTCGATCTGCTCGCGGCGCTGCGCCTGTGCAGCAACGTGCCGGGACAGTGGGCCGTGCAAACGGCGCTCGGGGGATTCCAGAGCATCGGCCGGCTCTGCTCGCCGGGCGGCCGACTCTATCAGTCGCGCAAGGCCATCCTCGATGGCGTAGAGAAGAGCCGGTATCTCGAGCTCGTGGCTCCCCGCGGCGCCATGTATGCATTCATCGGCGTGGACAAACAGCGGCTGCCGGGCTTCGACGACGAGCAGTTCGCCATGGAACTGCTCGAGCAGCAGCACGTGCTGATCGCTCCCGGATCCAGCTTCAACGGGCCGGACCGCGACCACTTCCGAATCACGTTGCTGCCTGAAGAGGCGCGCCTCGCAGAAGTGTTTCAGCGGATCGAGCACGTGCTCGCGCAGATCGCCGATCGACCGCCGAAGCTCGAGACCGCCTGACGACCGCACCCTGACGACCCGCCGTCCATGAATCACGAACGATCGGGCGCAGCGAGCCGGCGCCCGACGATCGTCGTGGCCGATGGCCTGTCGGCCCGGCAATGGGAATTGCATCTGGCCGCGGCAGAGATCGACTGCGGTGTGGCTGCGTGGGCCACACCCGACATCGCGACCTACCCGGCCTGGCTCGAGAGCCTGTGGCTCGCGGGCGCGGAAGCGCGGACGCCGCCGCTGACACCCGGACAGTCGCACGCCTTGTGGCGCCGGGTCATTGCCGAATCCAGCGAAGCCGGCGAGCTCATCGCGCAGGAGGGCGTCGCCGCCTGGGCGGCGGCCGCCTGGGAGCTGCTGCATCGCTGGCAGATCGACCCGCTGCGCGAGCGCGCCGGGGCGGGCCAGCTCGATTACCGCGCGCTGCTCGGCTGGTGCCGGAGCTACCGCGAGCGACTCGAGGCTCACGGCTGGGTGGATCGGGTGGAGCTCGAAACGCGCCTCGCGACTTCGCTGCCACCGACGGCACCGCCGGTTCTGCTGACGGACCTCGAGGAGTCCCATCCGGCCCGCGAGGCCTTGCTCGCCCGGCTCGCAGCGAGCGGCATTGGCGTCGGGCACCAGGAGGCGCCGGCGGCCGCGCAGCCACGGCAGAGAACGGTGCGGCTCGCCGATACCGTCGACGAGCTGCGCGCCGCGCTGACCTGGGCACGCAGCAAGCTGGACGCGAACCCCACGGCGCGAGTCGCCGTCGTCGTCGCGGGTCTCGCAGAGCGGCGCGCCGAGGTCGAACGCGTCGCCGCCGCGATCCTCGGGCCGGACCGCGGCCTGCCCGTGTGGAACGGCGGCGCGGCGCTCGGCACCGACGCAACACTCGGTGCGGCGTTCAATGCGCTGACTCTGTTGGCGCCCGGCACACCTTGCACGGCCTTCGGCGGTTGGCTGCGTAGCCGCGCCTTCGCCGCGTCACCGGCCGAGCGGGCGGGGCGCGCGCTGCTCGAAACGCAGCTGCGCACGGAGCTGCGCTCCCAGACGTCGTTTGCAACCGCGTACCGACAATGTGGGCTCGCCGCTCTGCTCGACCAGAAGCTGCCGCTGTCCGGACAGCAGATCCGGGCAGCGCTCGCCGTGGTCGGTGCAACGCGACGCGCCACGCCCGGCCGGTGGGCACACCTCTGGAGCCGGTGTCTGATCGAGCTCGGCTGGACACCGCCGCCGACGGGTCCACGCCTGCTCGGCTGGCAATCGGCGCTGGACGAGCTCGCACGCCTGACACCCGTACTCGGCGAGCTTTCGATCGACGCAGCACTGTTCGAGCTCGAGAGCATCCTCGCGAGCCCGGCGCCCGCGCCGGCGCCGGTACGCGGCGTGCATCTGCTGAGCCGCATCGAGCAGGTGGGGCCGGGCTACGCGGCGGCGTGGGCGACGGGATTCACCGATGCCTTCTGGCCCGAGGCTCCGCACGGCAATCCGCTGTTGCCGAGGGCACTGCAACGGGCGCACGGGATGCCGCGATCGACCCCGCAGGACGCACGCGACCGCTCGGCGCGCGCGCTCGAGCGCCTCGTGCGTCGCGTTCCGGACCTCATCGTGAGCTGGCCCGCGCGCGTCTACGACTACGAAACCGAGCCGAGCCCCGCCATCCGCGCCTGGCCGCTCGCGACGAAGGACCTTGTGGAGCCCCTTGACGTCGCCTGCGCAACGGGCCCGCGGCGCACGCGGCACACCGTGCCGGATCCGCCGCCGGCATTTTCCGGCACGAACCTGCCGGGCGGCGCCAGCATGCTGAACCGGCAGGCGGGCAACCCGCTGCTCGCGTTCTGCCGTTATCGCCTGCGTGCGCGGCCGCTCGAGCCGATCGGCTTCGGGCTCTCGAATCGGCTGCGGGGCATCGCGGTCCACCGCGCCCTGGAGCAACTGCTCGAGCACCTGCCTGCGCAGGCCGCGCTGTCGGCGACGTCGGAGGGCGACGTCGCGCGCGCGGCGGAACGCGGGCTGAACGACGTGTTCGCAAGCGCGCGGCGCCCACTGCGGGCGTTGTACGACCTCGAGGTCGAGCAGCTGATGGCGTTGCTTGCGGCCTGGCTCGATGCCGAGCGCGCACGCGCCCCCTTCGAGGTCATGGCCGTGGAGCAGCGCAGGACCGTGCACCTCGATCGGTGGACGCTCCAGGTGCGGATCGACCGGCTGGACCGTCTCGCCGATGGCACGGTAGCCGTGATCGACTACAAGACGGGCGACCGCGCCACGAGCGCCGACTGGTTCGCGCCGCGGCTGAGGGAGGCACAGGTACCGCTGTACGCCATCCAGGCGGCGGACACGCTCGGCGCCGCCGTCATCGCACGCGTGCGCCCGGACGGCACGAGCTACTCGGGAGTGTGGCCGCCGGATGCGTTCCGCGGCCGCTCCGCGCGCCTTGCCGCAGACTGGCCCGCGCAGGTGGCGCAGTGGCGCGCGCAGCTCGAGGAGCTCGCACGGGAGTTCGCGGCCGGCGATACGCGCGTGTTCCTCGACGATTCGCCGGAGCACGACGGAGCCTACGCACCCCTGACGCGCAGCGCGGAGCTCGCAGCGTTGGCCCGAGGCGCCGCCCGTGAGTGGTGAGGCCATGACGGACGCCGCCGCCAGGGCCGCTGCGCTCGATCCTTCGCGGTCGTTCATCGTCCAGGCACCCGCGGGATCGGGCAAGACGGAGCTCCTGATCCAGCGTTACCTCGCGCTGCTCGCCACGGTGCAGCAACCCGAGCAGGTCGTCGCTATCACGTTCACGCGCAAGGCCGCCGCGGAGATGCGCCGCCGCGTGCAGAAGGCGCTGCGTGCCGCCGCCGACGGTGCCGCCGGCGCACACGCGCACGAACGGACCACGCTGCAGCTCGCGCGCGTGGTCGTCGAGCGCGACGCGGCGCTCGACTGGACGCTGCTGCGCCAGCCGCAACGCCTGCGCGTCGACACGCTGGATGCGTTCAACGTGTGGCTAGCGCAGCAGCTGCCCGTGCTCGCGGACGGCGTGGCCGCGGCACGCATCGTCGACAAACCCGACGACTACCACCGCGAGGCCGCACGCCGCACGGTAGCTGCCATCGCCGGCGACGACGCAACGTTCGCGCGCGATCTGCGGATTCTGCTGCGCGGCGTGGAGAACGACGCCGACAGGCTCTCGCGCATGCTCGCCGCGCTGCTGGCACGGCGGGACCAGTGGCTCACGCACCTCGGCGGCGACTCCGCGACGGAGCCGCGCCCGGCGCTCGAGGCCGCACTGCAAAGGCTCGTCGACGACGAGCTCGCGGCCGTTGCGGCCCTGTGTCCCGTGGCGCTGCTGCCGGCGCTCGCGCCGTTGCTGCGCCACGCGGCAACGTTCGCAGGAGACACGCTGCGCGCCGAGCTCGAACCCTGGCTCGCCCTCGACCGCCCACCGCGCGACGGCCCCCTCGCCCTGGCGGCGTGGCGCGGTGTCGCGGCGCTGCTGCTGACTCGCGAAGGGGAGTGGCGCAAGCGAATCGCAAAGCCCGAAGGCTTCGGGCCCGAGCACGCTGCGGCGCGCGACCGCTGCCGCGAGCTGTTGGACGGGCTGCGTGCGGAGGACGCATTCCGCCACGCGCTGGCGGGCGTGCCGGCACTGCCGGCGAGCCGCTATACCGAACCGCAGTGGCGCAACCTCGCCGCGCTGCGTCGCGTTCTGCTGCATCTCGTCGCGGAGCTCAAGGTGCTGTTCGCGGAGCGGCGCACCGTCGATTTCACCGAGCTGGCGCTGGCGGCTCGACGCGCACTCGGCCAGGTCGACGCGCCCTCCGACCTGCTGCTCGCGCTCGACCGACGGATCCAGCACATCCTCGTCGACGAGTTCCAGGACACGTCGCAGTCGCAGCTGCGACTGCTCGAGCTGCTGACCGCGGGCTGGCAGCGGGACGACGGCCGCACTCTGTTTCTGGTCGGCGACCCGATGCAATCGATCTATCGCTTCCGCGATGCCGACATGTCTCTGTTCCTGCGCGCGAAGCAGCGCGGCATCGGTCACGTCGCCCTGCGGAGTCTCACACTCACCAACAATTTCCGCAGCGCGCCCGAGGTCGTCGACTGGGTCAACTCCGTCTTCGCGCGCGTGTTCCCCGCAGAGGACCAGCTCGCGACCGGCATGGCCGCGTTCCGCCCGAGCAGCGCCGTGCGCGCGGCTGCCGCCGGGCAATTCGTGCGCGTGACACCGGTCGTCTCGGCGGCCGTGCACGCGGAGGCGGAGAGGGTAGTCGACATCCTGGCCGCGGAGCGCGCGCGCGATCCCGATCAGTCGATGGCCGTCCTCGTGCAGAGCCGCACGCATCTGACAGGGTTGCGCGAACGCCTGCGCGCGCGTGGCTGGCCCGTGCACGCCGTCGAGATCGACACGCTCGAGGAGCAGCAGGTGGCGCAGGACCTCGCAGGTCTCACACGAGCGCTGCTGCATCCCGGCGACCGGATCGCGTGGCTCGCGGCGCTGCGGGCGCCGTGGTGCGGTCTGTCGTGGGGGGATCTCGAGGCGCTCTGCGGCGATACCGACGCGCCGATCGTCGATCTGTGGCAGGCGCCCGACCGCCTGGCCCGGCTGAGCGAGGACGGTCGCGCGCGCCTCGCTGCGTTCGTCGCCGTGTTCGGCCGCGCCCTCGAGCGCCGTGACGGGTCCGCGCTCGCGCGCTGGGTCGAGCTCACCTGGCGCGACCTCGATGGCCCCGACTGTCTCGACGACGACGCCGACCTGCACGCCGCGGATCAGTTCTTCGCGCTGCTTGCGAATGCCGAGCGCGACGGCGATCTCGCCGATCCGGCGGACCTGCACTCGTTGCTGAGGAGCGTGCAACCGCAAGCCGATCCACCTCGCGAGCAGGGCATCGAGATCATGACCATGCACCGTGCGAAGGGTCTCGAGTTCGACACGGTCGTGCTGCTCGGGCTCGCCCGCGAGCCTCGCCCCGACGATCCCAGGGCTCTGCAATGGCTGAACCGCGTGGCCGGCGATGGCACCGAGGATCTGCTCGTGGTACCCGCCGCACTTCCGGGCGACGACACGGGCGCGCGTCTGACGGATTTCGTGCGCAGCGCCGAGCGCGCGCGGGACCTCGCCGAGCGCGCACGCCTGCTGTACGTGGCCACGACGCGTGCGCGCGAGCGCCTGTATCTGGTCTGGCAGCAACCTCCCGAATTCGCCGGACCGAAGACGGGAACCATGCTCGCGCACGTCTGGCCCGCACTCGGCGTGCAGGCAGCCGCGGCCGAAGCGCCACCGGCCACGGAGGGCGGCGGCGCCGGACCCTTGGCCGTGACTCCGGGACTGCGCCGTCTCGCTCTGCGTCGCGCGCCCGACGTCGCGACGGCGGATGCCGCACCGCAGATCGGGGTGACGCAACCGGAGTTCGCGTGGGCGGGGCAAGCCGCCGTCCACGTCGGCACGGTCGTGCACAGGCAGCTGCAGCGCTTCGCCGACACCGGCGTCGGGACATGGACCGCCGCAAGGGTGCGGACGCTGATGCCCGCGTTCACTCGCGAGCTGCTGCTGCTCGGCGTCGAGCCGGCCGAAGCGGGGCAGGCGACGGACCGCGTAGTGGCGGCGCTGACGCGCGCGATCGAAGATCCGCTGGGCCGCTGGGTGCTCGGCGCACACGCCGAGGCCCAGAGTGAATTCAAGCTCACGATTCGCAACGGCGAGCTGCTCGAGCACCTGCGGCTCGACCGCACGTTCGTCGCAGACGGCAAACGCTGGATCGTCGACTTCAAGACGAGCCAGCACGAAGGAGGCGATCTCGCCGCGTTCCTGGACTCGGAGGTCGAGCGCTACCGGCCGCAGCTCGAGCGTTATGCACGCGCCCTGGCGGCGGTCGATACACGCCCGATTCACCTCGGGCTGTATTTCCCGCTGCTCGCGGAATTCCGCAGCTGGCCCGCGACTACAGCGAACCGGTGAGCGTAAGCCTGCGGCGGCCTTCCGCGTTCGGGTCGCTGGTCATGACCTTCAGGCCTTCGACCAGGGCGTCGGGAGCGCCAGCGCGCGGCTTGATCAGCGCGTCGAGGGTGTACTCGCGCGACGCGTTGACGAGCAGCGTGCCCGCGACCTCGAGCGGGCCGCCATTGTCGATGAAGCGCGCGGCAATACTGCGTGGCGGAGCCTCGCCGAACGTCACGGTGTAGTCGCCGATCCCGATCATGTTGTTGCTGCCGCTCGGCATGAACGGCGCGACTTCGAGGGCCGCGAGCTTGAGCTCGCCCTGCACGCGCGAGGGCCAGCCGTTCTCGATCTCTACGGCCGGCATCGCGACGCTGACCTGGCCGCGCACGCCGCGAACGGGCAACACCGTCGCCAGCGTGGCGAGCGACGTGCCACCGCGCAGATCGGTGAACCGCACGCGGCCTTGCGATGCCGTGACCGCCGTGCTGACGAACCCGTCCGCGAGCCGCGCCTCGACGTTGGCACCTACCGCTCCGGTCAGCAGCGCCCACGGGCGCAGCCGCCAGCGCACGTCCTGAACGGGGTGGCCACCGATCGATCCTCCCTGTGCGCCCCCCGCCCAGACGGTGCCCTGGATGCCGTTCAGAGCCACACCCGGCGGCGCGAACCAGCGCACGGCCGTGCCGGCCGGAAAGGAGCTCAGCGTGAACGCCAGATAGGCGCCGACTCCGAGTGCGAGCCACCACCAGTGACGTGTCACTTCAGAGCCTGCGCAAGCCGAGCTGGCCGTTCACGAGCCCTTGCTGACGGGCAGTGCTCAGCGAAGCCGACTCCACGTCGACGGCGTAATTGCCGTGCAGCGTCATGAGCCAGGCGACGAGCGTGTCGAACGGCACGCCCTGGAACGCGACTTCGACCCCGTTGGGACCGCTCGGCCGTGACCGCGCGAGGCGCAGGCCGTGCGCCTGCGCCGTGCTGTCGACGACGACGACCAATGTCTGCTCGGCCCCCTGCACGCCACCCGTCGGCCGGGCGGCGGCCGTCCCCTCGATGCGGCCGAGATCCGCCAGCAGTCGCTGCTTCGACTCGACGGAGGCCTTCAGCGCGGTGGATTGCACGCGCAACGGCCGAAGCACGCCGGCCCAGAGCACGATCGCGAGCGCGATGACGGCGCCGACGACGAGGATGCGGCGCTCGCGTGGCTGCAGATTCGCGAGCCAGGCCTTCATGGATTCACACCGACGATCTTGATACGGCCCTCGGTCCCGGAGTCCTTCTGATTGGCCGCCTCGATCTGCGCGTTGAAGCGCTTCGTCTGCGCCAGTCCGCGCGCGAACTCGTCTAGCGCCGGCACGCTCGCGGCCATGAGCTGCAGGTCCATCGTGCGATTCCGGTAGCTCAGCGCGTCGATGTGCATGGACGCGTTGCGCGCCGCCGCGACCGCCGCCAGCGTCGAGAGAAAATCCTCGCCGCCCGCGCCTGTCGCACTCGCACCGAGGCGCTGCTGAACCTCGCGCTGACACGCCGACGGCCGCGCATCACCCACGGCGCGCTGGCAGCTCGCCGCCACGATCTGACCGAGCGCCTCATCCGAGCGGCGCAGCTGGAAGAACTGCGCGGCCTGCGCCACGAGCGACAGAACCAGCGCGGCGATCAGCAAGGCGGCGGCGAATCGCCACGGGCGCGCGTATGCCGCCAGGTTCGACTTCGGCGCATACACGCCCTGCAGGAGATTGGTGCCCGCGCGCTGCGCGAGCGTGGCCGCGAGATGCGCGAAGACGCCCTCCGCCGCGACCTTGACGTCGACCCCGGCGAACTCCTCGCCGGTCGCCGCGAGGGCGCGGCGAGCCTGGTCCGCCTGCGCCGCAGAGGCGTACACGAGCAGATGCGGGCGTTGCGGCTCCTCGCCCGTGCCGCGGGCAGAGTCGAGCGCCTGCCGCAGCGAGAGGCCTTCGAGCACGAACGGTGCGCGGTCCGGCGCCCGGCCATAGATGCGATCGCCCTCGAGCAGCAGCACCAGCGTGCCGGGCACGTCCGGGACTCCGTCGGCCTCGGAGAACAATGCCTGCGGAACGATACCGACGCCGCGCAGCTGCTCGAGCCATGCATTCATGCGCTGCTTCGCCGTCACTGCAACGGGCGTGGCTCCGGATTCGCGCCGCGCACCGATCGCGAACGCCAGTTGCTCGACATCGTCGGCCAGGGATTCCTCGAGCGAGAAGGGCACGATCTGGCGCAGGCGCGCCTGACTCGCAACGGGCAGGTCGACCAAGGCACTCGTGACGTCGACGGCCGGCACCAGCACGGAGCACCGCCGGCCGGCGAGCGCCCCGGCGACCGACGCCAGCGGCCCACGCCCGGGCTCGCCAGCGAGAGCGCCCGTCGCGTCGAAAGGCGCCCATTCGGCGCCCCCGCCGTCGATCAAGCGGACGAACACTGTCTCAGCCAAGCTACTCGACTCCCAGACTCCGGAACAACGCGCGGGTGATGCCGCTCGCGTCGCGCTGCAAGACCGACCGCATCGTGAGCTGATTTGTACCGAGCGTGACTGTTGCGGTCAACAAGAAGTGCTGGCTCACGCCATCGAGCGTCTTCAGCACCTGCGGATCCACGAGCCCTTCGAACGTCTTGTCGATGTCGGTGAACGGGCCGTTGTTGCGTTCCTGCACGAGACTCTCGGCCATCGAGATGTCGATATCGTCGGACAACGAGGCGAGCACGACGGCGGACGCGGTGTTCACGTTGAGCTTCGTGCCGATCGGCAACGCCGCCACGTACGGCGCGAGCCGCGTGTAGATGTCGCGCGTGAATCCGCTGACGGCCATGAGCTCGGAAGGCGACGTGATCGTGGAGTTGGCGGTGTGATAGGGCGGGTCGGCGCCGGCGTACGTGACGTCCTCG
>DASZSB010000176.1:0-31540 GCA_035548835.1 Gammaproteobacteria bacterium | reverse complement strand
CGTGGGTCACGGGATTGTCGTAGTGATACGGCGGGATGTGCGCCTTCGGATAGATCGCGTACACGCTGGTCGGAGGGCGGTCGGGCGGCAGCTCCTGGCTGACGCCGGGCGCGGGCTTCGCGTCCTTGCCCCAGCCCTGGTCGTAGTCCGTGATGAACGTGGGGAAGTAGCGCAGGTCTTTCAGCTTCCACACGCCGTCTTCCTTCACGAACGTATTCTCGTAGACGCCTTCGCTCCACTCCCCGTGCTCATTGAGCTTGCCCGTCATGTTCAGGTCGCGGCTGCGGGCCTTCGCCGTGCGCCCGTCGGGAGCCATGTCCACGACGACCTGCAGCTGCACGTGATCGTTGACCTCGCCGTCGCCGATGCCGGGCGGTCCCAGCAGATTCAGGAACTGGCGCACGCGCGCCTTGCCCACGTACACGCCCTGCTGCCCCATCTCGATCGTGCCGTCGGCGGCGAAGAGATCGGCCACGTCGTCCCATAGGCGCCGGTCGAAGTAGTAGCCGTAGATCTTCTGCAGGTTCTCGATCTCCTGCTCGTCCGCGAGTCGCTGCGCGCGCTGCGCGAGCGCCAGGGCGCGCGCGCTGGCCGCGGGCCTGCGTCCCGTCGGCGCGGGCAGATCGATGGTGGTCCACACGTGGCCCGCGCCCGTGACGCCGGGATTCGTGTAGTGGAACGGGCCGACGCACGCGGCCGGAAACCCGGGGCACGTTTCCTCGCGCGGGCGGTCCGGCGGATACGGCAGGTTGCGCAGGCGGCCGCCGCCACCACCGCCTGCCGAGCCCGGTGGCCGCGGCGCCGGCGGCACCCAGCCCGTGGCGTACGGCGCGCCGAAGCCCGAGTGGTAGTCGAAGTTGCCGATCTTCCAGACGCCGTGATCCTTCACGTACGTCATCTCGTAGACGCCTTCGGCCCACGTGGCGCCGCCGCCGTAGCTGCCGAACATCGCGAACGCGCGCCACCGGCCTTTCGCCGTGCGCCCTCCCGGCTCGAGGTGCACCACGGGCTGGATGTTCATGTGGTTATAGAGGCGATTGTCGGGAAGGCCATTGTCGCCGACCTGGCCGCCGCCCACGTTCATGTAGAGGTGCTTGCGGATGCTCTCCTTGCCGATGTAGGTGCCGGCGGGGTAATTGGCGACGGCGTCGTCGGCGTAGAGATCCGCGACGTCCTCCCACATGCCCTTGTCGACGTAGTAGCCGTACTCGCGCTGCAGGCGCTTCAGTGCGCTCAGGTCTTCGGCGGCCGTGACCTCAGCTTCGAGTGCGTCGATACGTGCGTCGAGCGCCGCACTGGACTGCGCCGCGGCGCTCGCTACGGCGACCAATCCGCTAGTCAGCGCCATCCATCGAGCGAGACACGCGAGGCGGTGCGACATCGTTGTTCTTCCCCCGGAGTCGCTCGAGTCTGCCAGAACGGCGTGGGCTTTGGCAGCGCCGCGGGGCGGGTGGCCGCCCAAGGTGACACGCGTCCGGCGCGTTGCTCGGAAACCTGCATGCCTTCGATCGCCCAGCCGTAGTCCATGCGCTCGCCGAGGCTCCGGCATCGACTCGTCTTCGGCGTGATCCCGCAGCCGGCTTCGTGATTCAGCGCGTGGAGCCGCAGCGTCTCCTCGAAGCTCAGGGAATTCGCCGGCTCGCGTGGCGGGATGTTTCCGCGGAAACATCGCGCGCCGTTTTCTTCAACAGGCCGGCCGTTCGAGGCTCGCGATCGGCGTCTTCGACGAGACCCGCGGGCGTCGCGTCGCATGCGAGCCGGCGCGCCGCATCGAGCGCGAGCGCAGGGCCTTCGGTAGCTCGGTAAGCTGCAAGACGTTTGACCCGTCCCCTGGGGACGACCGGCAGAATAGGCCAATCATGGACATCCATCTCAGCCCCGCCGAAACCGCAAGACGCTTCGGCATCAGCATCAAGGCGCTGCGCCTTTATGAGCAGCACGGACTGCTGAAGCCATTGCGTACGGCCAATGGAAGTACGGGCACGCCTTGGCGCGTTTATGGATCGGATCAGATCGCTCGCCTACACCAGATACTCGCCCTGAAGCGCCTCGGCCTGTCCCTGGGGCAAATTGGCAGACTTCTGGCCGGCGCGGACGCATTGGACCCCATCCTGGCCGCTCAGGAACGAGTCCTGGCGAAGGAGCGTGAGCGTATTACCCGTGCTCTTGCACTGATCCGGAAAGCCCGAACCAAGTTAGCCGCCGGCGATGTTCTTTCTGTCGATGATCTCGCAACCCTGACTCACGAGACGGCCATGACGAAACCATCAACCGCCGAAGAACTGAATGAAATACTGACCCCTTTCAGACTGAAGCACCTTACGCCACAAGAACAAGCCAGCCTCGAGGAAGTAAAGAAAGGAGCGTCCGCTCAGCCCGACGATGTGAAGAAGTCGATGAAGGCCATGACACAACTGCTGGAAGAGGCCAGGACCCTGATGACGTCAGGAGATGCGACCACCGCGGCGGCGATGGATTTCGCACGGCGCTTTCGTGCAACAGGCAAGCGTCTGAAGAACAGTGCGCCGTCGGCGCTGACAGGCCTGAAACCAAAACTGAAAGCGATGATGGACGATGCACGGTCCGATCCGGACGTTTCACAGAAATTCGAAGTGCTTGCCTTCGTCGAAGAGGCTTTGGCGAATTTGAAGGCGAAAGGAGATGACACCGAAAGCCAGGAACGATGACTCCGGTCGGCCGTGCCGCCCATTGGCAAAGGGCGGCGAACGACCGCTTCGCGGCGTTGATGTGGTGGCATCAGCGTTCGGCTTTGGCCGGATCATCCCCGTCGTCGAGCAGCTCGCGAAGCAGCGTCAGGCCGTGACGCAGCGGTTGCGGCCCTGCTGCTTCGCCTGGTACAGCGCCTGGTCCGCACGCTCGTACACGGCCGTCGGCGTGTCGCCCGCGCGAAACTCGGTCAGTCCGCACGAGATCGTCACGGGCACGTGCTGGCCGTGATGCCTGAAGTCCGTCGCCTCCACGGCCGCGCGCAGCTTTTCGGCGACGCCCTTGGCCGCGTCGAGGCCGGTCATCGGCAGCAGCAGCACGAACTCCTCCCCACCGATGCGCGCCAGGAAGTCCTCGACGCGCTTGTGCCGCCCCAGGATGTCGGCCACGCCGCGCAGCAGCCGGTCGCCTGCATCGTGGCCGCAGGTATCGTTGATGCGCTTGAAGAGGTCCACGTCCCAGATCGAGTACGTCAGCGGCTGGCCGTGCCGCTGCCAGCGCTGATATTCCTCTTCGAGGCGCTCCTCGTACGCGTAGCGGCTGTGCACGCCGGTCAGCGAATCCAGCATGAGCCGGCTCTCCTGGTCGGCGCACAGGCGGATCAGCTCCGTCGTGCGGGTCTTGAGCTTCACGACCTCGCGCTTGAGCTCGTGCGTGCGCCGCTCGCTCTCGGCGAGCCGCCGCGCCTCGCTCTCGCGAAACGTCAGCAGTTGCTGCGCAACCGTATCGAGCCGCGACTGCACTTTGACTTTCAGCGCGGCCAGATCGTGGGATTCCTCGACCTCCCGGGTCAGGCCGTGCATTTGCGCCGTCACGGTGTGCTCGAGGCCCAGCGTATCGGCCTGACGGCTCTGCGCGGCGCCTTCGTGCCACGCGGTCCAGTCCTCGAACCCGGCGAGCTGCCGCGTCACCTGCTCCAGGAACTCCTCGAGCTCGTGGCGCTGGCGCTGCAGGTCGGCCACGACTCCGGCCACGGCGTCGGCCACTTCGCGCAGATAGGACGCAGAGGCGGCCGGGTCGACGCCGTGGTCCAGACGCCGCTCGAGCTTGCCGACCGCTTCGGCCAGCGCCGGATTGCGCGCCAGAGCCTCGAGCAGGCCGCGCAGCAGCGAGCGCAGATCGACCGACGGCGCCGCGGTGGCGACGGACGGTGCGGCGGTCGGAGCAGCGGCGTGCGCCGGCTCCGCCTTCGGCAGCTGCAGTGCGCGCACGAGCCCGCTCATGCTCGCGTCCAGCTTCGCGGCGGAGACGTCGGCGCGCAGCGTCGCGACGACGCTCTCTACGGCCTTGTCGAGCTCCGCGTTCTGCCCCATGGCGGCGAACGCCAGCTTGCCGGCCGCCGAGCGCAGCGCGTGCTCGAGCGCCGACCACTCCCGCTCGCGCGCTTCATAGTCGCGAACGAGGTCGCGATACTTGTCCTTCCACTGCTGGTCCGCGGCTGCGCCTGCCATAGACGAAGATCCAATAGCACCCAACCGGGTTTATCGGCAGGAAGCGCGAAAAATTGATAGCCGTCAGCGCGTCTGCGCCGCCATCAGGCCCTGCAGCAGCTCCGCGGTCTTCGGATGCGCCGTGGCGCCGCCACGGCCCCGGCCGCGCAGCTTGCCGAGCGCGGCCTCCGCCGGTGTGACGCCGTCCACATCCTTGGCGTTCACGTCCGCCCCCCGATCGACCAGCAGCTTCGCGACATCCGTGTAGCCCGCGGCTGCCGCGTAGTGCAGCGCCGTGCGCCCGTTCGCGTCCCGGACGTCGATGCCGGCGCCGGCCGCGAGCAAAGCCTCGGCCGTGGCCAGCGCTTCGGGCTCGGTGCGGAACTTGCCGCGCGTGTCGATCGGCGACGCCCCGGCACCCACGGCCGCCATCAGCGGCGTGATGCCGGCCTGCTGCGGCAGATCGAGCAGCGCGCCCTTGCCCACGAGCCGCTCGATGGCCACGAGATCCGCGCCGCGCGCCGCGCGCAACAGCGGCGTCGTGCCGATGTCGAGGATCGTGTCGGCGCCGCGGTCCATGCGCAGGCTGCGGTACGGCGGAAACAGCTTCAGCTGCGCGTTCGGGTTCGCGCCCGCGGCGAGCAGCAGGTCGATCATCGCGGTGCTCGTCGTGGCATCGAGCGACAGGTGATCCGGGCGTCCGCCGTGCGGCAGCGTGTTGTAGTCCACGGCGAGATACAGCGGCGTGCGCCCCCACCAGTCCCACTTGTTCGGATTCGCGCCTTTCTCCAGCAGATACTTCGCCGTATCGAAATGCGCGTTCAGCAGTGCGCTCAACAGGGGCGTCACGCCGTCGGGGTCCGTGCGGTCGACGGCCGCACCGGCTTCGACCAGCGACTTCGCACACTCGAGACACCCCTGGCGCGCGGCATACAGCAGCGGCGTGAAGCCGCCGCTCGCGAGGTTCTTCTGGCGCGGCTCTGCCGTGACGACGCGCTCCCAATGATTCACGTTCGAGCGCGCTTCGGGGTCCGCGCCGTGCTTCAGCAGCAACGCAACCATGGCCGGCTTGCTCTGCGCCACGGCCCACATCAGCGCGGTCTGGCCCTTGCGCTGCTCGCGCGCGTTCACGTTCGCGCCATGCGCAATCAGCAGCTCGGCCGCGGCCACGTTGCCGCCGCGCGCCACGACCATCAGCGCCGTCTGCCCGTCCGCGTTCGCCGATTCGACGTTTGCGCCGGCCGCGAGCAGCGCCTTCAGCACGTTCACGTCGGCGGCGACCGCCGCCTCGGACATCGGCGAGGCGCCGTAGTCGTTGGTCGCGTTGACGTTCGCGCCGGCCGCGATCAGCTTCGCGACCAGCTCCGCGTCGCCGTTGTGCACGGCCCAGTGCAGCGGCGTCGTGCCGTCGGGCTCGGTCTGATTGGGGTCCGCACGCTCGGAGAGCGCTGCGAGCGCGGCGGCATGGTTGCCGTTGCGTGCCGCCGCGACGAGTGCATCCTGCGCGAACGCCGCGCCGGCCGCGCTCGCGGCGGCGATGAAGCCCGCCAGCACGCCCGCACGCATCGTCAGACCTCCGCGATCTCGCCCGTACTGTCGCCGAGCGACTCCACCGGCACGCCGGCGCGGTGCAGCACGGTCAGCAGCAGATTCGAGACCGGTGTACGGTCCGGGTAGCGCAGATGCTGGCCGCCCTTGAGCTTGCCGCAGCCGCCGCCTATCAGCGCCATCGGCAGCGGGAAATGGTCGTGCGCGTTGCTGTTACTCATGTTGCTGCCGTACACGAGGATCGAGTGATCGAGCATGGAGCCGTCCCCGTCCGGCATCTCGGCCAGCTTCTTGACGAACCGCGCGAACGCCGTCGTGTGATACGTCTGCACACGCGCCAGCCGCTCGAGCTTGGCGGCGTTGTTCTGATGATGCGACAGCGCGTGGAACGCGTCCGGCACGTTCACGTGGTTGTAGGTCATGTTGCTGACCTCCGCGGCCATCATGAACGTGGTGATGCGCGTGAGGTTGGCCTGCCAGGCAAGCGCGACCGTATCGAACATCAGGTTCATCTGCTCGTCGAAGCTGGTCGGTATGCCGACCGGCGCGTCCGGCAGGTGCAGATGCGAAAGATCGTTGGCCTCCATCTTCTGCACGCGCCGCTCTATCTCGCGCACGCTCTCGAGATAGTCGTCGAGCATGGCGCGATCCGATGCGCCGACCACTCTCTTCAGCGCACCGGCCTTGTCGGCGATCATGTCGAGGATGCTCGAGTACTGCACCGCCAGGAGCTTGCGCTCCTCGGGCGTATCGCCCTGCCCGAACAGGCGCTGGAACAGCTTGCGCGGATTGAATTCCATCGGCAGCGGCGTGGTGGGCGTGCGGAAGGAGATCGTGGCCCCGTAGCTGCAGCCGTAGTTGCGGTCGCATGCGCCGCCGCCGACGGCCTCCTCCGTCGACACCTCGAGCGAAGGCAGCGCGGTGTCCTGGCCGATGTGCTCGGCCGCGATCTGGTCGGCCGTCACGCCGCCGTACGGGTCGTGGCTGATGCGCGGCGACACCCCCGACAGCCACGTGCCAGGCGTGATGGCGTGCGTAGGCCCCGACGCGTGCTTGTTCTCGAGCCCGCTGACGATCGTGAGCTGTTGCTTGAACGGTGCCAGCGGCGCCAGCAGCGGCATGAGCTCGAAGGCCTTGCCCTCGGCCTCCGGCGTCCACTTGCTCATGATCGCGCCGTGCGGGAAATAGATGAAGCCGAGCCGCGGCACCGGCGGTGGCGACTTGGCCGCGAGCGCGGGGACCATCGCGTCCAGCAGCGGCAGCGCCAGGCCGACGCCCATGCCGCGCAGCACCGTACGCCGCGAGAGATGTTTCTTCGTCACGAACATCGCGTCTCTCCCCTACTTCGCCGCCGCCTGGGTGTCGACCGCATTTTCGGCCGCCGGCGCGGTGCTGAAACGGAACGGCTCGCTGGTCGCGATGCCGGCCAGCAGCGCCGAGAAGCGGTAGTTCTGCCGCTTCGCGTCGCGCACGATCCGGCGCACGACCGGCATATCGTAATACTCGACGCCGCGGCCGAGCGCGTATGCGAGCAGCTTGACCGTCAGCGTCTGGACGAACTGCGGCGGATCCGTCAGCAGCGCCTCGCGCAGCGCGACGGGCCCGTTGACCTTCCTGCCGTCACCGAGCTGACCGGACGCGTCGATGCGCGTGGCCGTCTCCTGGTCGAGCTCGCGCCACGCGCCGACCGCGTCGAAATTCTCGAGCGCGAACCCGAGCGGGTCCATGACGCCGTGGCAACCGATGCACGCCGGGTTCTGCCGATGCTGCTCGAGCCGCTCGCGCACGGTCCGCGGCTTGTCGCCGTCCTGGTTCTCCGCGAGGGCGGGCACGTTCGGCGGCGGCGACGCCGGCGGCGTGCCGGTGATCGACTCCAGGATCCACGCGCCGCGCAGCACGGGCGCCGTGCGATTCGGGTACGACGTGGCCATCAGGATGCCGCCCTTGCCGAACAGGCCCCAGCGATTCGGGTCCTTGAGCTCCACGCGCCGGAAGTTGTCGCCGCGCACGCCGTCGATGCCGTAGTGCAGCGCGAGCGGCTCGTTCACGAAGGTGTAGTTGCCGTTCAGGAGATCGAGCACGCTCCTGTCCTCGAGGAACACGCTGCCGACGAAGAGCTCGATCTCGCGCGCGAGCGCGTCGCCCAGGTTCGGCGTGTAGCCGGGGTAGAGCACCGGATCGGGCACGATGTCGCGCACGTTGCGGATGTGCAGCCACTGCTGCGCGAAGCTCGTCACGAGCGCCTCGGCGCGCGGATCGGCCAGCATGCGCCTGACCTGCGCCTCGATGACCTGCGGGTCGCGCAGCTTGTGCTGCCCGGCGAGGGTGAGCAGCTCCTCGTCGGGCACGCTGCTCCAGAGGAAGAACGACAGGCGCGACGCCATGCCCAGATCATCGACGGCATAGGTGGAACCGGGCGCCGTGTCCGCCGGCGGCGCCGAGAACCGGTACAGGAACTCGGGGCTCGCCAGGATCACCATCAGCGCACCGCGTATGCCCTGCTCGAAACCGCCCGTCTGCCGCGCCGTGGCGTAGAACTCGAGCGGCGTCTTCAGATCCTCGGCCGTCACGGGCCGGCGGAACGCCGCGCGCGTGAGCCGCTGCACGATCTCGCGCGCGCACGGCAGCTCTTCCGCCGGTGTCTTCGGGTGGCACACGAACACGCGCTGGCGGCTCGGCGTGTCGCTCACGCCGCTCGCATCGAACGGCCCGTTGATCTCGAGCCGCTGAACTTTCAGCGGGCTTTCCTCACCCTCGATGATGCCCACCTCGCCGCCGCCGGGCACGAACGGCTGCAGCACCGCGTCGGACTCCGACATCGTGCGCGCGACGAACGTGGCGGCCACGGTGTGCGGTCCCGCGGTCACGGGCACCTTGATCCGCTCGAACCGGCCGTTGATCTCGGCGACGGCCGCCGCCTGGCGCAGATCGACGGCGGCCACGTCCTCGGGGCCGCCGATCTCGTTCTCGAACACCTTGATGCCGTCGATCGCGAGGATCAGCTTGTGACGGTACTCGAGCCCTTCCACGTAGCGCGCACGCGCGAGACCACCGATATCGAACTGGTACTGGCCGTCGGCCGGAAAGAAATGCTCCACGAGCATGCCGCCGCGCGTGCCGAGCGGCATGCCCTCGACGTGGTAGTTCTGGTTCGAGCCGGGCTTCGCGTAGTAGACACGGCTGTCGCGCTTGGCCTGTGGATCACCCACGGCCATCTCGCTGATCACGCGCGCCGCCGCGATGTACTGCTCCAGGAACGACGGCGACACCTTCAGCACGTTCGCCACGTTGTCGAAGCCATCGCTCTCGTCGTCCTTCGGCAGCAGCGCCTTGACGTCGATCTTCAGCGCGAGCAGGTCGTCGATGGCGTTCGCGTACTCGGTGCGATTCAGCCGATGCAGCGCGACGCGGCCGGGCACGGGCTTCTTCGCGGCCGCGTCGTCCAGCGTGTGCTCGAGCCACGCGATCCACTGCCGCCGCGTGCCCACGTCGAACTGCTGCGCGCCCGGCGGCGGCATCTGGCCGCCGCGCAGCTTGCGCACCGCGGCCTCGAAGACCGCGGGCTCGGCCGCGATGGATTCCGGCGTCATCTTGTCGAACGCGATCTCAGCCGTGAAGTCGTCGCGATTGTGGCAATCGGTGCAGTACTTGCCGAACAGCGCCCACTGCTGCGCGGGATTCGCTCGCGGCGCGTGCAGATGCCACAGGTACCCGGCGCCCACCGCGACGAGCGCGCCGCCCAACACCATCGATACCGTCGAACGCATCGCCTCGCCTCAAGCCCTCCGCGGCCTAGATCACGCCACCGAGCTCGCGCAGATGCGCGAACCCGCCCTTGTAGACGAGCCGCAGGAACAACGCGGGATCGCCCCATTTCGCGTCGAAGGCCGCCGTGGGCTTCGACGCCGTGAAATCCTTGAGGCTCATGCCGGAGCGGAATGCCTCGGCCGCCTTGTCGCGCACCGCCGCGCACAGCTCTTGCTGCGCGGCGAGCTCGGGCCGGCCGGCCACGGCGCCCACCGCAGGCACGATCCGCGTGGCCGCGTCGGTCTTCTCGAGCAGCGACTTCGACGCCGCCAGCATGCCGCCGATCCACCCGCCCGTGGCATAGTCCGGCACGGGATAGCGACCGACCGACAGCAGATCGCTCGCGACGAGCACGTTCGCGTCCGGGAAGAACACGGCCACGTCGCCATCCGTGTGCGCGCGCGGCAGATACCAGTACTCGATGCGCCGCCCGCCGAGCTCGAGGCCGCCCGAGACGTAGAACGTGCTGTTGGGCAGCGCCTTCGCCGGCCGCGGCGCGTAGTGCCGGCCTTCCCACTCGACGTCGAAATCGCCGCCGAGCCAGAGCTTCGTGTTCTCGTGGGCGCAGACCTTCGCCCCGGCGGCGCGTGCCGACTCGTTGGAGCCGACGTGCTCGTCGCGCCAGTTGGTGTTGAACAGCACCGCGACTTTGCGGCCGGGCCAGCGCTGGTTCAGCGCCGCGGTCACGGCCGGCGCATGCTGCGCCAGACCGCCGTCGACCAGCAGCAGGCCGTCGGACGTCCCGAGCGCCACCACGTTGGCACCCGCCCCCTGCAGCAGCACGAGGTCGTGGCCGAGATCCGTGAGCTCGATGCCACCCGACTGGGCGCGCGCACTGCGGCCGGCCACGCCGACGAACGCGACGGCCGACGCGGCAGCCAGGAACCGGCGGCGCGTGAAGACACTCCCCATGCGGTAACGATACCGGGCAGAAGGGGCCCGCGAAATGCCCGGGCCATAAGAAAGCTGTCGGGGTAGTAGTTCCCGCAACCCCGGCGCGTCGCCGTCGACGCCGCCCTCAGCCGGTCACGGACGTGCAGAGGAAATCGAGCGCCGCCTGCGTGCCGCCGCGCCGGTGCGGAACGCCCGCCAGCGCCAGGCCCATCTCGACACCGGCCAGAGTTCCGGCCAGCGTCAGATCGTTGAAGTGGCCGAGATGTCCGATCCGGAACACGCGACCCGCGAGCCTGCCGAGACCCGTGCCGAGCGACATGTCGAACGCCTCGAGGATCACGTGGCGAAGCTTGTCGGCGTTATGTCCGTCGGGCACGAGCACGGCCGTCAGCGAGCTGCTGTACTCGGCGGGGTTCGCGCACAGCACCTCGAGCTCCCATGCGGCCACGGCCCGGCGCGTGGCCTCGGCGTGCCGCGTGTGGCGCGCGAACACCTGCTCGAGCCCTTCCTCGTTCAGCATGGCGATGGCCTCGCGCAGGCCGTACAGCAGGTTCGTGGCCGGCGTGTACGGGAAGTAGCCGTTCTTGTTGGCGGAGAGCATCTCGTCCCAGCCCCAGAACGCGCGCGGCAGCTTCGCGGTCTTGCTGGCCGCCAGCGCCTTGGCCGAGACCGCGTTGAACGACAGCCCCGGCGGCAGCATCAGCCCCTTCTGCGAGCCGGCCACCGTGACGTCCACGCCCCACTCGTCCATGCGGAAGTCGATCGAGCCCAGCGAGGAGATGGTGTCGACCAGCAGCAACGCCGGGTGGCCGGCGGCATCGATGGCCTTGCGGATCTCGCCGATGCGGCTCGCCACGCCGGTGGACGTCTCGTTGTGGACGACGCACACGGCCTTGATGGCGTGCTGCCGGTCCTCGGCGAGGCGGGCCTCGATGGCGGCCGGATCGGCACCGCGACGCCAGTCGGTGGGAAGCAGCTCGGTACTCAGCCCGAGCTTCGTCGCCATCTGCTGCCACAACGTGGCGAACCAGCCCGTTTCGCACATCAGGACGTGGTCGCCGGGCGACAGCGTATTCACGAGCGCCGCTTCCCAGGCCCCGGTGCCGGACGCCGGGTAGATGATCACGTGCGACGCCGTCTTGAAGATCGGTTTGAGCTCCGACAGAACCTCCCGGCCCAGTACCGCGAACTCAGGTCCACGGTGGTCGATCGTCGGGCGGGCCATCGCGCGTAACACCCGGTCGGGCACGTTCGTCGGGCCGGGGATCTGCAGGAAATGTCGTCCGCTCGCGTAGGTCATCGGTGTGTCCAGGTTTTTTAGGTCGCACCCGCTCGCCTGCCTCGACCTTGGCCGACGGCCGATCGTTCGTTGACAGCGCGGGCGGTAGGGCTAGATTAGAGCCAGAAGCAGCGCCGCTCAACAAGGAATAGCGAGGACAGCAGCCATGTCGATCCTCCAGAAAGCCCTCGGCGCATGGCTCTTGGCGAGCCTGTCGCTGGCTATCCTCGCGGGCTGCGGCGGGAGTGGCGGCAGCAACGCAGGCGGTCCTGCCACGCCGGTCTCCGGCGGCGACGCAAACCCCACCGGTCTTTGGCAGGGCACGTTCACGCCGACGGACGGCAAGTCACGCGCATTCAACGCCGTCGTCGCACCCGACGGTCAATTCGCCGGCGTAGTCGCGAGCAGCGGCGGGAACGGCCGGTTTCTGTTTGGCACCAGCGATACTACGTCCAGCGAGTTCAATGCGACCGGGACGGTGTTCGTACGACCCGGGGAAGCATTGCTGCCAAACGGCCAGACCAGCGACCCTATCACCGTCGTCGACGGCAAAGTCGTGGAGCGGGTATCACTGACCGGCGCCTATTCCGGTGGCGGGGAGGCCGCTTCGTTCGTATTGACCTACGATGGCAACACTGCGCGCGGCGCCTCGCTGGCGGCCGTCGCAGGCGTCTACGGCACGTATCCACCGCCACCGCCGGGGACCGCCTTCGATGCGGTGCTGACCGCCAGTGGCGATCAACTGACCTTGGCGACGAGCGCAGGCTGCAACGGTGCTGGCACGATCGCTGTCTTCGACGCGACGCTGAACATCTACCGCTGGTCGCTGCGGATCGCGCCGTGCAATGGCGCGCCCGAGATCTCCGTCGCCGGCCTTGCCACGCTCACCGACGACCCGCGGGGCGGCATCGGCAATCTTCTATCGCTGTACGGGGCCACGACCAGTCGCGATCAGTCCCTGATCATCAGTTTCTCCAAGTAGGACGCCACCCCTACACCACGAACTGCAGGTCCGCGGGATGCACGGCGGCGAGCCGCTCGCCGTCACCGTGGGGGCGGCCGTAGCCGATCGCCTCGTGCGGCCGCGGATACACGCCCCACATGTCGTCGACGTGCCAGTCCGCGAGCGCCCTGCGCCGCCGGGGGGCGTCAACGGGATTCGGAACCGGACGACTGCACCGGCTCCATGCGCGGACTGAGCAGGTGCAGCACGCCGAGCGCGAGCGGGTAGATCAGGCCGGCCGCGACGAAGATCGGCGTATAGAAGGTCGCGTCGGCGTCGAGCACGCGGCCGATCGACTCCGCCGCCACGATGCTCACGATGCCGGCCAGGAAGCCGCCGAAACCCGAGACGGAGCCGATCATTCGGCTCGGAAACAGATCCGTCGCCAGCGTGAACACCATCGTCGACCACGCCTGATGCGCACCGCACGCCACGGCGATCAGCGCGATCGCGAGGCGCGGGTCATCGAGCGTGCCGGCGACGATCACGGCTGGCGTCATGATGCATGCGAGCAGCGCCATCGTGCCCTTGCGCGCGACGTTCAATCCCACGCCGCGCTTCACGAGCGCCGACGACAGCCAGCCGGCCCCGAGGCAGCCCACGTCGGCCGCGACATACACGGCCGTGAGATACGGGATCACGGCCGTGCCGCGCACGTCGAATTCCGCCGCGAGATACTTCGGCAGCCAGAAGAGATAGAACCACCAGATCGGATCGCCGAGCGACTTCGTGAGCGCATAGGCCCACGTCTGGCGGAACTTCAGCAGCTCGCGCCAGCGCGGCGCGCGCTCGCGCGCCTCAGCCGTGGCGGCACGCGCCGCGACCAGCGGCGCATCGCGGTACAGCGCCAGCCAGAACGGCAGCCAGCAGAGACCGAGCGCCGCCGTCGCGACGAACGTCGCGCGCCAGCCGAACGTGGCCGCGAGCAGCGGCACGCCGATCGACGCGACCACGATGCCGAGCGCCACACCGCTGTTGAAGAGCCCCGTGACGAGCGCGCGCTCCTGCGCCGGAAACCACTCCGCGATGGCCTTGAGCCCCGCCGGAAAGTTCGCGGCCTCCGTCACGCCGAGCGCGAAGCGCGCCACGCCGAAGCCGAGCGGCGTGCGCGCGAGCGCGTGGCTCGCGGCCGCAGCGCACCAGAGCACCATGGACCACGCGAGACCGAGCTTCGCGCCCACGCGATCGAGCACGCCGCCCACGCCGAGCAACGCGATCGCGTACGCCAGCTGGAACGCATTGACGATGCGGCTGTAGTCGAGCTCGGACCAGCCGATGTCCTGCTGCAGATCGGGCGCCAGGATGCTGAACACCTGCCGGTCGAGGTAGTTCAGCACGGTCGCCAGGAACAGCAGCACGCCGATCAGCCAGCGGCGTTTGAGCAGCGGATGTACGTTCATCGCGTGCCGGCCTCGTCGAAGAACCTCCGCATGCGCTCGGGATTGGCGGCAAGCCCCGTGAACAAGCGGAACGCCTCCACCGCCTGCCACACGGCCATGCCGGCGCCGTCGAGCGTGCGGCAGCCGCGTGCTCGCGCCGCCTTCAACAGCTGCGTCTCGAGCGGAAAGTACACGACCTCCGCGACCCAGAGCCGCTCGTGCAGCCACTCGGCCGGCAACGCCACGCCGGGATGCGCGGCCATGCCGACCGGCGTGGCGTGGATCAGGCCGTCGGCGCTGGCGAGCGCGGCACGCGACGCCTCGGCCGCGAGCACGCGCCCCGGAAAGCGCACTGCGAGCCGCTGGGCCAGCGCGGCCGCGCGCGCGGGCTCGGTGTCCACGATCTCGAGGCGCTGCGCGCCGAGTGCGAGGATCGCGTACGCCGTCGCCGCGCCCGCCCCGCCCGCGCCGAGCTGCACGACGCGGCGCAGCGCCGCGTCCGGCAGCCCGTGCTGAATGCTCGCCCGGAACGCGCTCCAGTCGGTGTTGTAACCCGTGCGCGTTCCGGCGCGCAGCACCACGGTGTTCACCGCGCCGATCGCGCGCGCGTCGTCATCGAGCGCCGTGAGCTGCGGAATCACGGACTGCTTGCACGGATGCGTGACGTTCAGCCCCGCGAAGCCGGCTCGCTCCGCGGCCCGCAGCAGCGTCGGCAGGAACTCGGCGCCGTGGCCCAGCACGTCGAGATCGAGCAGCCGATAGGTGCACGAGAGGCCATGCGCGCGCGCCTCGCGCTCGTGCATCGACGGCGTGCGCGACGCCTGGATGCCCGAGCCGATCAGGCCGAGCAGCAACGGCGTCGGCGCAGATTCCGGCCGGCTGGACTCGGCACTCATGTCACCGCACTTCAGATGCCGATCGCGCGTACCGCGAGTCCCGCGAGCACGCTGCCTACGAGTGGCCCGACGATGGGCACCGGCGCGTAGCTCCAGTCGGAGCTGCCCTTGCCCGCGATCGGCAGCAGCGCGTGCGCGAGGCGCGGTCCCAGGTCGCGCGCGGGATTGATCGCATACCCCGTGGGCCCGCCGAGCGACATGCCGATGCTCCAGACGAGGAAGCCCACGAGCAGCGGGCCGAAGCCGGGCGCGAGCCCCGTGGGCGAGAGGTTGTCCGAGGAGATGGCCGCCGCGACGAACACGAGCACGAAAGTACCGATGATCTCCGAGAGCAGATTCGCGCGCGGACTGCGCACGGCCGGCGACGTGCAGAAGCATGCGCGCTTGACGAGCGGATCGGCGGTCTGCCGCCAGTGCGGCAGATAGTGGAGCCACACGAGCGTGGCACCGACGACGGCACCGAGCAGCTGAGCGGTGATGTAGGTGCCGGCATCGGCCCAGTGGCCCCTGACGACGCTGACCCCGATCGTCACGGCCGGATTCAGGTGCGCGTTGCTGCCGACCGCCAGCGCGACGAGCACGGCGCACAGCACGGCCAGCCCCCAGCCGGCGGTGACCACGATCCACCCGCCGCCCTCGCCGTAGGAGCCTTTCAGCGATACGCAGGCCACGACGCCGTTGCCGAGCAGGATCAGCGTCAGCGTGCCGAGAAACTCACCCCAGAATGCGTGCACCGCACATCTCCCCGTCTCAATCCGGACGCTCGAGCCAATGCAGCGAACGCTGCACCGCTCGCTGCCAGGCAGCGTACAGCCGGCTGCGCTGCGCAGGGTCCATGGCCGGCTGCCAGCGTTTGTCCACGCCCCAGTTGCGCCTTAGCTCGGCAGTGTTCGGCCAGTAGCCCACTGCGAGACCCGCGGCATACGCGGCGCCGAGCGCCGTCGTTTCCGTCACGCGCGGCCGGACCACGGGCACGCCGAGCACGTCGGACTGGAACTGCATCAGCAGCTCGTTCGCGACCATGCCCCCATCGACGCGCAGCTCCTTCATCGCCACACCCGCGTCCTTCTCCATGGCTTCGAGCACGTCACGCGTCTGATACGCGGTGGCCTCGAGCGCGGCACGCGCGATGTGGCCCCGGTTCGCGTAGCGCGTGAGCCCCACGAGCACGCCGCGCGCCGTCTCCTGCCAATACGGCGCGAACAGGCCGGAGAACGCCGGCACGAAATACACGTCGCCGTTGTCCTCGACCTGCCGTGCGAGCGCTTCGATCTCCGCGCTCCTCGCGATCAGCCCCAGGTTGTCGCGCAGCCACTGCACGAGCGCCCCCGCGATCGCGATGGAGCCCTCGAGCGCGTAGTGTGGCGGGTCATCGCCCAGCTGATATGCCACCGTGGTGATCAGGCCCGCGGTCGAGGGCACGGGCCGCGTGCCCGTGTTCAGCAGCATGAAGCAGCCGGTGCCGTACGTGTTCTTCGCCTCACCGGGCTCGAAGCAGGTCTGGCCGACGAGCGCGGCCTGCTGATCGCCGAGGATGCCTGCGATCGGCACGCCGCGCAGCGCAGTGGCGCGCGCAACGCCGTGGCTCGCGCTCGAGGCGCCGATTCGCGGCAGCACCTCGCGCGGAATCGTGAACGCCTGCAACTGCCGTTCGTCCCAGTCGAGCGTCGCGAGGTCGATCAGTTGCGTGCGACTCGCGTTCGTGACGTCCGTCAGGTGCACGCCGCCGGCGGGGCCGCCCGTCAGATTCCACAGCACCCACGAGTCGATCGTACCGAACAGCGCGTCGCCGGCTTCGGCTTTGGCGCGCGCCCCGGGCACGTTGTCGAGCAGCCACTTGAGCTTCAGGCCGCTGAAGTACGTGGCGAGCGGCAGGCCGGTGACGGCACGGAACCTGTCCTGACCGCCGTCGCGCGCGTACTGCGCCACGAGATCGGCCGTTCGTGTGTCCTGCCACACGAGCGCGTTGTGCAGCGGCTGCCCCGTGTTCCTGTCCCAGAGCACCGTGGTCTCGCGCTGATTCGTGATGCCAACGGCCGCGATGTCGGACGCGCGGATGCCGCGTGCGAGGACTTCTTCGACGACGGCCGCGGTGTTACGCCAGATCTCGGCGGCGTCGTGCTCGACCCAGCCTGGCGCCGGATAGATCTGTGCGTGCTCGCGCTGCGCGAGCGCCACGATCTCCCCGCGCTCGTCGAACAGGATGAACCGCGTGCTCGTCGTGCCCTGGTCGATCGCACCGATGTACCGGCTCATGACTACCCCCGGCTATCTCTATACCGTCACGGCGCGAGCGGCGGCATCAGTCCCCGATGGAACAGATACGCCACCGCATACGCGATCGGCGCGATCACCACGACGAGCGCAAGCCCGTACAGCAGCGCCACCTTGCCCATGCCCTTGAGCTTGCTGAAGTCGGTGATCGCGCCCATGGCCACGAACGTCAGCATGAACAGCATGGTGCGCATCGGCCCCTGCACGACGGCCGTGCCGCTCGCGAGCTTGGGGCCAAGCGCCGGCCATGCCACCGCGATCGCGAGGTAGCCGAGCCACGCGACGAAGTAGCCGAGCACGAACTTCGGAAACCGGAACCAGATCTCCATCGGGCTGATCGAGACGGCGCCGCTCTTCGACTCCACGTTGCGGATCCAGACGATGGCCAGCAGGAACGCCCACACGCCGATGAACACGTCGATCCAGATCTTCGTCAGCAGCGCGGCGGAGAGGATCCAGCCGGCCTGCCAGTGCTGGCCCGTGAGCTGCAGGTTGCGCGCGATCATGAGCTCATCGAGCAGCGCGCCGGCCGCGGCGTCGGCGCCGTCCGTCTTGACCGTCATGCCGAGCGCCGCACCGTTCACGATGGGCTGATCCGGAAACAGCGCCGTGTAGGCACCCGGCAGCACGATCAGCTCGAGCATCGCGAAGATCACGACGACCATCGAGATCGTGACCGGGATCACGGGTTTCGCGCGGATCGCGCCGGCCGTCGCGATGGCCGCCGAGACGCCGCACACGGAGATGCCCGACGCCAGCACGGCCGCGGCGTCGCGCGGAAAGCCGAACAGGCGGCGCGCGGCGGTGTAGACGATGGGCCAGAAGAACAGATACGCGACGAACGTGGCCGCCGCACCCGCGAGGATCAGGTCGAGCGCGAAGCCGCTGGCCTGGATCGTCTGCGCGCCGAGGTTCACGCCCAGAAAGACGATCGCCGTTTTGATGTACCACTCAGGCTTCGCGGCCTCGGCGAGCCGCGCGGCGAAGCGCCTCGTGAGATTGCCGAGCGCGAGCCCCGCGAGCAGTGCGAGCAGGAACGGCGCACCCTCGCCGAGCTGCAGCCCCCACGACAGCGCGGCATCGCGGTAGCGATTGCGGCCGTCGACGGTGGCGTTGACGATCGTCAGATGCAGCTCGTTGCCCGCGATCCAGGTGAGCCAGGTCACGACGTACAGCACGGTGAAGCCGAACGCGAAACGCTTCACGTCGAGCCGCTGATGGTGCGCGCCGAACGCGAACAGCGTCGTGAACACCGCGTACGTCACGAGCCACGACAGCAGCGGATGCCAGCCGGCGTAACCGGCCCCGGCGGCGGAGAACAGCTTGCTCCAGGCGAACGCGCCCGTAACGTCGGTCCACTCCCAGGGCTTGGGCCGTGCCGCCCAGCCCACGAGATCGACGCCCGCGAGCGCCAGCAGCCCGGCGAAGAACAGCGCGAGCCCGATCCAGACGGACCACCAGTCCTCGGTCGCGAGCATGCCGCTGGTCCAGCGGCGGTTCGTGCTCATGCCCCGCCCCCCCGCGGCGGCACGTGCAGCGTGTAGTTGCAGTAATGGCCGTGATACTGATGCAGCCAGCGCGGCAGCGCGCCCATGTCGAACCCGAGCCGAACTTCGCACGGCCCGGCAGGGGTGGCCAGACGAGCCTCGAGCTGCGATTCGATGCCGCGCAGCTCCGCGTGCACGATGTCGAGGCCCGCACCCCGCGCGCGCCAGCGGCCGTGCTCGTAGGTGAGCTCGACCTCGACGGCCGTCATGGCAGAATGAACCGTGTCACCGCCCAGCCGAGAGCCAGGAGTGCGAGCACACCCACACCGATGCTGCCGAGCACGAGCACGGTTTCCCACGCTTCCCACGGCTCGGGCGGCGCGGAAAGCGCATCTGCACCCGCGCCCACCCCGGGCGCCTGATCCTGCGGCATGAATCCCCCAGACAGATCGCAATCTGCGTTGCGTTCGACACGGAGTATAAACACGTCGCCGCAATCGCGCGAATCGTTGCCCACATGACGATCCAACCGACATGGACCGACACGCTGCGCGCCGGCCGCACGCTGGTGCTCGACGGCGGCACCGGCACCGAGCTGCGCCGGCGCGGCGTCCCGCTCGACCCCACGGTGTGGAGCGGGCTCGCGTCGCTGACGCACTACGCACTGCTGCGCTCGATACATGCCGACTACATCGAGGCCGGCGCAGACGTGATCACGACGAACACGTTCGGCACCGCGCGCTTCGTGCTCGAGGCGGCGGGCCACGGCGAAGACTTCGCGGCGATCAACGAGCGAGCGGTGGCGGCGGCCCGCGAAGCGCGCGACGCCGCGGGCCGCGACGTGCTGATCGCGGGCTCGATGTCGTGCCTGCCGCCGCGCTTCGACGTTGGTGCCTACCCGGACGAGGCCCGGGAGAATGCCGGTTACCGCGAGCTCGCGGATACGCTGGCGCAAGCCGGCGTCGATCTGCTGATCGTCGAGATGCTGCAGGAACCCCGGCACGCGCCGCTCGCGCTCGCGGCCGCCCGCACGACGGGCCTGCCCGCGTGGCTCGGCGTGAGCTGCAGGCTCGGCGCCGCGGGCACGCTCGTGGGCTTCGACTTCCCGCTCGTGCCGCTGACCGAGTGCCTCGACGCCCTGCTGCCACTCGCCCCCGACGCCGTGGCCGTGATGCACAGCCCGGCACCGTGCATCGCGCCTGCGCTGACCGAAATACGCGCGCGGTTCCGCGGGCCGCTCGGCGCGTACCCGGAAATCGGCGATGGAACCGCACCGGCAGCGCTGACGCCCGCGGAGCTCGCGAGCGCGGCGGAAGGCTGGCTCGACGCCGGCGCGCAGATCGTGGGCGGGTGCTGCGGCACCACCCCCGCGCACGTCCGCGCGCTGCGCCGGGTGGTGGCGGGGCGGGAAGCTCGGCGCGGCAACGAAGCCGCGCCGAGCGAATCGACGAACTAGACGCGCGTCAGCGTGCCGCCGCCTGCGGCGCGATCACGGCCTCGTCCCAGTGCTCCTTGATGAGCCCGTTCTCGATGCGGATCACGTCGAAGTGGCTCCACGTGTATTCCTGCGAAGGATCGTTCGGATCCTTGTCCTTGCGGTTCCACATGAAGGCCACGTACGGCCCGCTCACGAGCGTGATCGTCGGCGGGTTCTTCCACTCGGGCTTGATCTCCTGCGGCACGCGGCCCGGGACCTTCGCCATGTACGCCTTGAACCCGTCGCGGCCCTGCGGCACGTTCGGGTTGTGCTGGATGTAGCCCGGGTCCATGACCTTGTCGGCCAGCTCGAGGTGGCCGTACTGCAGCATGTCCTTCAGCTCCATCGTGCCGATCTCGAGGTTCTTCTTCTCCTCGGCCGAGAGCGTCCCGGTGCTGCCGCGCTCCGGATGCGACGCGGGCTGCTCGAACGGCGGCGGCTTTGGCGCGCCTTCGGGCAGCTTGGTGCGCTTCGCGCTGTCCCAGTGCTCCTGCACCTTGCCGTTCTCGATGCGCAGGATCTCGAACGAGTTGCTGAAGTACGTGCGCGACGGATCGTTCGGATCCTTCTGCTCGCGCTCGAACACGAGGAACACGAAGTCGCCCTTGGCGCCGGCGACGACCGGCGGCCGCGCCAGCTTCTCCGCGGGCGGATTCTTCACCGGAACCTTGACCACGTTCTTGAAGAAGTTGATGAACGCGGCCTGCCCCGTCGGAATGCTCGGGTTGTGCTGGATGTAGTCGGTAGCCTGGTACTTCACGGTCTCGTCGACGTGGCCGTTCTCGATGACGAGGCGCCACCAGTCGAGCACCATGTCGAGGTTGGCTTTTTCCTTCGCGTTCATGGCCGGGCTCGTCTGCGGCTTCGTCGGCGGATTGATGGACGCCGCGAGCGCGAGCGAGGTCGCGAGCAGCCCCGACAACGCGGCCGCGAGGGCCGTTTTCTTCTGCACGATCATTGGCTCCCCCAGTGGAGTGGATAGTGGACGGTCCGGCGCATTGTAGTCCCGCGCGCCTCAAGCCGGCAGCGGTATCGGCGCCACCTGCTTCGGCACGTCATAACCGCGCCGGACGGCGGGGCGCTGCGCCATCGAGACGTACCAGCGTTTGACGTGCGGAAACCGGCTCAGATCGACGTCCTGCCACTCGAAGCGCGCCACCCAGGGCCAGGTCGCGATGTCGGCGATCGAGTACTCGCCGGCCAGGTACTCGGCCTCGGCGAGCCGGCGATCGAGCACGCCGTAGATGCGCTCTGCCTCTGCCGCGTAGCGTTGCTCGGCGTACTCCGACTTGCCCCGGTTGAACTTCAGGAAGTGGTGCGCCTGCCCCAGCATGGGACCCACGCTGCCCATCTGCAGCATGAGCCATTCGACGACCTGCCAGCCGTTCTTGCCGCCGGACCCGAGCTTGCCGGTCTTGTCGGCCAGGTAGAGCAGGATGGCACCGGACTCCATCAGCGCGAACCCGGTGTCGTGATCGACGATCGCGGGGATCTTGTTGTTCGGACTGATCGCGAGGAAGTCGGGCGCGAACTGCTCGTTCGCGTTGATGTCGACGGGAATCGCGCGATACGGCAACCCGAGCTCCTCGAGCATGATCGATACCTTGCGGCCGTTCGGTGTGGTCCACGTGTAGAGATCGATCATGCCTGTCGAGTCCGGGTTGCCGTGCGCGCGATTCTACTGCCCTCTCCGCTCAGAACGTGAAGCGTGCCACGATGCGGATGTCGCGACCCGGCAGGATCACGTCGTCCTTGTTCAGCGCGACCGCGTTGCGCTGCACCGTGTTCGTCAGGTTCCGGCCAACCAGCGCCAGCTCGAAGCCCGAGCGCGCGAGTTTCGGCCGCCAGCCGAAGTGCGCGTCGACGGACGTGAACGCATCAGTCGGCGTCTCCGCGAACGCGAGCTTGTCCTGCTCGGCGGAATAGCGCACGACGAATCCCGCGTCGAACAGCTCGCGATCCCAGTGTAGGCCGAGCCCCACGTGGTACGGCGGCATCCGCGGCACGTTGCCGCCCGCGTCGAGCTTCGCCCGCACGTAGTCGCCGAGCACGTCGAGGCTCACGCCATGGCTCGCATCCGCGCCGAGCGCGAACGACACCTTGCCCTCCGCGCCGACGAACGTCGCGTTGGCCTGCGTGTAGTTCAGCTCCTTGAGCTCCCCGCTGTCGTCGGCCGCGCAGACGCCCGCGTCGTCGCAGGTGCGGCCCGTCAGATCGCCGTAGATGTAGTGATCGAACTTCGCCTGCCAGAGCGCACCCTCGAACGTCGTGCGGCCCGTCTTGTAGCGCAGCGTGCCCTCGAGCGAGTTCGCGCGTTCCTCGCGCAGCGTGGGATCGCCGGTCTCGAACGTGCCGGGGCCATCATGCGGGCCGCGTGCGAACAGCTCCGTCTGTGCGGGCGCGCGGGCGGCGCTGGTGAACGTCACGCCGAGCTTCGTCTGGTCGCTGACCGCGAACAGCGCACCGATCGACGCGCTGACCGGCGCGAAATGGCGGGATGTCAGCACATCGGACGCGGGCGTGCCCGTCACGTCGACGTGCTCTGCGCGCATGCCGGTCTGCAGCCGCACCTTGTCGCCGAGCGGGGTCTCGGCGAATGCGAACACGGCGTGCGAATCGGTCGTCGTCGGCTGCAGGTAGTCCTGGCCTTCGCCGAGCGCCGAGAAATCGCGATTCTGGAACTGCGCGCCGACGGCGAGACCGGTGAACGGGCCGAACGCCTTGAAGGTGCTCTCGACGCGCGTGTCCCACTCGTTGTCCTTGAACGTCGACAGGCGCTCGCCGGTCGCGGGATCGATCTCGCTGTGCTCGTAGTCGGCGCTGCCCGCGTCGACGGTCACGCGCTTCAGCACGTCGCCGGAACCGCCGAAGCCACCGCGCAGCATGCGCTTCGTCTGCTGCATGTCGATGTAGGTCGTGTCGCTCGGGATGCCGTACTTGGCGGCGTAGTGCACGGTGCCGAGGCCGAGGAAGTCGTCGCCGAAGAAGTACGAGCCGCCGAGCGCGTAGCCGTTGCCGTCCATGTAGGAGTTCGGCTGCGTGCCGCCCGGAATCGAATAGTCGTCGGAACGACGGCTAAACGCGTCCGCGTGCAATGCGAAGTCCCCGGCGCGGCCATCGACGTGCGCCGAGTCCTGGCGCGCATCCGCGCCGCTCGCGTACGTGCCGGTGACCTCCGCATGAATCGGCTGGTCCGGCAACTGATCCGGGATACGGTTGTTGATGGCATTCACCACGCCGCCGATGGCCTGACTGCCGTAGCGCAACGTGGCCGCGCCGCGCACGAGCTCGATGCGCTCGGTCGACAGTGGATCGATCGGCACGCCGTGATCCGGACCGACGTCCGAGACGTCGAAGCTGCCGATGCCGTTCTCGAGCACGCGTACGCGATTCGCATCGAAGCCGCGGATCACGGGACGGCTCGCGCCGGCCGCGAAGCTCGTGCCCGTGACGCCGGGCTCGTTCGCGAGCGCGTCGGCGAGGCTGGCGCCGCCGCTCTGCAGGATCTGCCGTCGATCGACGCTGCCGACGAGCGTCGCCATGGCGTTGCGGTCCTGCGTGATCGGAGACGCGGTGACGACGATCTGCTCGAGCTGCTGGCTGTCCTGCGCCCGAACGATGGAGGAATGGCCCAGCGCCGCGCACACGGCGGCTGCCATGACCGATAGTTTCTGAGACATGAGGGGGAGCTCCCATTGCAGCCGAACCGCGAGCGGTTCGGCGGTTGACTTCACCGGCACGACCGGCGAGACGAAGCTCGCACTAGCGTGCCGAAGACTAAGCGTGTAACGGGGAGAGCTCGGGAGGACCGCGTGGCGTCCAGGCGTAGGAAACGGCGCCGACGTCGACGACGGGCGCGCGAACGTAAGCGGGCTCTGCGCTGCTCTGCGGAGCCGGCAGCAGCAGGGCGATGGCGAGGGCCAACGGCGCGGTGCCGGCGCCGAGCGACTGGCAGAGGCCGCAGCCCGACGACTCGCCGCCGCGCGGCGCACTACCGCCGCCGCTGCCGCCGTCGTCCGACTTGGCGATGACGACGTCGCCGAACTTGACCACCGAAGCGCCCGTGCCGTCCTGGGCGTGCGAGTGGCCCTGCACGACGACGCCTTGCAGTGCAAACAGCGCGAGCAACACCACCGACAGCACGTCGCGCCAGCGGATCCTGGCGGTGTGCGGCCGGCGACCGGCGGAGCCGGCGCGAGTCTCGATGTGCTGTCGGGCCATTCCGATGCGCGTGGCAGGCGAACCTCTCGCGATACTAGACCGAAACGCGCCGGCTTGGCCAGCACGCGACCCGGGCGCCGCGACGCATGCACGCCCCGCCTCGTGCGCCGTTTTCGCCGGCGCCCCGCCTTGCCTAGAATCCGCGCATGACTGCCACACTTCTTGCCGCCCTGCGCGCTGCGCTTGGCCCCGAGCAGGTGCTCGCCGGCGCCGACGCCGGTGCGCGCTATCACGTCGACTTCAGCCACGAGAACGCGTGCGAGCCCCTGGCCGTGCTGCGGCCGCGCTCGACGGCCGACGTCGCGGCGATCCTTCGCCACTGCAACGCCGCGCGGCAGCGCGTCGTCGTGCAGGGCGGGCGCACGGGGCTCGCGGGCGGCGCGACGCCGCAGCCCGGCGAGCTCGTGCTGTCGCTCGAACGCCTGACCGGCATCGAGAAGCTCGATCGCACCGCGCACACGATGACGGTCGGCGCAGGCACGCCGCTTCAGACCGTGCAGCAGGCGGCCGCGGACGCGGGTCTCGCGTTTCCGCTCGATCTCGGCGCACGCGGCTCGTGCACGATCGGCGGCAACATCGCGACGAACGCCGGCGGCAACCAGGTGATCCGCTTCGGCATGATGCGCAGCCTCGTGCTCGGGCTCGAAGCGGTGCTCCCCGACGGCACGGTCGTGAGCTCGCTGAACACGATGCTGAAGAACAACGCGGGCTACGACCTGAAGCACCTGTTCATCGGCACGGAAGGCACGCTTGGAGTCGTGACGCGTGCCGTGCTGCGCCTCTTCCCGCAGCTGCCGTGCAAGCTCACCGCGCTGTGCGCGCTGCGTGACTTCGGCGCCACCGTCGCGCTGCTGCAGCGCCTGCAGAGCGGGCTCGGGGGCGCGCTCTCGGCGTTCGAGGCGATGTGGGCCTCGTACTTCCACTACGTGCTCGCACATGCGAGCGGCGTGCAATCGCCGTTCGACCGCGAACACGCGCTCTATGCGCTGATCGAGGTCGAAGGCACGGACGAGGCCGCCGAGCGCGCGCGGCTCGAGGCCGTGCTCGAGGCCGCGCTCGGCGATCAGATCCTCGTGGACGCCGCGATCGCGCAGTCGCTGCGGGAAACGCAAAGCTTCTGGAAGATCCGCGACTCGATCGGCGAGGTCACGCCCACGCTGCAGCCGATGCTCGCGTTCGACGTGAGTCTGCCCATCGACGCGATGGCAGGATTCCTCGCGCAGGTGGACGCAGAGTTCGCGCGCTCACCCGATCCGGTCACGAATCTCGTGTTCGGCCACATCGGCGACAACAACCTGCATCTGGCCGTGACGACGCATCGTCACGACGGCCAGGCGCGGCTCTGCGACACGGTGTACTCGGCCGTCGGCGCGCACGGCGGCTCGGTCTGCGCCGAGCACGGTGTCGGCACGCTGCGGCGCAAGTACCTGCACTACTCGCGCAACGCCGCGGAGCTCGATCTGATGCGCAGACTCAAGACGGCGCTCGACCCGCACGGCATATTGAATGCCGCGCGGGTCCTGCCGGACGGAGCCTAGCGCTTCTTCGGCCCGCTGAGCTCGGCGATCAGGCCGTTGACGAACTGCGGGATGAAGGCCGGCGGTCCGCCGACTTTCTCCTCGAACTCGGCCGTCGGCTTCGCGGCCAGGATCTGCTCGGCCGTCTTCTTCTGCTTCAGCATCTTCGCCACGCGGTCGCGCACGGTGACGGCCATGTCGCGGTGGAACACGAGCTCCGCCTTGCCCACCACGGGGCCGTGACCCGGCACGACCTTCGTGTTGGGACCCGCCATCTCGATCAGCTTGTTCAGCGCGTCGATCGTGCCGAGGTAGCTGCCGCCGTTCGTCACACCCGCAGCGGGGAAGCCCTGCGAGCGGAACACGTCGCCCGTCATCAGCACGTCGGCCTGCTCGAACTTCACGGCGGTGTCGCCGTTCGTGTGCGCGGCCGGCAGCGGGACCAAGCGGATCGTCTCGCCGTCGAGATACACGGTGGTCGGCGCGTCATACAGCACGATCGGCAGCGCGGCTGGGGGTGCTACCGGCGGCACCTGGCCGTTGCCCGGCGCGGGGCGCGGATTCAGCAGCTGCTCGCGCAGCTCGGGGCGCCCCAGAATCGTGGCCCCGAGCTTCGCGAAGTTCTCGTTGCCGCCCGTGTGATCGCCGTGCACGTGCGTGTTCACGAGGAAGCGGATCGCGGCGGGCGAGATCTCCTTCAGCGCCGCCACGATCTTGTCGCTGACGCGCGCGAACTGCGAGTCGACCATGAAGATGCCGTCCGGGCCCACGAGCGCGGCCGCGCGACCGCCCTGCCCGTCGATACCGTACACGTTGCCGCCGAGCTTCGTCGTGACGACCTTGACCTCCTGCTGTGGCGGCTGCCCCTGCGCGCTCGCGACCGAGCCGATCAGCAGATAAGCCAACGCCACCAGCCACGTCTTCCTGTTCATGATTCCCCCGTTGTGATGCCGCCGCGCGGCATGCGGCCGCGCCGGCGGATTGTCCGCGCTTCCACAACCTCGAGGCAAGCGCCCGGGCACGAGGCCCGCTCTCAGAAGAACGCGGGTGCGTCCGGCAAGGACGCGCCGCACGCGCACTGGCCTGCGACCTTCGCGTGATCGTTCATCTTCCCGCAGGCGCGGCAGCGCACCCACAGCGGATTGAAATAGGCGGGCGTCCACACACTCGTGAACGCCGCATCGCCAAGCTCCGTCCAGAAGCGCGCCATGGCGTCGCGATGCGCGCCGCTGCGCATCAGTTGTCTCGCGTCCTCCGGTTTCTCCCAGGCGGTGATCGTGATGCCGCGCCCGCCGGCCCGGACCAGCGTGAGACCGATGAACCCGTCCATCTGCAGCATCTCGCGCGCCGTGGCCGCGCTCATCTCGCGGATCTCGGAGTCACGCGCGCTGTCGTTCCAGATCGTGGTGATGCTGAACGCTCCTGGCTTCGTCTTCCTGCCCGACTGCACGGTGACCGAATTGCCGAATGCGAACGGCCCGAGCGCATGGGGCTGCACGAGCACCTGCAGCCCCAGCTGTTTCGGCACGAGACCCGAGTCGAAGTAACCCGTCACGGCCCGGACCCCGTCGGCGCCCGTCTCGAGCACGTCGACACCGGGCACGCTGACCTTGCGCCCCGTCGGCGGCAGGCCGGCGAAGCTGCCCGTGTTCGTGCCGCTCATGAGCCATTCCGCGACGACCTTGTTCACCCCCGCCTCCGCCGCGCTCCGGATCTCGAAGGACAGGTCGGGAAAGGCCTGCCAGAGGCTGGTGGCATACGCACCGATCGCGGCGCCGGTCAGTGGGCCGCTCGTGGTGGGGTCGCTGTACGTACCGGACTCGGCGAACGTCGCGACGACAGCCCCCGCATCACGGGCGTTCCAGGCCTTGAAGTACGCGGTCGCGAGCGCGAGGGCATTCATCGTCGGGCTCCTCGTTCGGGACGCAGGTCGATCGCCGCGCTGCTCGAGCCATGCCGCAGCGCCGTGCGGATCATTCAGAGCAGCGCCAGGCTGATCTGCGGGAACACCATGAGCAGGACCGTGACGGCCAGCGTGATCAGCACGAACGGCAACGCACCGCGGAAAATCGTGGCGAGGCTGATGCGCGGGTCGTTCATGCTCGCCTTGATCACGAATACGCTGAGCCCGAACGGCGGCGTCAGCAGGCCGATCTCGATCGCGATGGTGGTAATCACGCCGAACCACACGAGGTTCGCGCCAAGCGCGGTCGCCACGGGCAACGCGAGCGGCAACATGATCAACATGATCGACGTGGAATCGAGCAGCGTGCCGAGCACCAGCAGCAACAGCAGGTACGCCGCCAGGAAGCCGAACAGCCCGAGTCCCGTGCCGCTCATGAACGCGGCCATGTCCTGCGGCAGCTCCGACAGCGCGAGCATGCGGCTGAACGTGCTGGCCGCGATGATCAGGAACAGGATCGACACGGACACCTGCCCCGTCTCGCTGATGACCTCCCACAGCTTCGGCCAGTCGAGCCGGCGCTTCAGGAGCGTGATGATCATGGCGGCGAGCGCGCCCGCCGCACCCGCTTCCGTGGGCGTGAACAGGCCACCGTAGATGCCGCCGAGCACGAGCACGATCAGCACGACGACCGGCACGAGGCCCACGAGCGCGGCACCGAGCCCGCCCTGCCGCGCCGCGCCGCCGCCGCGGCGCACGTCGCCGACGAAGCCCGGCCACAGCCACGCCATCAGGATCACGCCGACCGCGAACGCCGTCGCAAGCAGGATGCCGGGCAGCACCGCGGCCAGGAACAGCCGGCCGATCGAGACCTCGGCCAGCACGCCATAGATGATGAGCAGCAGGCTCGGCGGAATCAGCATGCCGAGCAGCGACGAGCCGGCGGTGAGCCCCACGGCGAACTTCGGCGTGTAGCCGTGACGCACCATCTCCGGCACCGCGATCTTCGTGAAGATCGCGGCGGCTGCGATCGAGATGCCGGTGATCGCGGCGAACACGGCGTTCGCGGCCACGGTCGCGACGCCGAGCCCACCATACACGCGGCCAAAGATGCGCTGTGCCGCGACGAAGGCATCGCGGCCGATCTCCGAGACGTTCACGAACAGGCCCATCAGCACGAACAGCGGCACCGTCGCGAACACGTAGTCCGACACCGTGCCGCCCGCGGCGAGCGCGAGTGTTCTTGTCGCGATGCCGAAGTCGTGCCTGATCAGCGCGAGACCGAGCAACCCACCGAGCAGCAGCGCGATCGCGATCGGCATGCCGATCACGATGGCCACGACCACGAGCGCGATCATCGCCAACCCCACGGTGCGCGGCTCGAGATCCGCCTGCCAGAGCACGGCAAACAACAGAGCGCCGAGGACGACCGCGAGCGGCGCAAGCCACCCGCGCACGCCCGCGCCGTGCAGCGCGACGCGCAGATCGAGGGCGATCTGGCGCAGCAGCACGAGCGCCGCCACGACAGAGCCAAGCACGATCAGCAGCTTGATGGGCCAGACGGGAATCGTATAGAGCCCCTCCACACCCGCGAACTCGTCCGTGCGCCAGGCGCGCAGGAAGTCGGGCCATTCGCCGACGGCGACCGTCGCGAGCACCGCGACACCGACGGCCGCGAGCACCACGTGCCACAGGGCGGCGGCGGCCGGGCGCTTCTGCTCGAGCGGCTCGATGACCATCTCGACGCGCATGAGCCGGCCGCGCAGCACCGCATAGCCGAGCTGCAGAAACACGCACGCGACCAGCGACAGCGACACCATCTCGGTGACGCCGGCGATGGGATGGTCGAACGCCGCGCGGCCGATGATGTCGGCCGAGATCAGGAACATCAGCGTGAAAACCCACACCACGCCCGCGCCGTTCAGCCACGTCACGAGCGTGCCGAACAGTCTTCCCAGGGCCGTGGAAGGTGGCTGCACGCTCATGCGCGGGCTACTGCGGGCGATCCCAGTCGCGCAGCGGCTGGCCGCCGTGCATGCGCACGGCATTCATGTAGGCATGCAGCACGCCGCCCGCGGGCAAGCCGCGGCGCTCCGTCGCCAGGACCCAGCGCGTGGCAATGTCGGGCATTGCGGCGAGCCACTTCTTCTTCTCCTCGAGCGGCAGCTCGGTCACCATCGCGCCATCCTTCTGCATGCGCGCGAGGCTCGCGGCATAGCGCTTGCCGATCTCGTCGGCCACCGCGTGGCTGTATTCCGGGCCGAGCTCGTCGAGAAGCGCGCGGACTTCCTGCGGCAGGCGGTTCCAGGTGTCGAGATTGATGGCGAGCGCGCCGGTCACCTGGCTGCCCAAGCCCACGAGCGTGATGTACGGCGCCACCTCGTGCAGCCGGTTCGGCGCGGCACCCGTGAGGATCGTGATCACGCCATCCGCGACGCCGGTCTGGATCTGCTCGTAATACGTCGTGAGGCTGCCGTCGACGGCCACGGCGCCCGTGCCCTCGAGCCACGCGGCCGAAGGGCCTGGCGCCAGGATCTTGCGGCCGCGCAGATCCGCCACGCTGTGCACCGGGAAGTTCGTCAGCAGGTGATACGTGTCGAGCGCGCTCGCGCCCAGGAAGTGCACGTTCTGCGCCGTCCACGCATTCGTCATGGCCGGCACGGTGCGATTGAGCTCGTTCAGCACGTCCACGGCCGCGCGGAAATCGTCGGTGACGAACGGCGCGTAGTACGTCACGTTCTGCAGCGGCAGCTTCGAGAGCTCCCACAGCGTGCCGACCCAGCCCATGTCGGCCAGGCCGATTTCGATGGCCTCGAGCGTGTCCTGGTACTTGTACAGCGAGCCGCCGTACGCCTCCGTCCAGCGGATGCGGTACGGGCTGCCGCGCGCCTCGAGCCGGCGATTGAGCTCCGGCACGATCAGCGTGTGCATGGTGCCGATCCAGGCGAGGCTCGTGGACTGGCTCGACGCGACCGTGAGCCTGATGGTGTGCTCATCGCCGGCCGCGTGCACGCCGCGCGCGGCGCAGGCGAGCGCCACGCAGGCAAAGAGCGACGTGACGAGTCTCGGCATTCGACGCGGGGTCCGCAAAAAACTGCGGCAACGGTATCATGCCGGGACGACAACGAGGTAGGCGCAATGGGATTGCTCGTCGACGGCAAGTGGCACGACGTCTGGTACGACACGAAAGCCTCGGGGGGCCGGTTCGTCCGCAGCGAATCGCAGTTCCGCCACTGGGTCACGGCCGATGGCTCCGCGGGGCCGTCGGGGCGTTCGGGATTTCGTGCGGAACCCGGCCGCTACCATCTTTATGTCGCGTTCGCGTGCCCGTGGGCGCACCGCACGCTGATCATGCGCACGCTGAAGGGGCTCGACTCGCTGATCGGCGTGTCTGCGGTCAACAGCTACATGGGCGCCGAGGGCTGGACGTTCGCGCCGGGGCCCGAGACCATCGCCGACGACGTGAATCACGCGCAGCGGATCTACGAGCTCTACACGCTCGCGGATCCGGGCTACTCCGGCCGCGCGACGATTCCCATCCTGTGGGACAAGCGCGAGCGCACGATCGTGTCGAACGAATCGGCCGAGATCGTGCGCATGCTGAACAGCGCGTTCGACCGTGTCGGTGCCAATGGCAACGACTACTACCCCGCTCCGCTGCGCGCCGAGATCGACGAGTGGAACGCGTTCATCTACCC
>DASZSB010000175.1:0-31939 GCA_035548835.1 Gammaproteobacteria bacterium | reverse complement strand
GGACTGCGGCATGGGTCGGGAGGGCATGGCCCGCCGCCACGCGCTCTACAAGATGGTCTCCCTCGTGCAGGGCACCAACATGGTCCGCAAGGAGCTCGGCATCAAGCAGGCCGAGTGCATCGCGGCAGACCCGAACCTGACTTTGCTGACCGTCGACAAGAAGTAACTGACAGCGAAGACCCGTCCCACCGTGCTACGAACGAGGTAAGCCAATGCAAGACGCACAACCGAAACTGACTGCGCTGGCGAGCGCCATCCTGCTGGTCGTCGCGGCGCAGCCGATGCGCGCTGTCGCGCAGGACTCGCTCGAAGAGATCATCGTCACCGCCCGCCGCCGCGCGGAGTCGTTCCAGGACGTCCCGGTCACGATCAGCGTGTTCGACGAACGCGAGATCCAGGCAGCCGGCATCGAGCACCCGCGTGATTTCATCTCGTTGACACCGAACGTCACGCTGGTTGAAACGCAGAACCAGGGCAACGCGTTCGTCACGGTGCGCGGCATCTCGCAGGCCCGCAACAGCGAGCCGTCCGTGGCAGTAATCGTCGACGGCGTGCTGATGTCCAATCCCGCGCAGTTCAACCAGGAGCTGTTCGACGTCCAGCAGATCGAGGTGCTGAAAGGCGCCCAGGGCGCCGTGTACGGCCGTAACGCGATCGGCGGCGCAATGGTCATCACGACGCGCGAGCCGGGCGACACGCACGAGTCGCGCCTGCGCCTGGGCTATGACTCCGGTCCCGGCATGACGGCGCAGCTGTCCGGCGACGGCCCGCTGAACAAGTCGGGCACGCTGAAGTACCACGCCGCCTTCTCCTACACCGATACCGATGGCTATATCGAGAACACGTACCTGAACGAGAAGGCCGATCCGTACAAGGACGTCTCGATGCGCGCCCGCCTGCTCTGGGAGCCGAACGACCGCCTGAAGACGGACTTCCGCATCTACGACTCGCGCGTGAACACGCAGGCGCTGTACTTCAACATCGTCGGCTTCCCGTCGTCGGTGCCGCTCGACGTCAACGTCACGAGCCTGCCCGTGCGCGTGAACAACCCCGGCGAGAACAACCGCGACCTCTCGCAGCTGGCGTTCAAGCTCGACTACAAGTTCGACAAGGCCACGCTGACCGCGATCACGTCGTTCGACAAGGTCACGGAGATCCTGACCGGCGACGCCTGGGACTTCCTGCCGATCACCGATTCGTTCCTCTACAAGAACTACGGCGCGGACCAGAACCAGAGCCAGTACCTCGACGTCAGCACGGTGAGCCAGGAGGTGCGCCTGACCTCGAACGACACCGGCCGCTTCCGCTGGATCGCAGGCGCCTACTGGATCGGCACCGACCGCTTCATCTCGACCGGCAACATGGTCGACACCGGCGGCGGCGTGTTTCCCGTCTACCACACGCCTCGCGGCCTCTTCCCGTACGACTTCGCGACGGATCCGGTGAACCCGTCCGCGACGTTCCTGGCCGATACGCAGAACAACAACGCATGGGCGGTCTTCGGTGAGATCGGCTACGACATCACGAAGAAGACGGAGCTGTCGTTCGCGCTGCGCTACGACAACGATCATCGCGAGAACACCACGGACACGCCGGCGGCATTCCTGCCGGCCGGCACACCGCCCAACTCCACAGGACTGGTTCGCAGCCACACGTGGAGCGAGAGCCAGCCGCGGCTGACGTTGCGCTTCAAGCCGACCGACAACCTGACGCTGTACGGCGGCTTCGGCCGCGGCTTCCGCAGCGGCGGCTTCAACCAGACGGGCGTCGGCGCGGTGGCGCTCGCGAACAACATCCTCGGCGTCAACGACCTGTTCGATGCCGAAGTCGCCGACACGCTCGAGTTCGGCTTGAAGAGCCGTCTCGGCAGCCGCGTGAGCCTCGACTTCAGCGTGTACGACACGCAGGCCAAGGGCTCCTACTTCTTCGTCTTCCTGCCGGCGAACTCGACGCAGAACCTCGGCAATCTGAAGAAGGTGGACTACAAGGGCTACGAGCTCAGCGTGAATGCCCGCATCACCGACACGTTCAACCTGGTGTTCGGCTACGGCCTCACGGACAGCGAGATCAAGGACGCCGTCGACCCGCTCACGATCGGCAATCAGGCGCCGCTCGTGACGCACGACACGACGAACGTGGGCGCTCACTATCACAAGCCGCTCGGCACGAGCGGGCTCGAGTTCGAGGTGCGTGGCGACTACCAGCGTCTCGGCAAGACCTGGTGGGAACCGTACAACGTGACGGTGCGCAACCCGGTCAACCTGCTCGACCTGCGTGCAGGCTTCCGCAACAAGGACTGGTCGGTCATGCTGTGGGAGCGCAACGCAAACAACGTGCAGTACAACGCCGAGTTCTCCCCGGGCGGCTTCGTGTTCAAGGCGCTGCCGCGCCGCTGGGGCATCGACTACACGCGGCAGTTCTGAGACTCGCGGGGCAGTGATGGCGAACGCATCGTTTACTCACAGCGTGATTCGCCCGGGCGGCGGCCTTCTGGCCGCCGCCCTCTTCTCGCTGCACACGGGCGCGGCATCGGCGCAGCAGCTCACGACCGCTGCGGTCGAGAAGTGGCTCGCGGGCTACGAGCGCGCGTGGGAAACGCGCGACGCGGCCCGTGCCGCCGAGCTCTTCACGCCCGACGCCGCGTACCACGAGACGCCATTCGACGCGCCGAAGGCCGGCCAGGCCGGCATCCACGAGTACTGGGCTACCGTCACGGCGGATCAACGCGACATCGACTTCAAGTCGCAGGTGTTGAGTGTCAGCGGACGCACGGGCGTCGCGCACTGGTCCGCGACGTTCACCTCGGCAGCGACCGGCGCCCGCATGGAGCTCGACGGCGTGTTCGTGCTGACGTTCGACGACAAGGGCCGCTGCAGCGAGCTGCGCGAGTGGTGGCAGCTGCGGCCGTGAAGAGCCGAAACTGAAACAGTCGAGCGAACCTCGCCGAACACTGGTATAGTGCGCACCTTCCAGCGCACATTCGGTCTGCGCTCGACGGGCCCCCGCCAATCCCGGCAGGACCCGGTCTCGTAAATCCGATCCCCCCGGGCCGTTCCTCGGCTGCCGTTGGCAGCGATGGGCGGGGCGATCGCGGAGTCTTCCAAATCATGTCTTTCGATTCTCTCGGCCTTTCGGCCGCGTTGCTGCGTGCAGTTGCGGAACAGGGCTACACGTCCCCCACACCCATCCAGTCTCAAGTCATTCCGGTCGTGCTCGCGGGCCGCGACGTCATGGCCGGCGCCCAGACGGGCACCGGCAAGACCGCGGGCTTCACGCTGCCGCTGCTGCACCGGCTCGCCGCCACGCCGCCGCCGGCCGGCAATCGCCGGCACGTCCGCGCCCTGATCCTGACCCCGACGCGCGAGCTCGCGGCCCAGGTCGGCGAGAGCGTGCGCAACTACGGCAAGCACCTGCCGCTCAAGAGCGCCGTGATCTTCGGCGGCGTCAGCATCAATCCGCAGATCGCGGAGCTCAAACGCGGGTTGGACGTGCTCGTCGCCACGCCGGGGCGCCTCCTCGACCTCGCCAACCAGCGTGCGCTCGATCTGCGCCACGTCGAGATCTTCGTGCTCGACGAAGCCGATCGCATGCTCGACATGGGATTCCTGCCGGACATCCGCCGCGTGATCGCGTTGCTGCCGCAGCAGCGGCAGAACCTTCTGTTCTCCGCCACGTTCCCGGACGACATCCGCGCACTCGCGAACCGCATGCTGCAGTCGCCGGCCAGCATCGAGATCGGCCAGCGCAACGCCGCCGCCGAGCGAATCGAGCAGGCGGTGTACTTCGTCGACAGGGGTCAGAAGCGCGACGTGCTGTCGTGGCTGATCGGCTCCGGCGACTGGCGCCAGGTGCTGGTCTTCACGCGCACGAAGCACGGCGCGAACCGGCTCGCCGAACAGCTCGGACAGGATGGCCTCACGGCCGCCGCCATCCACGGCAACAAGAGCCAGGGCGCGCGCACGCGCGCGCTGGCGGACTTCAAGAGCGGCGCGGTGCGCGTGCTCGTCGCCACCGACATCGCGGCGCGCGGCATCGACATCGATCAGCTGCCGCACGTGGTGAACTTCGATTTGCCCGAGGTCCCGGAGCACTACGTGCATCGCATCGGCCGCACGGGCCGCGCCGGCGCCGAAGGTCTCGCGGTGTCGCTCGTGGCGGCCGACGACCGGCCGCTGCTGAAGCAGATCGAGCGGCTGCTCGGTCAATCGCTGCCGCAGCGGCGGCTCGACGGCTACACCCCGCGCGCACCGCGGCCGCAGGAGTCGCACCGCCCGCAGCACGGTGATCGGCAACAGCAGGGGGATCGGCGGCAGCACTCCGGCGGTCGCCGTCCGCCGGGCACCGGCGATACGGAGCGCCGCAAAGGCGATCGGCCGCACGGCCACCCGCGCGGCGGCCAGCAACAGAGCGGCCGACACCGCCACCACGAGTCGCGATCCGCGCGTCGGGCAGCCGGCGGTCGCGGCCGCGGATAACGCGGGCCACGCTTCGCTGCGGCGCGCCGCATGAGCGAGACGATCCGGCTGCTCGCGGTGGATCTCGACGGCACGCTCGTCGATTCCGCCCCGGACATCGCGCACTGCCTCGGCAGTGCGCTCGAGGCGATCGGCTACTCGCGGCCCGGCGAGGCACGCACGCGCGCGTGGATCGGCGACGGGCTGGAAACGCTGATCGCACGCGCGGTCACGCACGCGGCTCGGACCGAGACGCCGGCGGCAGGGGCGCCCCGGTTCGCCACCGCCGAGGAGCGGCAACGCGCCGTGTTGGCGGCGTTCCTGGCGTGCTATGCGGACAACCTCTTCGTCCGCAGCCGGCTCTACCCCGATGTCGCGGCCACGCTCGATGAGCTGCAGGCGCGCGGCATCCGTCTCTGCTGCGTCACGAACAAGCGCCACGCCTTCGCGGAGCGGCTGCTCGCGCAGGCGGGCGTGCTCGATCGTTTCCTGCTGCTGCTCGGCGGCGACAGCCTGCCCGAGAGGAAGCCGAGCCCGTTGCCGCTGACGGTCGCGGCGGAGCGCCTCGGCGTTCCCGCCCCCGCCGCGGCGCTCGTCGGCGACTCGCACCAGGATCTGCGGGCGGCGCGCGGCGCCGGCTATGCCTTCGTGCTCGCGGGCTACGGCTACGGCAGGCTCGACGAGCGCGAGCTCGCCGGCGCACCGCGCATCCGGCGTTTCGCCGATCTGCCGCAGGCCATCGGTCTCTAGCACGAGCCTGCCGCTGGACGGACACCGCCGAGGGGCGGCCGCTGCCGCGGGCGGTCGCGGGCTGGTAGTATCGGGCACGGCATTCGGTCGTGATTGGGGGGGACCTCATGCTCGGAACGATCGGCGCACGCCGTCGCGCCGCCAGCCGGACTGCGGGCTCGCGACGACGAACGGCGCTCGTGTGGATGGCGGCGGCTCTCGCGCTCGCCGCGTGCACGAAGCCACCGGACAATGCTGCCCCGAAGGCCGCGGCTCCCGCGCCGACCGGCAACTTCGACTTCGCGGGCTGGGATCAATACCTCGGCGGGGTCGACTCCTCGCAGTATTCATCGCTCAATCAGATCGACAAGGGCAATGTCGGGCGGCTTGAGGTCGTCTGGTCGTATCCGACGGGCGAGAACTACCTGTTCAACCCGCTGATCGTGGGCGGCACGATGTACGTGCTCGCGAAGAACCGCTCGATCGTCGCGCTCGACGCGACGAACGGCAAAGAGCTCTGGGTGCACCCGAACGAGGGCCCGGTCGGCACCCGCGGCATGAGCTACTGGCGCAGCAGGGACGGCAGCGAGGAACGGCTGCTGTATCTGAACGCCGGCTTCCTGACCGCGATCGATGCAAAGACCGGCGCGCCGATCCCGACGTTCGGCACCGACGGCCGCGTCGACCTGCGCGTGGGACTCGACGGCGACATCACGACGATCCGCGCGCTGCAGACGAACAACCCGGGTCGCGTGTACGAGGACCTGATCATCATGTCGCTGCCGGCCGGCAGCGCCGGCTACGCGTCCTCGCCTGCCGACATCCATGCCTACAACGTGCGCACCGGCGCGCTGGTGTGGGTGTTCCACACGGTGCCGCGGCCCGGGGAATTCGGCGCCGACACCTGGCCCGAGCAGGGGCTCGGCAACTACGGCGGCGTGCACAACTGGAGCGAGTCGACCGTCGACACGGAGCTCGGCATCGTCTACGTGCCGACGGGCACTGCGCGCTACGACTTCTACGGCGCCAACCGCACCGGAGAGAACCTGTTCGCCGACAGCCTGCTCGCGCTCGACGCACGCTCGGGCAAGCGGCTGTGGCACTTCCAGATGATCCATCACGATCTCTGGGACTACGACCTGCCCACCGCCCCGAAGCTGCTGACGGTCAAGCACGACGGCATCGACGTGCTGGCCGTGGCGCAGCCGAGCAAGCAGGGTTTCGTCTACGTGTTCAACCGCATCACGGGCGCGCCGCTGTGGCCGATCGAGGAACGCCCCGTGCCGCAGTCGGACGCGCCCGGCGAGCACAGCTGGCCCACGCAGCCGTTCCCGACAGCACCGCCGCCGTTCGCGCGCCAGAAGTTCACGGAAGCGGACATCAACCCGTACATCTCGGCGGAGGACCAGGCCAAGGTCCGCGAGATCCTGCGCTCGTCGCGCAACGAAGGTCTCTACACGCCGCCGAGCCTGCAGGGGACGATCATGCTGCCGGGCCACAACGGGGGCGCGAACTGGGGCAGCTCGGCCGTCGACCCGCGCAACGGCCGGCTGTTCGTGGTCTCGAAGGAGCTGCCGACCGCGGCGAAGCTGCGCGCACCGCAGACGCCGCCCGCCGCCCCGCCGCCCGGCGGCGCGGCCCGTCCTGCGCCGCTGCCGCCGCCGAACGCGGGGGCGGACTTCGTGCCGTACACCGCGCCGGTCGACTTCATGATCCAGCCGAGCACGGGGCTGTCGGCGCTCGGTCCGCCGTGGTCGCAGATCACGGCGTACGATCTGAACAAGGGCACGATCCTGTGGCAGGTGCCGGACGGCGACGTCGCGAGCCTCGCCGCGAAAGGCATCCGCGGCACCGGCAGCCACGCGCCGCGCGGCGGCGTCGTCGCCACCGGTGGCGGACTGCTGTTCATCGGCACGTCGTCGGATCGCAAGTTCCGCGCGTACGACTCCGACACGGGCAACGTGCTCTGGAGCTACGACCTCGACGCCGCCACCGAAGGCGTCCCCGCCGTGTACGCCGTCAACGGCAAGCAATACGTCGCGATCGCCGTCGGCGGCAGCGGTCTGTTCAGCCAGGGGCTCGGCGCAACCGAGCCCGGCCCGGGCAAGTACGTCGTGTTCGCGCTGCCCGGCACCCCACCCTGAGATCCATCCATCGTCCGAGGAGACAGCAGTATGCGTAGAGTCAGTGCATTGATTGCAGGCGCCGCGGTGTGCGCAAGCGCGGCCGCGTTCGCGGCCGACGACGGCGCGGCTTTGAAGCAGGCGCAGGATCGTGCCGCGATCGAGGCGCTCATGTGGCGCTACGTGCGCGCGCTCGACACGCTCGACGCCGCGGGCTACGCCGCCGTGTTCACCGAGGACGGCACGTTCAAGAGCGGCAACGCGCAGGAGCACGGCCGCGCCGAGCTCATGAAGATGATCGAGGGCCTGAAGAAGGGTCGCGCGGACCGCGAAGCCAAAGGCGAGAAGAACGCACCGATGTATCACGTGATCGCCAACCACACGATCGAGTTCGTGGGCCCGAACGAGGCGCGCTACGACTCCTACTGGATGACGGTGTTCGGCGCCGTCGGTCAGGAGGTGCCGGCGCGCGTCGCGGCCGCGGGCCGCGGCGTCGACACGGTGGTGCGCGTGAACGGCCAGTGGCTCATCAAGAACCGCGACGTCGCGCCGAAATAGGCCAATCACGACGAACGGCCGCCGCCCGGCGACGGACGGCCCGGGTCCCGACGGGCGGCGGCCGCGTTCCGACAAAGCGTCTGCGAAAGGCACCCGCGGGCTGCCTAAACTCCTGACCATCGGCACACGCGCCGTGGCAGGAGACCTCCCATGCCAGGACTACGCAACGAGACCCGTAAGGCCGCGCCCGCGCCGCTGCAACAGGCACCCACCAAGCAGGACGCGCACGACGAGCCGCAGGACCCGACGACGCTGCGATTCAGCGGGCCCGTGACGATCGCCGACGAGGACGCCGGCAGCGATCCCTACAACCGCACGGGGCGCTTCCGGCGGCTCGTCCGGGACTAGCAAAGCGCGCAGCTAGTGCGCGGTGCCGCGCATCTGCTCGTAGAGCCGATCGAACAGCGCGAGTCGCGCCTTGTCCGGCAGACGCTCGGTCGCGGGCTCCGCGTCGAGGATCATCGCGCGCTCGCTGGCGCCGACCCGGTGGGCCTGCCACCGCGGCAGCTTCGGACCGTTCGGATCGCCGGTCCGCGCGAAGTTCACCCAGTACGAGGACATCTGGTCCGCAACTTTCCGATCCGGCGCCGAGGCCGCGGAGAGCGCCGCGACGCTGCTGTCCGGGAACAGCGGCGGCTTGCCGAGATTGTCGAACACGTACGGCACCTCCGAGGCGTGCGCGGCCAGGAACGGCGGCTGGCCCGCGGGTGCCGGCGGATTCTGTGCGAAGTAGTAGAGCCACGCGCGGTTGCCACGCTCGACCTGGTAATCCGCGAAGAGCCGCATGTGCCAGAACGCGCCGTCGTTGGCCGCGTCGGCGGCCGACTTGCTCGCTTCGACGTCGTTCGCGTGCGGATACAGCTTGAGGTACTGCTCGGCCAGATTGCCCCAGCGCCCGCGCGCCTGCTGCTCGAACTGCTGCGGAGTGCTCTTGATGGGCGCGAACGACAGATCGTCCTTGTTGGAGCCGACGAGCACGTCGACGGCATTCTGACGACCGGCCGCGTACGTCGTGGACGGATCCTCCGGAATGATCCAGCCGTCCACGATCATGCCCGCGCTGCGGAACCCGGCCGTCACCTGCTCGGCCGACATGGCACGCAGCTCGGCAGCCGTGCCGGCACCGGCGTCGGTGGCCGCCTTGAGGCCGACCTCCTCGGCCTGCGCACGTGTGCGCATCCCGGGTGAAGGCCCGAACGCCATCCACGCACCGCTCTCGGAAATCGCCCGCTTGAACAGCCCCCTGGCCTCGGGCGATGCCACGAGCGACGCGATGGCCATCGCACCGGCCGACTGACCGAAGACCGTGACGTTGCGCGGGTCGCCGCCGAAAGCCGCGATGTTGCGCTGCACCCAGCGCAAGGACGCGAGCATGTCCATGAGGCCGTAGTTGCCCGACGCCTTGTGCGGCGATTCTGCCGTCAGCGCCGGATGCACGAAGAATCCGTAAGGACCGAGCCGGTAGTTCATGGTCACGACGACGACGCCCTTGCGCGCCAGCGCGTCGCCGTCGTACAGCGGCGCAGATCCCGCGCCTTCCGTAAAGGCGCCGCCGAACAGCCACACCATGACCGGGCGCTTCTCGCTGGCCTTCTGCGCGCCCGTCCACACGTTCAGATACAGGCAGTCCTCGGCCGCAGGCGGCGAGCCTTCCATGAACGCGATGTTGAGCCGGCCCTGTCCGGCCGGCTGCAGGCAGACGTTGCCGAACTTGCCTGCGTCGCGCACCCCGCGCCATTTCGGCACGGGCTGCGGCGGCTGCCAGCGCAGCGCACCGACGGGCGGCGCCGCGAACGGAATGCCCCTGAACACGCGGATGCCGGGCGAGGATTCCGTGCTGCCGCCGAGTTGGCCAGCGTCGAGCTTCAGGGGCTCCTTGAGTGCGGCATGGGCCGCCGGGACCAGGCCTGTCGACACCAGCGCACCCACGCACAACGACGCGACCACACCGGCACGGCTTCGTGCGCTCACTGCTTCTGCTCCTTGGCCGCCTGCGCCCGCTCGTAGCGCGACGTCGTGATGTAGTTGCGAACGGCCGTGTTGTCCTCGTGGCACGCGTACTCGAAGAACTTGTAGGTCGGATCACGTTGCATCGGATAGCCGGCCGTCCACGGCTGCGTCAGCACTTCGGGGTCCTCGATGTGGATCGAGTAATCCATCGAGTCCTCGCCGGTGCGCGTGAACCGTTCCGTGATCTTCATGTTCGTGGTCGTCGGCGTGTTGCCTTGCGGCGAGCCCGGCGTGCCGACGTTCGTCATGCCGGCCAGGCCGTTGAAGTTCGTGGTGACGACCACGAGCGTGTTGCCTTCCCAGTGGCCGCGCGAAGCGCCCATCCACTGCTCGATCGCGGGATCGAGCGACGGCCGGCCGTCGACCGGAATCACACGCGTCTCGTGGATCATCTCGAGCCGCACGATCACGTAGCCCGGCGCCTGCATGATTTCGATGCCGTTGTTGTAGTTCACGGGAAACATCGACGACGGCAGGCCGCGCGTGATGCAGCGATCCCACGAATCGAAATCCGTGGGCTTCTCGAACACCTTGCCGCTCCAGCTGCTGCTCATCTTCGCGGCGAGCTCCTTGCCGCGCGCGGTCAGCTCCGGGAATCGGCCGTTCGCGGGCTCGTAGATCAGCGACGTCAGGCGCGCCGCCTCGTTGTGACGACTGGCCTCGGCCCAGTGGCCCATGCCCATCTTGTTGCTCTTGATCTCCTCCTCGTAGCGCTTGTCGCGCGCCGCGAGGCTGGCCTCCGTCTTCGCATATTCCTCGTCGGTGAGGTAGCGGCGATCGCCGTAGATCGGCTTGCCGTCCTTGTCGAGAGGGCGCTGCAGTGGCGTGCTGATCAGATTGATGATGGGCCACATGCCCTGCAGATCGGGGTCACCCCACGCGGTGCGCGGCTGGCGCCACTGCGTGGCACCGGTGGCCGGTGGCGCCACCCCGTCGGTGCCCGACTGAGCCTGCGACTCCGTCGCGAGCACCAGCGCCACGGCGAGCGCGCCCGACGCGACGATATGCGATCTCAGCGTCCCCACGACGTTTCTCCCCAACGCGGATGCCACCGAGTATACGGCCAAACGAGTCATGGCCAGGACGATCCCGGGGGTTCGCACTTCCCGCAGCGGACGTGTGCGGCGCCGGGGTGTATCGTAGCCGGCGAACGGTACGCGCGACTCTTTTGGGGAGGACGGTCATGCGTTACGTGCGCTGCATTCTCGGCGCGGCGGCCCTCGTCGCCGTCTCCGCCTGCGGGCCGTCCGGAGAGCGCCCGGGGGTCAACACAGCCGACTCCGGCGCAAAGGCCTCCGGCATCGCCCCGGGCGACTGGCCGCTGATCAACCGCGACCTCTCGGCCAACCGTTATTCGCCGCTGACGCAGATCACGGCCGCGAACGTCGCGACACTGAAGCCCGCGTTCACGTACATGCTCGGCGGCAACTCGACGGCCGTGCCCATCGTCGTGAACGGCGTGATGTACCTGCCGAGCCGCGACCGCGTCGTTGCGATCGACGGCGACACGGGGGCCGAGATCTGGACGTACGCCCTGCCCGCGCCACCCGCCGGCGCCGCGCCCGCCGGTCCCGGCGGCGGTCCCTCGGTCTCGACGCGCGGCGTCAGCTACTGGCCGGGTGACGGCACGCTCGCGCCGCGGATCCTGTTCATGAGCCGCGCGAACCTCATCGCGCTCGACGCGGCCAACGGCAAGCCCGCCGCGGGCTTCGGCACGGACGGCGTCGTCGACGTCGGCATTCCGTACGGAGGCACGCCGACACTCTACGAGAACGTGGCGATCATCGGCGCCGCGAGCGGCGAGGTGCCGCAAGGCCCGCCCGGCAACCCGCGCGGGTTCGACGTGCGCAGCGGCGCCAAGCTCTGGGAGTTCCAGACCGTGCCGCGCGCGGGCGAGCCGTTCAACGACACGTGGGGCGACGGCTGGCAGAACCGCGGCGGCACCAACATGTGGGCGTTTGCCGCGCCGATCGACACGCAGCGTGGCCTCGCGTACCTGCCGATCGCCGGTCCCGCCGCGAACTACTACGGCGGCGACCGCCCCGGCAACAACCTGTTCGGCAACTCGATCGTGGCCGTCGACGTCAGGACGGGCCAATACCGCTGGCACTTCCAGACCGTGCATCACGACCTGTGGGATACGGACATGCCGTCCGCGGGCGCGCTGTTCGACTTCGTGCGAAACGGCACGCGTGTACCCGCGATCGCCCAGGTCGGCAAGTCGAGCTTCCTCTACATCCTCAACCGCGCGACCGGCGAGCCGCTGATCGACGTCAAGGAGACGCCGGTGCCGAAGGGCGACGTGCCGACCGAATGGTACTCGCCGACGCAGCCGATCCCGGTGCGGCCACCGCCGCTCGCGCGCGTGAGCTTCAGCGAGGCGGATCTCGTGCGCCCGGAGGACACCACGCCCGAGCACGCGGCCGCGTGCCGCGACTTCATGGCGAAGAGCGGCGGCTTCCACAACGAAGGGCCGTTCACGCCGTTCCTGTACCACGCACCGGGCGCGCCGCCGAAATCGTCGATCCAGTTCCCGGGCGGCACGGGTGGTGTGAACTGGGGCGGCGTCGCGATCGACCCGACGACGGGTTACATCTTCGCCGCGTCGCACGACAACGCGCTGGTCGGCTGGGTACAGGACAAGGATCCGAACGTGACGTACAGCTTCGAGGCCGTGGGCTCGAAGCAGCCGTACGACCGTGCGAGCATCAACGGCGTGGGCCCGTTCTTCACGTTCAGCGCGCCGCTCGGCGGCAAGTACGACGCGAACGGCCGCCCCGTCGGCCCCAGCGCGCCGTGCCAGCGGCCGCCGTGGGCGAAGCTCGTCGCCGTGAACGGCAACACCGGCGAGATCGCGTGGGAGTCCACGCTCGGGCTGAACGAGCAGCTGCCCGAAGGCAAACAGCTCGTAGGCAGCGCCGGCAGCGCGGGACCCACGGTCACGGCGGGCGGCGTCGTGTTCGTCGGCGCCACGAACGATCGCCGTTTCCGGGCGTTCGACGCACGCACCGGCAAGGAGCTCTGGAGCACCACGCTCGCGAACAACGCGAACGCGAATCCGATGAGCTACGCCGGCAAGAGCGGCAAGCAGCACGTGGCCATCGTCGCCGGCGACACGGTCAACGTGTTCGCGCTGCCGTAGCGGCCATGCGATTCGTGACGGTTCCCATGACCTTCACTTATGATCGGCGCGCCACGCTCCTCCCGCTGAGCCAACGAGGGACTTCTGCATGCCGCACTACAAGACGATCGCGCTGACGGCCATTTTCGCGGCGGCCATGCTGCTGAGCGAGGCGCCGACGTCCGCCCAGCAGAAGACGCCGCGCCCTGCACGCATCGCGGGCAAGCCGAACTTGAACGGCATCTGGCAGGCGATGAACTCCGCCAACTGGAACCTCGAGGCGCACTCGGCCGAGGCGCTGAAGGGGTTCTGGCAGCTCGGCTCTCTGGCGGCCATTCCGGCGGGCCAGAGCGTAATCGACGGCGACGGCAAGATCCCGTACAAGCCGGAGGCGCTCGCCAAGCGCGCCGCGAATCGCGCGGGGTGGCCGAAATCCGACCCGGAAACGAACTGCTATCTGCCCGGCATCCCGCGCGCGAACTACATGCCCTTCCCGTTCCAGATCGTGCAGGGCGGCGGCAACATCCTGTTCGTGTACGGCTATGCCAGCGCGAACCGCATCGTGTACATGAGCAACCACCAGCAGCCGCCCGTGGACACGTGGATGGGCTGGTCGAACGGCCACTGGGACGGCAACACCCTCGTGATCGAGAGCAACGGCTTCAACGATTCCACGTGGTTCGACCGTGCCGGCAACTATCACAGCGGCGCGCTGAAGGTGACGGAACGCTTCACGCTGACCGACGACACGCACCTGCAGTACTCGGCGACCATCGAGGACCCGAACGTCTTCACCCGGCCCTGGACCATCAGCATGCCGCTGTACCGGCACGTCGAGCCACAGGCCGAGGTGCTCGAGTTCAAGTGCGTGCCGTTCGTCGAGGAACTGCTCTACAAGGACCTTGAACTCGCGAAGTGATGCGCAGTCCTACGTATTAGTACGGAGTGCGGCGCAGGCTCGACGCACTCGGAAACGGGATAAACTGACGCTCAATACCGTTGGGTAGACATTTGGAGAGTACGACGATGCGAACGAAATTCATCAGCATGGTTGCGGGAGCCGGGCTCGTGCTCGGGGCCGCCGCGCCGGTGCTCGCGCATCATTCCTTCTCCGCCGAGTTCGACGCGAACAAGCCGGTCACGCTCGAGGGCACCGTGAAGGAATTCAAGTGGGTCAACCCGCACTCGTGGCTCATGGTCGACGTCAAGAAGCCGGACGGCACCGTCGAGGAATGGGCGGTGGAAGGCGGCGCGCCGAGCGCGCTGCTGCGCCGCGGCTGGACCAAGGACACGCTGCCGCCGGGCACGCAGGTGAAGGTCGAAGGCTTCATGGCGAAGGACGGATCGTTGCGCGCGAACGCACGCGACATCACGTTCGGCGGCAAGTCGATGTTCATCGGCTCCGAGAACTCGGGAGCACCGGGCGAGAAGTAGCCGGCCACGGCCTGCCGGGAACAGGCGGTTACTCCACCGGGGGCGTTACGCCCCCGGTGTCGTTTCGGGGCATCCACTCTTCGCGATCGATACGTCACTCGGGAATCGCGTAGCAGTGGTACAGCACCACGGAGCCCACTCGATGCGATGCGCCGCAATCCGCGAGATACGAAGGGATCTCCCGCGTGGGAACCCCTGCGGCGAGCGGGTAGTCGTACTCGCTGCCATCGGCATACGTCAGGTGAACGACGATCGACCACGTCTGATCGTCCCGTCCCGCCGCGAGCCCGGTGCCCGGAAACACCGTCGACGCCGTCAGCGCAGCGGCAAGTGCCATGGACAGAAGACCCGTCTTCATAAAACCTCCAATGTTGGTGACTCGTTGAGATTCCATCGTGGTCGAGGCGGCACATGCCGTCGATGGGATCACTGTCCCGGGTTCACGACTACGAGAGCCAAAGCGGCAGGACAAACGTCCCGTTCTCCAAGCGCAGGCGCACCGCCGACCCATAACCGCACGCGCCCTTCGGGACGCACGCCGAAGGCGCGTAACTCACCATGTACGCGTTGGGGGATTTGCGACGTTCAGGGCGCCGCGTCGCTCGCGATCCCGCCGCCCGATTGCAGCGCCCGCGGCGGCGGCCCACCCGTGGCCCAGTCGAGCAACTCGACCGTATGCACGACCGGCGGCCCATCGCCCGTGGCGAGCTGCGTGATGCAGCCCACGTTGCCCGTGGCGACCACGGCGGCCTGCGTGCGGCCGATGTTCGCGAGCTTCCTCTCGCGCAAGCGCGTGGCGATCTGCGGCTGCAGCACGTTGTAGGTGCCCGCGGAACCGCAGCATAGATGCCCTTCCGCGATCTCCCGAACCTCGAAACCTGCGGCCGTCAGCAGCGCGCGCGGCTCGGCGTCGACCTTCTGGCCGTGCTGCATCGAGCAGGGCGAGTGATACGCGACGCTCACGCGCGGCACGCCACTCGCGCGCGGCGGCAAGCCGAGCTGCGTCAGGGTCTGCGTGACGTCGCGCGCCTTCGCGCTGACGGCCGCGGCTTTCGCCGCGAGCTGCCGATCGTTGCGGAACAGATAACCCAGGTCCTTCGCGTGCGTGCCACAACCCGACGCGTTCGCGACGATGGCGTCGAGTCCCCGGCCCTCGATCTCCGCGTGCAGGCGCTCCACGATGCTCGCGGCCAGCGCGTGGGCGCGCTGCTCCTGGCCGAGATGCTGCACGAGCGCACCGCAGCAGCCGCCGACCGTGACGACCTCCGCGCCGGCCCGTTCCAGCAGCCGCCGCGTCGCCGCGTTGATCTCCGGCGCGATCACGGTTTGCACGCAACCCTCGAGCAGAGCGACGCGTGCACGCTTCGCGACCTTCGGCTCGGCCGCTGGCGGCGGCATCGCGCTCGCGGGCCGCGGCCGCGCAAGATCGAGCATCGCCCGCAACGAGCGCGGCAGCAGCGGCGCGAGCGGGCGCGCGAGCGCCGCCAGCGCGAGCGCGATGCGCACACGCCGCGGGTACGGCAGTACGAAGCCGAGCGCGCTGCGCAGCCAGCGATCCGCGAACGGCCGCCGGTACGTGCGCTCGATGTGCACGCGCGCGTGATCGATCAGATGCTGGTAGTGCACACCCGAGGGACACGTCGTCATGCACGAGAGGCAGCTCAAGCACCGGTCGACGTGGCGCACGACCTCGGCCGTCGCGGGCCGGTCGTTCTCCAGCATGTCCTTGATCAGGTAGATCCGCCCGCGTGGGCTGTCGAGCTCGTCACCGAGCAGCACGTACGTGGGGCACGTGGCCGTGCAGAAACCGCAGTGAACACACTTGCGCAGGATCTGCTCGCTGGCGGCGACCGCGGGATCCTTCAGCTGGCGTTCGGCGAAGCGCGTCTGCATCGCTCTCCCCTAGCCCATGCGGCCCGGATTCAGGATGCCGCGCGGATCGAACGCGGCCTTGAGCCGTGCCGCGGCGGCTGCGGCCACGGCCGGCTGCGGCTGGAACACGGCCGTCGCCGCGCGCTCGGCGGCACCGGCCTTGAGCAGTGTGGCGTGCCCGGCCGTGAATGCGCCGCGCACGCGAGCGGCATCGACGCCGCCATAGGCCGCATGGATCAGACCACCGCCCCAGTCGAGCAGGTAGCGGTCCGGCCGCAACCGTTCGAGCACGGCGGGTGCATCCGTCGGCGGCACCGAAATCCGCCAGACGACGGGGCTCGCGGCCAGCGCCTCGGCGCTCGCGTGCGCGCGCCACAACCGGCGGGACGCGGCGCCGTCGACGACTTCCGCAGGTTGGCAGCGCAGGTCCGCGCACAACGCCGCCGTGCGCGCCTCCACGGAGGCCGCGAAACCTTCGAGCCGCAGCAGGCTGCCGCGCGCCGGATCGAATCCCGCGGCCGACACGTCGTGCGGCGAGCCGAGCGCGGCGCACAGCAGCGCGACGCTCGCGGCCGGCGTGGCGCCCGGCACGACCAGCGTGCGATCGAGCTCCGGCGCGGGCACCACGCGCAACGTGACCTCGGTGAATATCGCGAGCGTGCCCCACGATCCCGCCATGAGCTTCGGCAGATCGTAGCCCGTCACGTTCTTCACGACCTTGCCGCCCGCCTTGAAGCGCTCGCCGCGCCCCGAGACCCCGGCGAAACCCAGGAAATGATCGCGCGCCGCGCCGCCGGCCACGCGGCGCGATCCGGACAGATTCGCGCCGAGGATGCCGCCGATGGTCTGCGCCGAAGACGCGCCGAGCAGTGCGCCGAAATCCGGAGGCTCGAACGCGAGACGTTGACCGTGCGCCGCGAGCGCCGCTTCGAGCGTGGCGAGCGGCGTCGCCGCGTGCGCCGTCAGCACGAGCTCCGCCGGCTCGTACGTCACGATGCCTGCGAGCCCGGCGAGGTCGAGCAGGTCGGCCTCGACTGGCCGGCCAACGGCGCGCTTCGTGCCGCCGGCCACGGGCTCGAGCGGGCGCCGCGCGTCCGCCACGACCGCCGCCACGTCCGCGGCATCGCGCGGCCGCAGCACGCCGCCCCGGGTCTCGTGAGTCATCGGCGTCAGAACCGCGGCAGGTGCGGAAAGCGTTCCGCGCCCACGTGCACGTGCTCGCGTCCCTGCTCCGCGCAGCGACGCAGCGTCGGGAACACCTTGCCCGGGTTGAAGCGCACGTCGGGATCGAACGCGTGCTTCACGCGGTGCTGGATCTCGAGGTCGACCGGCCCGAACTGGTACGTCATGAGATCGCGTTTCTCCAGCCCAACGCCGTGCTCGCCCGTGAGCACGCCGCCCACGTCGACGCACAGCTTCAGGATGTCGAAGCCGAACGCCTCGGCCCTGTCGGTCTCGCCCGGCACGTTGGCGTCGTACAGGATCAGCGGATGCAGGTTGCCGTCGCCCGCATGGAACACGTTCGCTACGCGCAGACCGTAGCGGGCCTGCATCGCGTTGATCTCGCGCAGCACGCGCGGCAGCTCGCGGCGCGGGATCGTGCCGTCCATGCAGTAGTAATCCGGGCTCAGGCGCCCGACCGCCGGGAACGCGGCCTTGCGGCCGGCCCAGAACGCGAGACGCTCGCGCTCGCTCGTGGAGACGCGAATGCCGGCGGCGGCGTTCTGCTCCGCGATGACGCGCACGCGCTCGATCAGGTAGTCGACCTCCACCGCCGGCCCGTCGAGCTCCACGATCAGCAGCGCCTCGACGTCGAGCGGGTACCCCACGTTCACGAACGCCTCGGCCGCCGCGATCGCGGGCCGGTCCATCATCTCCATGCCGGCAGGAATGATGCCGCTGCCGATGACGGCGGCCACGCAGGCACCGGCAGATTCGACGCTCGGAAAGCCGATCAGCAGCGCGCGGGCCGTCTGCGGCCGGCGCAGGATGCGCACCGTCACCTCCGTCACGATGCCGATCAACCCCTCGGAACCGACGGTGAGCCCGAGCAGATCGTAGTGGCCCGCGTCGAGATGCTTGCCGCCGAGGCGCACGACCTCGCCCTGCGGCGTCACGAGCTCCACGCCGAGCACATTGTTCGTCGTGAGCCCGTACTTCAGGCAGTGCACGCCGCCGGAGTTCTCCGCGACGTTGCCGCCGATCGTGCACGCGATCTGGCTTGAAGGATCGGGCGCGTAGTAGAACCCCTCGCCCGCCACGGCATGACTGATCGCGAGATTCGTCACGCCGCACTGGGCCACGACGCAGCGATTCGCGTAGTCGATCTCGAGGATGCGGTTGAACTTGCCGAGCGCGACGACGATGGCGTCGGCGGCCGGAATCGCGCCGCCGGACAGCGACGTGCCTGCGCCGCGCGGCACCACCTTGACGCCCTCGCGATGCGCAAACTGCAGCACGGCGGCGACCTCTGCCGTGGTCTCCGGCAGCACCACCGCAAGCGGCCGCTGCCGGTAGGCCGTCAGCGCATCGGTCTCGTACGCGGCCAGCCGCGTGTCGTCCTCGACGACGTTGCCGGGCGCGACGAGCTCGCGCAGCGCGCGCAGGATGCTCGCGCGGCGTTCGACGATGGCCGCATCGGGAACGGGCAGGCAGATCATGGGCGCGATTAAACACCAAAACCGCCGCGCCGCATACGCGCCGGCCGGGCGCGGCGCCTACGCGGCGGCGTCGGGCGGATCGGAAGCGTGGTCGCGCAGGTACTCGGCGAATGCGCGGCACGCGTCCGTGGCCGTGAACACGCCGGCGAGCTTGCCGCCCCGTGTCACGACCGCCGAGCCGAGCCGGTGCTCCGCCATGTGCTGCAGCACGTCCTGCAACGGAGTCGCGAGCTCCACGACGTAGGAATCGGCGACGAATACGTCGCGCACCTTCAGCTCGCGCGCGTTCGGGTAGGCGAAATCGGGCCCGAGCGCCAGCTTGATGTCGCGGTCGGATACGACGCCGAGCAGCTTGCCATGGCCCATGACCGGCAGGTGCCGGATCCGGTGCTCACGCATGAAGCGCTGCGCCTCGTCGACGGGCGATTCCACGTCGATCGAATACGGGAACGGGGTCATCACCTGTCTCAAGGCGGGCAGTCGTTTCACGTCGCGCTCCAGGTTTCGGAAAATTGGAGCGCTGCGGGCGTCGCGCGCCCATACGTAGTTGTGGCAGCACGGCGCGACACGACATAGTCTCGCGGCCATGACCAACGACGAGAAACGCCTTCGCGTGCAGCGCCGGCTCGACGCGCTGTGCGCGGCGGGCGCGAGCCCCGGACTGCAGTACACGACCGTGCTCGACGGCGCGGTGACGACGTACACCGCGGGCTTCGCCGACCTCGCTGCACGCCGGCCGCTGACGCCGGAAACGTGCCTCATGGCGTACTCCATGAGCAAGACGATCACGGCGGCGGCCGTGCTGAAGCTCGCGGCCGAAGGCACGCTCGGCCTCGACGACCGGGCCGACCGCTACCTCGACGTTCCGTACGGTGCCGGCGTCACCGTGCGCCGCCTGCTGAGCCACACCGCCGGCGTGCGCAATCCGATCCCGCTGCGCTGGGTGCACCTGCCGGCGGAGCACGCGGCGTTCGACGAGCGCGCCGCGCTCAGGAGCGTGGTGGCCCGCAACGCCACCCTGGCCGCGGCGCCGGGCACGCGCTTCCTGTACTCGAACCTCGGCTACTGGCTGCTCGGGGCCCTCGTCGAGGCGTGCACGGGGCGGCCGTTCGCCGAGCACGTCGAGCGCGAGCTGCTGGCGCCCCTCGGCTTGAGCCCGGCCACCCTCGGCTACTCGCGCGCACCGATGGCGGCAGTCGCCACCGGGTACCTCGAGCGATGGTCGTGGTTGAGCCTCATCAGACCGCTCGTGCTCGACGCGGCGTTCGTCGGGCGGCCGACAGGCGCCTGGCTCGAGATCCGCGCGCACTACGTCGACGGTCCCGCGTTCGGCGGCCTGATCGGCACCACGGCCGCCCTCGGCACCTGGCTCGGCGATCTGCTCGGCCCAGCTCGGGTTCTGCCGGCCACCGCGCGCGCGTGGCTGTTCGAGCCGCAGGCGCTCGCGTCGGGCGCGCCCGTCCCGATGACGCTCGGCTGGCACATCGGCGAACGGAACCGCGAGCGTTACTACTACAAGGAAGGCGGCGGCGGCGGATTCCACTCGATGATGCGGCTCTACCCCGACCGGGGCACGGCGTCCGTGGTCATCGGCAACGCGACCGGCTTTCGCGCCGGGCGCGCGCTCGACGAGCTCGATGGCCTCGCGGCCTGAGGACGCTTATCAACCCACCGGTCGAAGGCTCATACTGCGACCTCCGCCACCCGGCGCCGCAGTGAAACGCATGAGCCCTACCGCCGCCATCGCCGGCGTCATCCAGCTGGCCGTCGCTCCGGTATTCCTTCTGGCCGCCATCGCGGGGCTGCTCGGCGTGATGTCGACGCGCCTCGGCCGCATCATCGACCGGGCACGCGTGATCGAACGACGCATCCCGCAGGCGCGGCGCGACGAGCAGCGCGCGCTGCTGCGCAGCGAGACGACGATCCTCTGGCGCCGGATCTCGCTCATCAACTGGGGCATCCGCCTGTGCGTGACCGGCGCGCTGGCGGTGTGCCTCGTAATCGTCTCGCTGTTCGTGGGCGCGTTCGTCGCCATGAACATCGCGACGCTGATCGCCGTGCTGTTCGTGCTGGCGATGTTTCTGATGATCGGCGGCCTTCTGTTCCTGCTGCGCGAGGTCAACGTGTCGACACGCCACATGCGCGAGGGCATGGAGATCGCGCTCGAAGGCGGCCCGGTGCCGACACCCGGGCAGCGCTGACGACGGTAGGGGGTGGGGGGGATAACCGCCGTCAGCGCCGCCGGGGCGACACACTCTAAAGGTCGGCGCGCAGGCCGAATTGCGGCGCCCGCGCCGCCAGGTGCTGCTGCTCGAGGCTCAGGAAACCGCCGGCCCGCGCCAGCAGCGGGCGCTCCGTCAGGCGGGACATGGCGAGCAGCGTCTTCGTCACGCGCTGCACGGTGCCGAGATCGTTCCAGGCACACGCCGGCACGCGTTGCACGCGGAATGCCGCCGAGAACCGTTGCGCGATGTCGCGCGAAAAGTCGACGCTGCGCAGCCGCGCGTAGAGATCGGCCAGCGCCGTCGTCGGATCGGCGCCGAGCAACGCCCGGCGCACCGCGAAACGCATGCGCCGCAGCAGACCGGGATCGTGCTGCTCGAACAGCGCGCGCAGGGCGGTGGCGCGAGCGGCCACGATGAACACGTTCCACAGCGCTCCGCGCGCAATCAGCGCCTCCGCCTCGGGCACCGAGGGCTTCTCGACGAAACGCGCGACCGGCATCGGCGTGCCGGCCACGTCGTCGGCGGGCACGATGTACCCCAGCTCGGGATCCGCGTCCTCGGGAGTCACGCCGAGCAGCACCACGTCGCTGGGCCGCGCATGCGTCGCGGCAACCGCCTGTCCCAGGGCCCGCGCGAGCACGGCCTCCTCGCCGACGTGATGATCCGCGGGCAGCAGGACGATCGACGCGGCGGGATCGCGCTCGAGGATGTGCACAAGCGCGAGCAGGATGCCGACCGCGGTGCCGCGGTTGTGCGGCTGGACGAAGACGTTAGAGGGCGCGAGCCCGGCCAGCGGGCGGCACCACCATTCCGCGTGCTGTGCGGCGACCACGGCGCAGACCCGTTCGACGGGTGCCACGCTGGTCGCCCGCTGCAGGGCCTCCTCGAGCAGGGACGCGCCGCCGCGCAACGAGCAGAACTGCTTCGGCACGGCGACTCCGGCGGCCGTGGTCGTCAGCGCGCGCAGGCGGCTGCCCTCTCCACCGGCAAGCACGACGGCCCAGGTGCCGCCCGGGGGCAGCGGCCGGCGGCGCGGCCCATCCATCCGAGGCATCGCAACGGCATCGGCTCGATTCATGTGCGGCTCCTTCGCAGCAGCGGTACGACGATGTTCGATTCGGAGTCTGACGAGACGCTGACGGCGGGTGCGGCCACGGCCGGCAGCTCCATGCGAATGCGCGTGCCAACGGCACCGGGACCGGCGGCGATCGTCACGACGCCCCCGTGCAGATCGCTGACTTCCTTGACGATGGCGAGCCCGAGCCCGCTACCGCTCCCCCGCGCGTTGCTGGCGCGGAAGAAACGCTCGAGCACGCGCTCGCGCTCGTGCGCCGGAATGCCGACACCGGTGTCGACGACCTCGAGGAACGCGGCTCCGCGCTCGATACCGCACCGCAGCGTCACGCTGCCGCCCGCCGGCGTGTGCTCGAGCGCATTGTTCGTCAGGGCCTTGACCGCCTCGGTCAGCAGCCAGCCGATGCCGCGCACGGTCGCGCCTTCCGGCTCCGCGCCGAGGTCGATGCCGGCGTCTTCGGCCGCGGCCAGGCTGTCCGCGATCACCGCCTCGACGATCGTGGTGAGCTCCACGTCCTCGAAGTCCCAGCGCGGATTCGCCGACTCATCGGCGCGCGCGAGCGTGAGCAGCTGATGCGTCGTGTAACCGAGCCGGCGGGCGCCATCGAGGATCCGCGTCAACCGCAGGCGTCGGGCCGGATCCTCCTCGCTCACGCACATGAGCTCGAGCTGCGCCTGGATCCCGGTCAGCGGCGTGCGCAGCTGGTGCGCCGCGTTGTCGAGGAAGCGGCGCTGACTGACCGCGCCCTCGCGCACGAGACCGAACAGCCGGTTCAGCGCGGCGACGACGCCGCGGATCTCGGCCGGCACGTCGCCCAGGGCCACGGGCGTGAGATCGTTCGCCGAGCGGCGCGCGATCTGATCCTCGAGTGCGCGCAGCGGCGCCAGCGAGCGATTCACGCTGAACCAGATCAGCGTCAGGATCAGTCCCAGCACGACGCCGTCGGCCGCGAGCGCGATCCAGAGCAGGCGCGAGCGCATCTCGTCGCGCTTGTGCGTCGTCTCGCCCATCGTCACCGAGAAACCGAAGTTGCCGGCGTAAGTGCGGTAGCCCACGAGGCGAACGGGCATGCCGTGATACTCGGCGTCGCGTTCGAGCCGATTGCCGCGCTGCATCGGCTCCGGCAGATCGGCGTCACCGGCGATGAACGTGCCGTCCGCGGAGCTCACGCGGAAAAACACGGAGTCCTTGGAGTCGGCGCGCACGATCGCCAGCGCATCCGGCGGCAGCTTCAACTCGAGGCGGCCGTTGGCATTCGGCTGCACGTGCGCCGCGATGGCGAGCGCCGACTCGAGCAGCGCCTGATCGTAGGCGTCGGTGACCGGCGGCGCGACCGCGAGATACGTCGTGACCGTGCCGGCGCACAGCACGAGCGCGGCCGGCACGAACAACGTGGCGAACAGTCGCCAGCGGATCGACGTCGCACGCTCAGGCCGAGCCGTCATCGATCCGGTACCCCATGCCGCGGACGGCGCGGATGCGCGCGGCGGCTCCGAGCTTGTTGCGCAGCCGCGAGACGTATTGCTCGACCGCGTTCGGCGTCAGATCGTGACTCCAGTCGGCGACCGCGTGCAGCAGTTTGTCTTTCGAGACCAGCCGGCCGGCGTTCAGCACGAGACATTCGAGGATGGCCCACTCGCGCTGCGTGAGATCGAGCATGCGACCCGAAACGCTGACCTCGCGGTGCGTCATGTCGAGCTCGAGATGCCCGAACGCGACGCGCGAGCTGGCCACGGCGTTGGCGCGGCGGATCAGTGCGCGGCAGCGCGCCACGAGCTCCGGCACGTGGAACGGTTTGGTCAGATAGTCGTCGGCGCCGAGGTCGAGCGCCGTGACCCGGTCCGTCAGGCCGTCACGCGCGGTCAGGATCAGCGCCGGCAGCACCCTGCCGCGGCTGCGCAGCCCCTGCAGCAGCCGCAGACCGCTCTCGCCAGGCAGACCGATGTCGATCACGATCAGGTCGAACGTCTCGACGGCCAGCGCCGACCGCGCCGCCTCGGCGGAGCCGACGAGATCCGTGGCCAGCCCGGCAGCCACGAGAGCGAGCCTGACGGCGTCGCCCACCAACGGGTCGTCCTCGACGATCAATACTCGCATGCTGCCCGCACCCGGCCCGAACGATCTCACGGAGCATGGAAGCCTTTAGCTGACAGAGACCTGACGGCGGCGGAAGTTCCGCGGCTCGGTGCGTCAGCGCGCCGTCAGGTGCTTGGGGGCAGTGTGGACGGCATCGCCCGGGCCTCGTGGTTCAGGCCGCGGGCGGCGCAACACGGAAACATTCGCCAAGGAGGACTCAGCATGAACACTCATTCGAGACTCGGCCTGCTCGCCGCGGCGACGGGCCTTCTGACCCTGACGGGGCTCGCGGGCGGTGCCGCATCGGCAGCCCCGGCGGACGGCGATGTCGTCACGCGCTCGGTCACGCTCCGTTACGATCCGGCCGACCTGCGCACGCCGCGAGGCGCCGACAAACTGCTCGGACGCATCGCGGGCGCGGCCATGCGCGTGTGCGACGAGGGAGGTTCGATGGCGCAGCTGATCGAGAGCAGCTCTTATCGGAACTGCCGCCACGACGCGATCGCCAGGGCGGTCATCGAGGTCAACCGGCCGGCCGTCACGGCGGCCTACAATCGGCACTTCGGCGACCTGACGCAGAGCGGACTGCACGCCGCGCTCGGCCCGCAGCCGCGCGTCGGGATACACCTGGTGGCGTTTGGCGGGACAGAGGCACCTGCCGATGCCGGAGCGACGCAGTAGCGGCGCGGGAGGGACACGAGAGCCCGGCTTCGATCCGCCGGGCTCTCGTCGCATCGTCGCCGCAACCGTCGGCTGCGGCAACGAACCGGACGTCAGTTCACGAAGTCCTTCAGGTTCTTCAGGGGGAGCACCCGGACCTTCTTCGAGGCCGGCTTGGCCTTGAAGATCACCTTCTCCTTGGTGAACGGGTTGATGCCTTCACGCTCCTTCGTGGCGGGCTTCTTCACGACCTTCATCTTCAGAAGACCGGGCAGCGTGAACAGACCACCGCCACGCAGGCTCTTCCTGATGATGCCGTGCAGCGACTCGAATACCGCGGCGACCTGCGCTCGCGACAGATCGGCGTCCTTACAGATCTGCCCCACGATCTCCGACTTCGTCGGAGCCCCACCTTTCTTTGCCATTACTTCGTTCTCCTCGTGCGTGTTTTCAGCGGAACGACGCGCTCCGCGTGATTCGGCGCGAACCATAACATGGCGCACAGCGAAGGGCACGACAGTCGTTCGGCGCCACCCGGAGTCCCGCGCCGGCGCCGCTGCCGCGCGCGCACCGTTCGTGTCCGCGACGGCTACGACCGGGCGTCGGGCTCCGCGGTGACTCCGGACTCGTGATGCGGGAATCCGCTCGCGTCGATGGCCTCGAGATAGCCGTGCCACGCGGCGTGGCCAATCACCGGAAGAATGACCGCCAAGCCGATGAAAAGCGTCGCAAAACCTAGCAGCAGTCCGACGACGATCAGACCCAACCACACGACCATCACGAGGCGGTTGCGCAGAACCGCGTTGATGGAGGTGACGACGGCCGTGACGGCGTCGACGCGCCGGTGGACGATCATCGGCAGCGAGAACGCACTGACCGCAAAGGTCACTCCCGCGAACACCGCCCCGATCACGCTGCCGATGCCAAGGTAGGTGATGAGGTCGCGCAAGGCCGGCTGACCGCGCATGGGCAGGAAGACGCTCAGCATGGCGGCCGCCCGCGCCCAGACCAGGAAGATCACCAGCAGCACGAGCGTGAAGACCAGCTCGTTGCCGATGTACACCTTGACGCCGGCCCGCAGCGCCTCCCGCAGCGAAGGCGCCCTTCGACGCTCGAGCTGGGCGCTCAGCACGTACAGCCCGGTACAGGTCAGCGGCGCGATGAACACGAATCCGCCGACCATGGCCAACATGAACCAGTAGCTGCCGTACCGCCAGGCGAGCCCGCTCACGAGCGCCATCGCCGCCGCCATGAAGGCGCCGTAGCACAGGCTCTGCGGCCACGCGCGGCGGAAGTCGGCAAAGCCGAGCCGCAGCCAGCGCAACGGCGCACTCGGGCGCAACACGCGGCACGGCGCCACGAACGGCAGCGCGTTCTCGTCGATCTCTTTCGGTTCGCCGCTCATGCCCCCCTCCGCTTCCGGACGCGCTGCTCCCGAGCCTCCGCAGCGCGAGACGAGTGTAGCGGTCAGACCTCGGCGGCAGCGCCCTCGTACAAACCGAACCTGCGACCCTCCGCCCCGCAAGACGGGCTTCACGTCCTCGTACAATTACGTATCACACTGACGGCAGCTGCATAGAATACTGAGCGCGCATTCGGCTCCCCGGGAGGACCGCAGCTCGCATGGACAGCACCACCACCTACTACGACAAAGTCGTCCGGCAGTTCGCCATCATGACCGTGGTGTGGGGCATCGTCGGCATGGCCGTCGGTGTGCTCATTGCCGCGCAGCTGATGTGGCCGGCCCTGAACTTCGACATACCCTGGCTCAGCTACGGGCGGCTGCGGCCGCTGCACACGAACGCCGTGATCTTCGCGTTCGGCGGCTCGGGGCTGTTCGCAACGTCCTACTACGTCGTGCAGCGCACGTGCCACGTGCGCCTGTTCCTGCCGAAGCTCGCGAGCTTCACGTTCTGGGGCTGGCAGGCGGTGATCGTCGCCGCGGCCATCACGCTGCCGCTCGGCATGACGCAGAGCAAGGAGTATGCCGAGCTCGAGTGGCCGATCGACGTGCTGATCGCCATCGTGTGGGTCGCGTACGCGGTCGTGTTCTTCGGCACCCTCTACATCCGGCGCGTGAAACACATCTACGTCGCGAACTGGTTCTACGGCGCCTACATCCTCACGATCGCGCTGCTGCACATCGTGAACGGCCTCGCGATCCCGGTCAGCTTCGACAAGAGCTACTCGCTGTACGCCGGCACCGTCGATGCCATGGTGCAGTGGTGGTACGGGCACAACGCGGTGGGCTTCTTCTTGACGGCCGGCTTCCTCGGCATCATGTACTACTTCGTGCCGAAGCAGGCCAACCGGCCGGTGTATTCGTACCGGTTGTCGGTCGTGCACTTCTGGGCCCTGATCTCCATATATATGTGGGCCGGCCCGCATCACCTGCACTACACGACGCTGCCCGACTGGGCGCAATCGCTCGGCATGGTGTTCTCGCTGATGCTGCTGGCGCCCTCGTGGGGCGGCATGATCAACGGCATCATGACGCTCTCGGGCGCGTGGCACAAACTGCGCACCGACCCGATCCTGAAGTTCATGATCGTGTCGCTCTCGTTCTACGGCATGTCGACCTTCGAAGGGCCGATGATGTCGATCAAGACGGTCAACGCGCTGTCCCACTACACGGACTGGACGATCGGCCACGTGCACTCCGGCGCCCTCGGCTGGGTCGCCATGATCACCATCGGCTCCATCTATGCGCTCGTGCCGAAGCTCTTCGGCAAGCAGGCCATGTACAGCACGCGGCTGATCGACGCGCACTTCTGGATCATGACCATCGGCATCGTGCTCTACATCGCTTCGATGTGGATCGCGGGCGTCATGCAGGGGCTCATGTGGCGTGCCGTGAACGACGACGGCACGCTGACGTACAGCTTCGTCGAGAGCCTGCAGGCGACGTATCCGTTCTACGCCGTGCGGCTCGCCGGCGGGCTACTGGTGCTCGGCGGCATGTTCCTGATGGCGTTCAACGTCTGGAAGACGGCCGAGCTCGGCAAACGCATCGCTCCGGCACCGGTCCTGGAACCGGCCTGAGGAGCCACCCATGAAACACGACGTCATCGAGAAAGCCCCGGGCCTGCTCGGCCTCCTGATCGTAGTCGCCGTCAGCCTGGGCGGCCTGGCCGAGATCGTCCCGCTGATGCTCGCCGCGCCGAGCGTGGAGCCGACGCCCGGTGTGAAGCCCTACACGGCGCTGCAGCTCGCGGGCCGCGACATCTACCAGCGCGAGGGCTGCTACAACTGCCACTCGCAGATGATCCGGCCGTTCCGTGCCGAGACGGAGCGCTACGGCCACTACTCGCTCGCCGGGGAATCGGTGTACGACCATCCGTTCCAGTTCGGCAGCAAGCGCACCGGTCCCGACCTCGCGCGCGTCGGCGGCCGCTACAACGACGAGTGGCACCGCGTTCACCTGCTGAACCCGCGCGATCTCGTGCCGGAGTCGAACATGCCCCGCTACCCCTGGCTCGCCGACAACCACGTGGACGGCCAGGTCATCACCCGCCACATGGAAGCGCTGCGCAGGATCGGCGTGCCGTACACGGACGAAGACATCGCCGGCGCCGCGAAAGCGGTCGAGGGCAAGACCGAGCTGCAGGCCGTGATCGCGTATCTGCAGGGCCTCGGCACGGCCACGAAGCGGGGTCGCTGAGCATGGACATCGACACGTTTCGCGGCGTACTGACGGCGGTGCTGATGGTGCTGTTCGTGGCGCTCGTGATCTGGGCCTACAGCCGCGGCCGCAAGACGGAGTTCACGCGCGCGGCCGCGATGCCCCTCGAGGACGACACCGCACCGCCACGGACGGAGACGCACTGACATGACACTCGGAGTGACCATTTTCGTCGTGATCCTCGTCGTCGCGCAGATCGTCGGCGCCGCGTGGCTCATGATGGCGTCGAGCAGGACCAACGTCGGCGAGGGCGCGACCACGGGCCACGTCTGGGACGGCGACGTCGTCGAAGGCAACAACCCGCTGCCGCGCTGGTGGCTCGGTCTCTTCTGGCTCACGATCGTGTTCGCGATCGCCTACGTGCTGCTGTACCCGAGCTTCGGCACCTTCTCGCTGCTCGGCTGGAGCGAGATCGATCAGTACGACCGCGAGGTCAAGGACGCCGAAGCCATCTACGGCAAGCTGTTCGCGTCGTTCGCGGCCACGCCGATCGAGGAGCTCGCGAAGAACCCGGCCGCGCTCAGCGCCGGGCGCAACCTGTTCGTGAACAACTGCGCGCAGTGCCACGGCTCCGACGCCCGCGGCGCGCGCGGCTTCCCGAACCTGACCGACGACGAGTGGCTCGGCGGCGGCGAGCCCGCGCAGATCGAGAACACCATCAAGGGCGGCCGCACGGGCGTGATGCCCGCGTTCGGCGCCGGGATTCCGGAGGAGCAGCGCAACCTGCTGACGGACTACGTGCAGCATCTCGCGGGCCGCGAGATCGATGCGGCCCGCGTCGAGCAGGGCCGCCCGCTGTTTCTCGCGAACTGCTCCGCGTGTCATGGGCCGGACGGCCAGGGCAACCAGCTGATCGGCGCGCCGAAGCTCGCGAACGAGATCTGGCTGCACGGCTCGGGCCGCAGCACGATCTTCGACGTGATCACGAACGGCCGCACGAACCAGATGCCGGCGCAGGAGCCCATCCTCGGCGCGGACCGCGTGCACGTGCTCGCGGCCTACGTCTACAGCCTGTCGCACAGGAACTGAAGCGATGGACGCCGGCAGCGACCCGCAGCAGCGCGACGACGGCCCGCAGCTCCACGAGCTCAGCCGCCGGCAGCGCGATCTGGCGGTCGCCGGCTGGTCGTCGTTCCTGATCGCGGCGATCGGCTCGATGGTGACGTTCGCGTTCGTCGACCCGATGACGCTGGTCGAGATCACGGAGCCGCCGCTGCCCGTCGAGCGCATGACCGGCTACGCGATCGGCTTCTTCTTCATCTGGCTGCTGACGGCCGCCTCCGCGGCGCTGACACTGTACCTGCTGCGCACCTCGCACGCCGAGCCGCCGCAGCGCGATTGATCGTGAGCCGAAGGACCGGGCTCGAACATGGCTGAAACCGCACAGCAGTCCCTGTACGCCGCGCAGGAGAAGATCTATCCGCGCGAAATCGACGGCGTGTTCGCGCGCCTGCGGATCGTTGCGATGGTGGTTCTGCTCGGCGCGTATTACCTCGCCGCGTGGATCAAGTGGGACGGCCGCCAGGCGCTGCTGTTCGATCTGCCGGCGCGCAAGTTCTACGTGCTGGGACTGGTGCTCTGGCCGCAGGATTTCTTCTTCCTGTCGTGGCTGCTGATCATCGCCGCGCTGTCGCTGTTCTTCTTCACGGCGCTGGCCGGGCGCATCTGGTGCGGCTACGCCTGCCCGCAGACCGTCTGGACCGAGGCGTTCCTGTGGATGGAGTACCTCGTCGAGGGCAAGGGCGCCGCGCGCCGCAAGCTCGATGCCAGCCCGTGGAGCGCGAACAAGGTCTGGCGCAAGTCGGCCAAGCAGGCGCTGTGGATCGCGTTCTCGCTGTGGACGGGTTTCACGTTCGTCGGCTACTTCACGCCGATCCGCCAGCTCGGCGCTGAGGTCGTGAGCCTCTCGCTCGGCGGCTGGGAAACGTTCTGGATCCTGTTCTACGGGTTCGCGACGTACGGCAACGCGGGCTTCATGCGCGAGCAGGTCTGCAAGTACATGTGCCCGTACGCGCGCTTCCAGAGCGCGATGTTCGACAAGGACACGCTGATCGTGTCGTATGACCAGCGGCGCGGCGAGCCGCGCGGCTCGCGTGCCCGCGGCAGCGACCCGCGCGCGCAGAAGCTCGGCGACTGCATCGACTGCCGCATGTGCGTGCAGGTGTGCCCCACGGGCATCGACATCCGCAAGGGTCTGCAATACGAATGCATCGCGTGCGCCGCGTGCATCGACGCCTGCGACGGCGTCATGGATAAAATGCAGTACCCGCGCGGCCTGATCCGCTACTCCACGCAGCACGCGATGGACGGCCACAAGACGGACGTGATCCGGCCACGGATCGTCGTCTACGCCACGCTGCTGACGCTGCTGTGCGGCGGCTTCATCACGGCGCTCGTGCTGCGCAAGCCCATCGACCTCGACGTGATCCGGGATCGCAACGCGCTGTTCCGCGAGTCGCGGCCGGGCTACATCGAGAACGTCTACACGCTGCGCGTCATCAACAAGGACAACCAGCGGCATGTCTACGACGTGAAGGCCGACGGCCTGCCCACGCTCACGGTGGAAACCGACCCGGCCGAGGTCGAGGTGGGTCCCGGCGAGGTCCGGAGCATCGCTGCGCGCGCGCTCGTCGAGGATGGCGCCGCACCCGGCGGCGGGCATACGATCACGTTCAGGCTGACCGCGCAGGACGCCCCGGCGCTGACGGTCACGAAGAACGCCAGGCTGTTCACCCCATGAGCGCGGTTCCCATGCAGAAGCCCTGGTATCGCGAGCGCTGGCCGTGGCTGCTGATGCTGCCGCCCGCGGCGTCGGTCATCGGCGGATTCGTGCTGCTGTACTTCGCGGTGGAGTCGCCGAACGCGCTCGTCGTCGACGACTACGCGCGCATCGAGGAGATCTCGGCGGCCGAGGCCGTGGCCGACCGGCATGCCGCCGAGCGCGGGCTCGCTGCCGACGTCGCGCTGAGCGCGGGCGAACGCGGCGACACGCGCCTGACCGTGCAGGTAACCGGCGATCTCGGCGCCGCGCCGCCCGCGACGCTCGTGCTGCGCCTGCGCCACGCCGGCAACGCGGCCGGGGACCGGACCGTGACGCTGACCTTCGACGGCCGCGCCTATGGCGGCCGGGCTGCCCTGATCGACGGCCGTTACGACTTCGCGATCGAGCCCGAGGACGGCGTGTGGCGGCTCGCCGGCGCCGTCGGCCGCGCGCCGACCACGGTGCACGTCACGGCCACGGCGCCGGAGTGACGCGCGTG
>DASZSB010000174.1:0-3094 GCA_035548835.1 Gammaproteobacteria bacterium | reverse complement strand
CGCGCGTCTCGTACAGGCCGCGGCCGACTACTGGAAGGTGGACGCGTCCACGCTGCGCACGGAGAACGGCGCCGTCGTGAAGGCCGACGGCACGAAGCTCACGTACGGCCAGCTTGCGACCGCGGCCGCCGCACTTCCCGTGCCGGCGGACGCGAAGCCGAAGGCCGTCGGCGCGTTCACGCAGGTCGGCAAGCCCCGCCAGCGGCTCGACACGCCGCTCAAGGTCAACGGCACGGCGCCGTACGGCATCGATCAGCGCTTCCCGAACATGCTGTTCGGCGCGCTCGCGCAGAGCCCCGTGCTCGGCGGCAGCGTCATGAGCTTCGACGACTCGAAGGCGAAGGACATGCCGGGCGTGCAGAAGATCGTGCAGACGTCGTCCGGCGTGGTCGTGCTGGCCGACACGTGGTGGCAGGCGCGCAAGGCGCGCGACGCGCTCGACATCAAATGGGACGCGGGCCCGAACGCGAAGCTGAGCAACGCCAGCATCTCGGCGGGGCTCGCCGAGGCAATGGCGAAGCGCAGCGGCGAAGCCAAGATCGCGCGCAACGACGGCGACGCGGACGCCGTGCTCGCGAAGAAGAAGATCGAGGCCGTGTACGAGCTGCCGCTGCTCGCACACGCCACGCTCGAGCCGCAGAACTGCACCGCGGTGCCCGACGGCGACTCCATGCACGTCTACGCGCCCACGCAGGTGCAGCAGGCCGCGCAGCAGGCGGTGGCGAAAGCCGCCGGCGTGCCGCTCGAGAAGGCGTTCGTGCACACGACGTATCTCGGCGGCGGCTTCGGCCGGCGCCTCGAGGTGGACTTCATCCCCGCCGCGGTCGAAGCTGCAAAAGCCGTGAACCGGCCCGTGAAGGTGCTGTGGACGCGCGAGGACGACACCACGCACGACTACTATCGCCCGCCGTATCGTCACCGCTGCTCCGCGGCCCTGAACGCCGACGGCTCGCTGGCCGCCTGGAAGTTCGAGATCTGCGGCCCGTCGATCACGAGCCGCTGGGCGCCGGCCGCGGTGGAGAAGCAGATCGATCCGTTCGTGCTCGAGGCCGCGCAGAACTATCCGTACGACGCCGAGAACGTGAAGGTCACGTACCTGCAGCACGAGATCGGCATCAACGTGGGCTACATGCGCTCCGTGAGCCACGCCACGAACTGCTTCGCGGCGGAATGCTTCATGGACGAGCTCGCGGTCGCGGCGAAGAAGGATCCGTACGAGTTCCGCCGCGCGCACCTCGAGAAGCAGCAGAACCCGCGCTGGCGCAACGTGCTCGAGCGCGCCGCGACGCGCGCGAACTGGGGCAAGGCGGCAGCCGGCCGCTTCCAGGGCATCGCGCTCATGGAGGGCTACGACACCTACCTCGCCCTCGTCGCCGAGATCTCGCTCGACAAGGGCAAGGTGCGCGTCCACAAGCTGACCATGGCAGTGGACATCGGCCAGATGGTGAACCCGTCTATCGTCGACCAGCAGATCCGCGGCGGCATGATCTTCGGTCTTTCCACCACGCTCTGGGGCGACATCACGATCGAGAACGGCAAGGTGAAGCAGCAGACGTTCGACACGTATCGCGTGGTGCGCATGAACGAGGCGCCCGAGATCGACGTGGAGATCGTGGCCAGCGATGCGGCCCCTGGCGGCATCGGCGAGCCGTCGGTGGCGCTCGTGGCGCCGGCCGTCTGCAACGCCATCTACGCGGCGACGAAGCGGCGCGTCCGCTCGCTGCCGCTCACGAAGCACGGCTTCGCCTGAAGCGGTGACGACGCCGGCCGCGCTAGTTCAGCGCGGCCGGCTCTTTCTTGAACTTCGCTCCCGTCGTGAACGCGAACGCGTTCGCGATGACCGAGGCCGCGAACATCGTGATGGCCATCGGTTTCAGCGTGTTGTCGAAGAACACGCCGGAGATCGCGCCGAACACGGCGCCCGACGAGAACAGCAGCGTGGTGTAGAGCGACGACGCGCTGCCCGCGAGCGCACCGTAGTGACCCATGTACTGCGAGGTGCCGGACGGGCCGATCAGGCCGAAGCACGACACGATCACCGCCACGGGCAGCACCACGAACCAGATCGACGGCGCGCCCGCCAGCACGGCGAGCAGCAGGAACGTCACGGCGACGATCTGCAGCAATAACCCCACGCGGAAGAACTGTGGCGCCGTGTTCAGGTTAAGCCGCCGCATGCTGAGCAGATTCGTGGCCACCATGCCGATCACGCCCACGCCGAAGTACGCGGGAAACAGCTGCGGCGATACGCCGAAGTAGTCGATGTAGGCGAACGACGCGTTCGTGATGAACGTCATGAACACCGCCGCGCTGAACGCGCCGGTGATGGCGAACGTGAAAGGATTGCGCCCCGCCTGCGTCCTGAAGCGCACCACCTGCCAGCACTGCCGCACGGTGGAGAGCACCGACAGGTTGCGCCAGTGCCCCGGGCGCGTCTCCGGCACGGCGAACGCGTAGTACAGCGCGAGCACACCCGCGTACGCGGCCTTGAAGAAGAAGATCGAGTGCCACCCGAACCGCAGCAGCAGCGCGCCGAGCGTGGGCGCGATCGCGGGCGAGGCCAGCATCACGAGCGTGACCATGGCCATGCGCTTGCCGAGCTCCTGCACCGGATACACGTCGCGCACGATGGCCATGCAGATCACGGTGCCGAAGCCGGCACCGATGGCCTGCACGAAGCGGAACCACTGCACCTGCTCCACCGTGGTCGAGACGCCGATCGCAGCCGACGCGAGCACGAAGACCACGAGCCCGAGGATGCCGACGCGCTTGCGGCCGATCTGGTCCGAGAACGCGCCGCCGAAGAACTGGCCGATGCCGTACCCCACGAGGTACATGCTGAGCGTGTCGTTCATGCGCACGATGCCGACGTCGAACGCCTTGGCCATCGCCGGCATGGCCGGCAGGTACATGTCGATGCTCAACGGGCCGATCGCGACCAGCGCGCCGACGAAGAGAATCAGATGCGGCGGAACGGCGATGGACCGCGCCGCGGTGGCACTGGCGGAAGGCGAGCTCATTGGGGACGTTCGACTCGGAACCTTGAAGCGGCCGCCATTGTACCGGGGCCGCGAACAGGGTGTCAGGGTTTTGG
>DASZSB010000173.1:0-2194 GCA_035548835.1 Gammaproteobacteria bacterium | reverse complement strand
GGAGACGGTGGACCTGCTGCGCTACTACGCCGCGCAGTGCCGCGAGCATCTTGCGGCACCCCGCCTTCTGCCGGGACCGACGGGCGAACGCAACGAGCTCAGGCTGCGGGGTCGCGGCGTGTTCGTCTGCATCAGCCCGTGGAACTTCCCCGTATCGATCTTCACGGGCCAGATTGCCGCCGCGCTCGCGGCCGGCAACACCGTGATCGCCAAGCCCGCGGAGCAGGCGTCGCTGACGGGCGTGCACGCGTTTTCACTGCTGCTTCGCGCCGGCATTCCGGCCGAAGCGCTGCACTTCCTGCCGGGTGACGGTGCGACGCTCGGCGCGGCGCTGCTCCGGGAGGCCCGCGTGGCGGGCGTGGCGTTCACGGGCTCCGCGGAAACCGCGCAGGCCATCAACCGCACGCTGGCCGCGCGCGACGGGCCGATCGCCACGCTGATCGCCGAGACCGGCGGCATCAATGCAATGATCGTGGACAGCTCTGCCCTGCCGGAGCAGGTCGTCCGCGACGCGGCGCAATCGGCGTTCAACAGTGCCGGTCAGCGCTGCTCGGCGCTGCGGCTGCTGTGCCTTCAGGAAGAAATCGCCGACGAAGTGCTGCGCCTCTTGGCCGGGTGGATGGACCAGCTCGTCATCGGCGACCCGGCGTTGCTCGCAACCGACGTGGGACCGGTCATCGACCCGGCCGCCCACGCGATGCTGACCGCGTATCTGCGCGAAAACGCACGCTCGATCCGCCACCAGTGCAGTCTCGACGCCCGGCATGCGCGCGGCCTGTTCATCGCCCCGACCGTGCTCGAGTTGCCGACGCCGCGGGCGTTGACGCGGGAGGTCTTCGGACCGGTGCTGCACGTGGTCCGCTTCGCTTCGAGCGGGATCGATGCGCTGGTCGACTCCATCAACGCAACGGGCTATGGGCTCACGCTCGGAATCCACACGCGCGTGGATGCGGTCGCGGAACGCATCGCGGCACGCGCACGCGTCGGCAACGTCTACGTCAACCGCAACATGATCGGTGCCGAGGTCGGGGTGCAGCCGTTCGGCGGCATGGGCCTCTCCGGTACGGGGCCGAAGGCGGGTGGCCCGCATTACCTGCCGCGGTTCGCGGTGGAGCAGACGCTGGCGACGAACACCGCGGCCGTCGGCGGGAACGCGTCCCTGCTCTCGCTCGGGCCCGACGCCGCCTGAGATCGCGCGGCGCCGGCGGCCGCTAGCGTGCCGGCAGCTCGAACGTGCCCTCGCTGCTGAAGCGCCGCGTGCCGAACAGACCGCCTTCGAGCTTGCCGCGCACGCGATAGTTGACCTCGCGCCCGCTGCTGCCCGTCGCGAAGCCGATGACCTGCCGCGCCATGTTGAACGCCGAGATGGTCACGGGAATCGTGAGCACGGTCTCGCCGTAGCGCGGTACCGTGCCCAGAGAATCGCTGACGCCGGTCGCGAGCTTGCGGCCGTTCAGGTCGACGGACAGCGCGGCACCGGAGTATTCGACGGCGGCATCGTTCGGATTCTGAATGCGTATGCGCACGGCCAGACGCAGCTCGAGCCCTTCGCCCGGCAGCGGCTCGACGCCGGCAACGGTCACGCTCAGAGGATCCCGTTGCGGCAGGCTCACGCAGCCGGCCAATGCCGCCACCCACATCACGGCGAGCAGCTTTCTCATGGCGACTTCTCCGTTCGCGAGGACTTGCGGGCGAGCGCCGCGCGGCAGATCCGCTCGCAGAGCTCGGCGAAGCCGATGCCGACCGCAGCCGCCGCCCGCGGCAGCAGGCTCGCGGCCGTGAGCCCCGGCAGCGTGTTGACCTCGAGACACCAGAGGCCGCCGTCGCCGTCCATGCGGAAGTCGACGCGGCTGTAGGTCTCGAGCTTCAGCGCGCGATGCACCCGCAGCGCGAGATCCTGGGCGCGCGCCGTCTGCTCGGCCGTGAGATCGGCCGGGAAGATCTCCTCGGCGCCGCCGTCCTGGTACTTCGCGGCGTAGTCGAAGATGGGGCCGGTCGAGGGGATGATCTCGCCGACCGCCAGCGGCTCGTCGTCGAGGATGCCGACCGTGAGCTCGCGGCCCGCGATGTAGCGCTCCAGCATGACCTCGCGGTCGAACCTGCCCGCGAGCGCGATCGCCGCATCGAGCTCCGCCGGTGCCTTCACGAGCGTGAGGCCTACGGTGGAGCCCTGGCCGTTCGGCTTCACGATGAC
>DASZSB010000172.1:0-26502 GCA_035548835.1 Gammaproteobacteria bacterium | reverse complement strand
GGTCGACGAAGAGTTCGATCGACTGCGCCATCTTCTCGACGGCGTCGAGCGCGGCGACGTCGAACGCGTGCGCCGCGCCCTGGATGGCCGTCAGCGCCGTCGGCACGCCGAGCGCGTTCAACCTGCTGAAGAAGTCGAGGCTCGACGTGAACGGCACCGTGACGTCGCCCGTGCCATGGATGAAGATCGTCGGCGCGAACTTCGCGCCGATGTAGCTCGTGGGCGAAGCGGCCTTGATGGCCTCGGGCGTGGCCTTGCCTTCGGGCCACAGACCCTTCGCCATCTCCGCGCTCGCGAGCGGATACACGCCGATGCAGGCGTTGACGTCCGAGCTCGTGCCCGGCGTGCCCACGTTGCCCTCGAACTCGGCGTTGCCGTTCGTGCCCGCGGCCATGAGTGCCAGCATGCCGCCCGCGGAGTAGCCGGCCACGACGATCTTGTCGGCGTCCACACCGATCCTGCCGGCGTTCGCGCGCGTCCAGCGGATGGCCGCCTTCACGTCGTGGATCTGCGCGGGCCACGACGCCTGGCTCTGCAGGCGGTAGTTGGCCGACACGCTCGTGTAGCCGCGGGCGCCGAGCGCCTTCGCATCGTTGATGATGTAGCCGGCGCTCTTGTTGCCCGTGAAGAACCCGCCGCCGAAGAGGTGCACGATGGCCACGCGCTTCGGCGCGACGCCTTCGGGCGGGTGGTAGACGTCGAGCAGGAGATCGATGTCTCCGCCCCTGCCGAACTTGATGTCCTTCTCGGCGCGCAACTTGCCGATGTCCGGTGCGGGCGGCGGGCCCGGCGGCTGGGCGCTCGCGGTGACGGCAGCCAGTGCCGGCGCGGCGGCGGCCAGCACGCCCGACGTCTTGACGAAGTCCCGTCTCGTAACCTTGGCCATCGGTCGTTCCCCCCTTCGGCAAAGATGCGTTGCTGCGGATGCTACACCCAAGCAGCGCCACTTCGCAGGAGCGAAAGACGCTGCCGGGCGACGGCGCGTATGATCCAGGCGCGCGGTCGCTCCGCGGGGCCGACCGCCGCTCCAATCACCAGAACGGGCACCCGGGGGACGGCATGAGCGATACGAACGACACGAGCGGCACGTCGCGGCGCAGATTCCTGAAGACCCTCGGCGCCGCCGGCGCGGCGGCCGCCGCGGGCCCGGCCGGCGCGCAATCGCGGGCGCGCACCGCGGAGCCCGGCGCAGACGCGACCGTGGCGCTCGTGAACGGCAAGATCCACGCGATCGACGGCCGCGGCACGGTCACCGACCGCGTGCTGATCCGCAACGGCGTGATCGCCGCCGTCGGCCAACGGATCCCGGCCGGCAAGCGCACCATCGATCTTCGCGGGCGCACCGTCGTGCCGGGGCTCGTCGAGCCGCACGTGCACATCGTGAGCCTCGCGAACCGGCCGGGCTACCACACGATCCTCGAGAACACGCGCTCGATCCGCGAGGTGCAGCAGGCGCTGGCCGCGCGCCGCAAGGACGTGCCCGAAGGCCAGTGGATCACCTCGATGGGCGGCTGGCACCCGAACCAGTGGGCGGAGCACCGCCACCCGACGCTAGCCGAGCTCGACGCGGCCGTGCCCGACCGGCCGGTGTTCCTGTACGAGCGCTTCACGGGCCCGTGCGCCGTGAACAGCCTCGCGAAGCAGTTCTTCGACGCGGCCGATGCCGGCGCGCCGGCGCATCCCGACATCAGGAAAATCGCCGTCGGCGCGACGGGCGCGATCGCGGGCAACGGCTTCGTAGGCGGCGGCCCGTCGGCCTCGGCGCTGTTCCTGCTGCGCCGCATGCAGACGTTCGCCGACAGGAAGCGCAGCACGCTCGACGCGATGAGCTACTCCACGAGCCTGGGATTGACGACGCACCTCGATCAGGTGCTGTTCCCCACTCCGGGCCCGCTGCACCCGAACCAGATCCTGTCGAACCTCGATCAGTACACGATGTACGACCCGTGGCTCGAGCTGTATCACGAAGGCAGGGCCACCGTGCGCCTACAGATCAACTTCCTCAGCAATCAGGCCGATCCGGCGCTGCCCGAGCTGCACGAGCGGCTGCGCAATCAGTTCCAGTTCATCGGCGACGACCTGGTGCGCACGGGCGCCATCGGCGAGTGGGCCGCGCCGATCTCGGCCGGACCCGTGTGGCTCGAGGCGCAGCGGCTCGTGGCCGCGAAGCACTGGCGCAACGAGAACAGCGTGCAGACGCTCGCGCAGCTCGCGCAGGTCGTCGACGCCTACGAGAAGATGGACCAGGAATTCGGCATCAAGGGCCTGCGCTGGGTCGTGCACCACGTGCCGGAAGTCACGCCCGAGCTGCTGACGCGGCTGAAGGCACTCGGGTGCGGCGTCGAGATGGCCGCGTTCCGCTGGGTCACGTCGGACAAGCCGAACGAGGTCGTGGGACCGGCGTTTCGCACGATCGTCGATCACGGCATCCAGGTCGGCATCCATGGCGACGGCGTGCACATCGCGCCGCTGAATCCGTGGTCGCACATCTACTACGCGACGACGGGCCTGAACTCGTTCGGCCAACAGGTGAACCCGGGCCAACAGCTCACGCGGCAGGAAGCGCTCGCGCTCTTCACGAAGGCGAACGCCTGGTTCCTGCGCATGGAAGAGAAGATCGGCTCGATCGAGCCCGGCAAGCTCGCCGATCTCGTCGTGCTCGACCGCGACTACTTCACGATCCCCGACGCGGATATCCCGAAGATCCGCTCGGTGCTGACGCTGCTCGGCGGCAAGGTCGTGCACGACGCGGGTGCGCTGAAAGTCTGAGCCACGCGAATCGCCGCTGACCGGCGGGATTCGCCCGGCGTGCGCGATCCGCGCGCTGTGCTAGGCTGTTTCGCATGGGCAAAGCGCAGCCACTGAAAGTCGGCGCCACCTACGACGACCTGTGCGCCGTGCCCGAAAACCTCGTCGCCGAGATGTTCGACGGCGAGCTGTACGCCAGGCCGCGGCCGGCCCTGCCGCACGCGCACGCGGCGTCCGTGCTCGGCTTCGAGCTCGGCGGGGCGTTTCATAGCGGCCGCCACGGCCCAGGCGGCTGGTGGCTCCTCGTCGAGCCGGAGCTGCATTTCGGCAGCGACGTGCTGGTGCCCGATCTCGCCGGCTGGCGGCGCGAGAAGCTCGCCGCCCTGCCCTCCACGCCGTACTTCACGCAGGCGCCAGACTGGGTCTGCGAGGTACTGTCGCCTTCGACCGAAAGCGTCGATCGCGCGAAGAAGTTGCGCATCTACGCCCGCGCCGGCGTCCTGCACGCGTGGCTCGTGAATGCGCTGCTGCAGACGCTCGAGGTGCTTGCGCTCGCCTCGGGCCGCTGGACCCTCGTGGCCACCCACGAAGGCAGCACGCCGGTGCGCGCCGAACCGTTCGATGCGATCGAGCTCGGCGCGCTCTGGGCCTGAGAACCCCTGGACGGCGAGTACATGGACGAAGCGGTCCCACCTCTCGCGCGGCTGCCCGTCGGGACGGCCGGCGTCGAGATCGACCTCGCCACACTCGCGATCGCCCACGCCGACTGACGGAATCCCGCCCCCTGGATCCGGACAACCCCATCGTCAAGCTCTGCGCCGAAGGCATGGCGGCCGAAGGCGAAGGCCGCTCCGCCGACGCGAAGCGGCTGTTCGAGCAGGCGTGGCACGAGAGCCGCGACGACTTCGAGGCCTGCATCGCCGCGCACTACGTCGCACGGCATCAGGCCACGCCCGAGGCCACGTTCGAGTGGAACGAGCGTGCGCTGCGCCGGGCAGAGGCCGTGTGCGACGACCGCGCGCGCGGGTTCTTTCCGTCGCTGTACCTGAACTATGCGCACTCGCTCGAGCAGCTCGGCCGCACGGCCGAGGCGCGCCGCCACTACGAGCTGGCCGAAGCCCGGCTCGCCGATCTGCCGGCCGGCGGTTACACGGAGCTCGTGCGCAGCGGCGTCGCGGCAGGACTGCGCCGCACGCGCGGGGCCCTCTAACGCGCGAGCGGCCGGATGCCCACGCGCTCGCGGATCTCCGCCAGGAACGGCTTGCTCACGGCGCGCGCCTTCTCGGCGCCGCGCCGCAGCAGCTGCTCCACCTCACCCGGCGCCGCGATCAGCCGTTCGTACTCGGCGCGCGCGGGCGCGAGCTCCGCGTTGATGCGCTCGTAGAGCACCTGCTTCATCTCGCCCCAGCCGATGCCGGCCGCGTAGCTCTCGCGAATCGCGGCGGTCTCCTCGTCCGTCGCGAACGCGCGGTAGATGTCGAACAGCGCGCTGTCGCCCGGGTCCTTGGGCTGCCCCGGCTCGAGCGAGTTCGTCTTGATCTTCATGACGAGCTTGCGCAGCGCCTTCTCGCCCGCGAACAGCGGAATCACGTTCGCATAGCTCTTGCTCATCTTGCGGCCGTCGAGCCCCGGCAGCGTGGCGATGTGCTCGCCGATCACGGGCTCCGGCAGCACGAACGTCTCGCCGAAGTTGTGGTTGAAGCGCTGCGCGATGTCGCGCGCCATCTCGACGTGCTGCTTCTGATCCCGGCCGACCGGGACCTTCGAGGCCTTGAACATCAGGATGTCGGCGGCCATGAGCACCGGATACGAGTACAGATTCATCATGACGCCCTGATCCGGATCGCGGCCCGGAGTGGCCTCGTTCTCGGCCACCGCGGCCTTGTACGCGTGCCCGCGGTTCAGCAGTCCCTTGGCCGTCACGCTGTGCAGGATCCACGTGAGCTCGAGGATCTCGGGCACGTCCGACTGCCGATAGAACACGACGCGGTCGGGGTTGAGCCCCACGGCGAGCCAGCTCGCCGCGATCTCGAGCGTCGAGCGGGCCACCGTCTCCGCGTCGCCGCCGATCGCGTGGTAGTCGGCCAGGAAGAAGTAGGAGTGGATGCGCGGGTTGCCGCTCGCGGCCACGGCGGGCTTGATGGCGCCGACGTAGTTGCCGATGTGCGGGGTGCCGGTGGGCTTGATGCCCGTCAGGACGATTTCCATTCGGTTGCCTTGGAGTTTCAGCGACAGACGTTGCCGAGCGGCCCGGTGCCGCCGCAGAAGCTCGTGTCCTGCAGCTGGACGCGCAGGTTGTCGGGATCGGCGGTGTACACCTGCGTGACGCCGTCGCGCTCGCGCGCCTCGGCCTTCAGTCCGGCGGCTTCGAGCGCGCGCACCGTGCGCTGCGGGTCGAAGTCCTTCAGGCCGAAGCAGACGTGGTTGATCTCGGGGCGCGCGTTCGCGCCGGCCTGGTAGACGCCGAGGAACGCGTCGCCCACGGCGAGGTTCACGCCACCCGTCTGCCGGCTCTTCACGGCGAGCCCGAACACGTCCCGATAGAACGCGACCGAGCGGTCGAGGTTCGACACGATCAGGCTCGCGTGATTCAGCGTCGCCGCCCGCAGCGCGGTCGGCTGTGCGGCCGCCGGCAGCGACGGCGCCACGGCGAGCGCGCTCAGCATGGCGACCAGATCGCGACGGCTCATGCGTCCCGACTCGTAGCGGCCCAGCAAGTCGTCGACGGCCCGGTGCATAGGCGAAGCTCCTCCACGGCGGCGAGTCGGCAGTCTCGGCGGGGGACCCGCAGCGGTCAAGCCCGCGCCGGCGCACCGTGGAGCACCGCGATGGCGATCAACGCGACGAAGCAGACGATCTGCACGGAAAAGAACGAGAACCGGACGGCCACGAACGCATCCGTCTGCGCGTGGGAGACGTGCACGACGGACTGACAGACGCGTGCGAGCAAGACGGCGAGGCACAGGTAGTCGACGAGCGGACCCTCCACGCGCAGCGCCGTGATCACGAGCACGATCGCGCCGAACACGGGCAGGTTCTCCACGCAGTTCGCGTGCGCGCGCGTCCCGCGCCGATACCAGTCCTCGCCTTCGAGCCGATCGCTGCTGAAGGAAGCGATCCCCGCATTGGCAAAGAGAATGTTGAACCAGCGATACACGCCGACGGTGGCGATCAGCAGGCTCAACGTCCAGGCCGCGAAGCCGAGCAGGGCCCACAGGGGAATCGTCATGGGTCAGTCCTCCGCGACGGCGTGGGGCGGACGTCCGTGTCCGCCCCACGTCGGCGCTCTGCGCATCAGCCGTTCACGATCGGCGCCAGCGCGGCCTGGATCCGCGCCATCTGCTCCGGCGTCGTCATGCTCGAGAGCAGCTCGCCGAAGCGCCGGTTCTGCACTCCCGAGACGATGTACTGCCACCGGTAGGCGCCGAGCACCGTGCTCCTGATCAGCGCCGCTTCCTCGGCGCCGAAGGGCCGGGAGGCATGGCGGATGAAGTACTCCGCATCGGCGGCCGATTGTGCCTGCAGCAACCCGTCGACGGCCGCCACGAGCGCGATCAGATCGGTCACGGCCCGTTCGCGCTCGTCGGGGGAGAGCTTCGCGTGCTCGTCCTTCCACTCGAGCTCGTCGAGCACGACGTGCCGGCTTTCGTCCTTCCAATGGAACCAGAACACGTCCTTGAACAGCGGGCAAAGCTCGCCACCGGGCTCGATGCTCTCGGCATAGTGGGCCTGCACGAAGAGCTCGATGTGACACGTGAGCGCCAGAACCGACCAGGTGCTGGCCGCGAGCACCGCGCGCGCGACGTCGTTCGGGTCCGCCACCTGGGCGTAGCCGGGCGGCAGCTCCGCGCCGATCATCGACTCCATGCGGCGGAACAGCTCCTGATGCTTGATCTCCTCGTTCGAGAAACGCACCAGCGCCTCGAGCGCGAGCTGGTCGCCGAAGGCGTGACCCCGGCCCTGGTCGAGCATCTTGGCGCTGATGAATCGCTCGACGAGCCCGAAGATGTACGCGTACGTGCGGCCCTGCACCTGGCTCAGCAGGCGCGCATCGCCGGCCGACAGGAACGTCAGCCGGTCGACTCGGGAGAGCCCATCGGGCAGGAACTTGCGCGAGAAGTCGAACGTCCGGCCCCGGATCAGATCGCGCTCGATCTGCCATTCGGCGTTCTTCGACAGTTTCACGATCTGGGCGTAGCGGGCGGGGCGATCCAACTCGGGGCGAGCAGAGATGACGGCACTCATGGGTGAATCCTCTTTGGCTTGTGATGTGGAGAGCTGGCAATCCGTGTCGTGGCGAGTGCTAATCTAGGCCCCGGACTTCGGGCGCTGAATGGCCGACGCGCCGGACTTCATGCCCGGGACCCCGAACGAGAAGGCGAGGAACCGTTGGACGCGTTCTCCGATGTCTTGCACGTGATCCGACTGGTCGGAGGTGTCTTCCTCGAGGCCGAGTTGACCGCCCCCTGGTGCATCAGCGGCAAGATCTCCGCGGATCATTGCAAACCCTTCCTCGTCACGCCGCGTCACGTCATCGCGTACCACTTCGTCGCCCGGGGCGGCATGCAGCTGCGAATCGACGGCGCGGAAACCGTGAGCGTTCGCGAGGGCGAGCTCGTGCTGCTGCCGAACAACGACGCCCATCTCTTCGGCAGCGATCTCGACGTCGCGCCGGTCGCCGCGCACGAGGTCATGCGGCCGCCGCAAGCCGGCGCCATGGCGCGAATCAGCTACGGCGGCGGTGGCGAGGCGACACAGATCCTGTGCGGCTTTCTCGGCGCAGAGACGTCGTTCGACCCGCTGCGCTCGGCGCTGCCTCCCGTGCTCAAGCTGGACGTGCGCACGACCGCGTCCGGCGCGTGGATCGAGAGCTCGTTCCGCTTCGCCGTGAGCGAGATCGCGTCGGGACACGTAGGCTCGACGACGGTGCTCGCCAAGCTGTCCGAGCTGCTGTTCGTCGAAGCCGTGAGCCGGTACGTCGCGAATCTGCCGGCCGAGCGCCGCGGCTGGCTCGCGGGCCTGCGCGATCCGCAGATCGGCCGGGCGCTGACGCTGATCCACGCGCGACCGACCGACCCTTGGACCGCGGAATCCCTGGCGCTTAAGGTCGGCATGTCGCGCTCGGCGTTCGCAGACCGGTTCACGTCGCTCGTCGGCCAGCCGCCGATGCAGTACGTGACGCTCTGGCGCATGCACATTGCGGCACAACGCCTGCGCGAAGGCCGCGGCAGCATCGCGCAGATCGCCTTCGCGGTGGGCTACGAGTCGGAAGCGGCGTTCAGTCGCGCGTTCAAACGCCAGTTCGGAGTGGCGCCCGGCGGCTGGCGCAGGCCGTCGCCGGACTGAAGGTCGGCGTTCGGGCCGCACACCGGCCCGCGGGCCCCGGCGCGCCCCCGCCACGGCCTGGCCCAGAATCCGGCGACAGGACTTCGTAAGCCGCGCGCCGCGAGCCTCGAGGCCGGACCATGGACGAGGCTTGCGGCGCTTGGGCATCGATCATCACCGTTGTCTCCGGCACGCGTGGCCGCTGGCGACGCTCGGCCTGCTGCTCTCCGGCATGGCCCAGGCCGCCGCATCCGGCGGCTGCGCGGGCAGCGCCGACTGCTTCGATTCCGCCCAGGGCCACTGGTACAAGGGCAACACGCACGCGCATGCGCTGATGATGCTGCGCGGCATCGTGCCGCACGGCGACAGCGGCCCCGTCCGCGTGGCGACGTGGTATCGCGACCATGGTTACGACTTCGCCGCGATCACCGACCACAACCGGTTCACGGATCCGTCGTCGCCGGAGCTGCGCGCGCTGCAGAGCAGCCGGTTCCTGCTGATCCCCGGCGTCGAGGTCACGAGCGACTACCGGTTTGCGGGGGCGACGCAGGACGGCGAACGCGCCGTGCACACGACGGCGCTCAACGTGCGCGAGACGCCGTCGCCCGAGTTCACGAACACGCCGAGCCGCGAGATCCTGCGCGCGCACATCGAGCGCACGGCCGCCGCGGGCGGCGTCACCATCGTGAACCACCCGAACTACCACGACGAGATCGGGGCCGCCGACCTGCTCGGCCTGCCGGGTGTGCGCCTGCTCGAGGTGTGGAACGGGGAGGTCGAGGCGCACAACGACGGCGGACGCGACGGTATTTCGACGGAGCGCACGTGGGACACGCTGCTGACCGCAGGCATGCGCGTCTATGGCGTGGCCGCCGACGACGCACACTACTTCAGGCTGCCGGACTTCACGACGCACTACCGTGGCACGTTCACTCTGCCGGGCAGCGCCTGGGTCATGGTCAACGCGCCGGCGCTCACGCCCACGGCGATCGTCGGCGCCCTCACCGCCGGCCGGTTCTACGCAACGACGGGCGTGATCCTGAGTGAAGTTCGCTACGACCGGCGGCACTACCACGTGGCGGTCGACTGGCCGGCGACCGAAGCGGCACTCGCGAGCCCGTTCGTGACGGAGGCCTCGCGCACGCTGCCCGCCGGCGAACCGCAGGGGCTCACTATCGAGTTCATCGGGCGCGGCGGCCAGGTGCTGCGGAGCGTGCGCGACGGCACGGCCGAGATCGAGGTGGAGCCGAGCGACGGCTACGTGCGCGCCCGCGTGACGTTGATCGCAGTGCTGAAGACCCGGCTCGACGACGCGCCCACGCCGCGCAGGTTCACGGCCTGGACCCAGCCCGTGCTCACGAGCGAGGGGCCGCCGCATACCTGAGCTTCGCGCCGGTTCGGGCGGCTTGCGCGCTGCTGCGGGCGCCGGCAGAGCCGTTATCGGCCGAGGACCACGACCACCGCGACGTGCCCGTCCTTGCGCCGATGCCGGCGCCGCGCCTCGACCGTGACGCGGTCGCCCGGCGCCTTGTCCCACAGCGCCACGCGCACGTCGGCGGCGCTTGCGATGCGCTGGCCGTCGACCACGGTCAGGATGTCGTCGCGCTCGAGGCCGCTCTCCTTCGCCGCGCTGCCGGACCCGAACGCCGCGATGCGCGCGCCGCCGGGTGCATCCTCCAGGCGCACGCCGAGCGCGCCCGCCGGCGGCAGTGATACGTCCTCGCGCAGCAGAACGTAGTCGGCGATTCCGGGCTCGATCCCGCGCTCGGCGTTGAGCACGATCGCGTAGGACGCGTTGGTGCGCCGCCGCAGCCGCTGCGGAATGCCGTAGCCGAAGGCCAGGTGCCCCGAGCCCGCCAGGATCACCATGCGGCGGCCCGGGTTCGCGCTCAGATACTCTGCGGCGCTCTCCGCCATGCCTTCGTCCCAGACGAGCTGCGCTTCGACGAAGCGATCGAACTGGCGCTGCCCCTCATCGTGCGCCTCGAACGCCTCGCGCAGCTCCGCCTTGTAGGCGTCGCTTGCCGGCTCGATCTGCTTCGGCAGCGCCGCACGCTGCTCGGCCGACAGGCCTTCGACACCTGCTTTCGCGACGGCGGACGGTAACGACGGCGGCACGTTGAGCGCCAGGACGGGAATGTGGTGCTCGCGCGCGAAGCGAAAGATGGGCGCGTACAGCCGATAGTCGTAACGCCAGCTCGAGTAGTACTCCGTGTCCCGCAGGAACTCCCGCTCCGTGGCACGTCCGGCGATGAAGTCGTCCACCTGCGGCTGGAACCGCCGCTGCAGATACTCCACGCCGATCGCGATGTTCGGGTCGCGCGCGTGCAGCTGCTCGATGATCGCGAGCTGGTTCAGGTGATCGCCGTAGCGCGTGTGCGTCTCGCCGACGAACACCACGCGCTTGTCGGCAACGTTCGCGCCGAGTGCCGCCGGCGACAGCGTGGCACCGAGATCGAGCGCACGGAACGCCTGCGGCTCGTCGGCCGCGGCACCGCCCAGCGCGGACAGGGCGAGCAGAAGGCAGCAACAGCCTCGGGTCATCAGCGTTTGCATCCGGCTCATGGGCCCATGGTAGCAGCGGCAAGCACTCGCGATCGCCCGCCGGCCGAAGCCGCCGAGCGTACCCGCATCACCCGGCGTTCGCGTAGCATCGCCACTTCCAGCCCGGAGAGCCCATGGATCTGATCGAGAACGCCCGTTTGTTGCGGCAAGCGGTGGACGCGCTCGAGTTCGCGGCACCGGTCGCCTGCGTCTACGACCCGCTCGACTACGCGTGGGAGCCGCACCGGACTTATCTCGAGCGCTACGGTCGTGGCCACCGCGCCGTGCTCCTCGTGGGGATGAATCCGGGCCCGTTCGGCATGGTGCAGACCGGCGTGCCGTTCGGCGACGTCGGCATGGTTCGCGACTGGCTCGGCATCACGGGCGCCGTGCGCCAGCCCGCGCGAGCGCATCCGAAGCGGCCCGTGGCGGGCTTCGGGTGCGCCCGTGGCGAGGTCAGCGGCCAACGCCTGTGGGGCTGGGCGCGTGATACGTTCGGAACACCCGAGCGGTTCTTCGCGCGCTTCTTCGTGGCCAACTACTGCCCGCTCGCGTTCATGGAAGCGAGCGGGCGAAACCTCACGCCCGACAAGCTGCCCGCGCGCGAGCGCACGCCGCTGTTCGCGGCCTGCGACCGCGCGCTCGTGGCCGTGGCGCGCTGCCTCGCACCCGAGTACGTCGTTGGCATCGGCAAGTTCGCGGCGGAGCGTGCCGCCCATGCGTTGCCCGGTGGCCGGGTCAGGATCGGCTGCGTTCCGCACCCGAGCCCGGCCAGCCCGATCGCGAACCGCGGCTGGGCCGGGCAGATGACCCGCGCGCTCGAGGAGATCGGCGTTCGGTGCTAGGAGCCGCGCGGCGCAGGCTCGTCCTCGCCGACAGCCGCTCGCACTAGCGCCAGCCGAGCTCCGGAGCCACGTACTTCAGGATGCTCTCGATCGCGTGCACGTTGTAGTCCACGCCGAGCTGGTTCGGGACCGTGAGCAGCAGCGTGTCGGCCGCCGCGATGGCCTCGTCCGCGGCCAGCTGCTTGACGAGCCTGTCGGGCTCGGCCGCGTACGAGCGGCCGAAGATGGCGCGCGTGGTCGGATCGATGTAGCCGATCTGGTCCTGGCTGTCGCCGTCGCGGCCGAAGTAGGCGCGATCGCGGTCGTCGACGAGCGCGAAGATGCTGCGGCTCACCGAGACGCGCGGCTCGCGCCGGTGCCCGGCCTCCTGCCACGCCTGCCGGTAGGCTTCGATCTGCTTGCGCTGCTGAACGTGCAGCGGCTCGCCCGTCTCGTCGGTCTTCAGCGTGGAGCTCTGCAGGTTCATGCCGAGCTTCGCGGCCCACTTCGACGTGTCGTTGGAGCTCGAGCCCCACCAGATTCGCTCGCGCAGCCCTTCGGAGTGCGGTTCGAGTCGCAGCGGTCCCGGCGGATTCGGGAACATCGGCCGCGGGTTCGGCTGCGCGAAGCCTTCACCCTTCAGGAGCTCGAGAAACACCTCGGCGTGCCGGCGGGCCATGTCGGCGTCGCTCTGACCCTGCTGCGGCGCATAGCCGAAGTAGCGCCAGCCGTCGATCACCTGCTCGGGCGACCCGCGGCTGATGCCGAGCTGCAGCCGCCCGCCCGAGATCACGTCCGCGGCGCCCGCGTCCTCCGCCATGTAGAGCGGGTTCTCGTAACGCATGTCGATGACCGCCGTGCCGATCTCGATCCTGCGCGTGCGCGCGCCCACGGCCGCGAGCAGCGGAAACGGCGACGCGAGCTGGCGCGCGAAGTGGTGCACGCGAAAGTACGCGCCGTCGGCTCCGAGCTCCTCGGCGGCCACCGCGAGCTCGATCGACTGGAGCAGGGAGTCGGACGCCGTGCGAACCTGCGAGTGCGGCGACGGCGTCCAGTGACCGAAAGACAGAAAGCCAATCTTCTTCACCGGGGAGCTCTTCTCGTTGGGAAGTGCGGAGGATACCAACGAAGCCGTGCGTGCTGTCGGGTATGCTGAAATGGCGGCATCGGGAATCCTGCACAATCGTGCAGTGTCGCGGCAGCCGCGCGCCTGCGGGCGGCGTCCCTGTGGAGAGCAACGAATGTCGGAACCGAACGTACCTGGCCGTCGATGGATGTCCCGTCTCGCGGCGTGCGCCGCGCTCGCCTTCGCGGGCCTGGCCGCCGCCCAACCCCCGAACGGGCCCCGGCCCCGCGACCCGCGCCCGACGGTCGCCGTCTCGGGCACGGGCCAGGTGGCGGCCGCGCCGGACCGGGCCGTGGTGCGGCTCGGCGCCGTGGCCGAGGCCGAGGACGCGAAGGACGCGCAGTCGCGCCTGAACGCCGTCATGCAGAAGGTGCTCGCGGCGATCGAGAAGCTCGGCGTGCCGAAGAGCGCAATCCGCACCGAAGGCCTCTCGCTGTCGCCCGTGTACACGAACGCCGTGTCGCCCGGAAATCGCGAGCCGCAGGCGCCGCGGATCAGCGGCTATCGGGCCGCGAACGTCGTCTCGGTGCAGCTCGACGATCTGACCCGAATCGGGCCCGCGGTGGACGCCGGCATCACGGCCGGCGCGAACGAGCTGCAAGGCGTGGCGTTCGACCTCAAGGATTCCTCGGCGGCGCGCAACGCGGCACTGACGGCCGCGGTCAACGATGCGCGCGCCCAGGCCGAGACGATCGCGAGCGCGCTCGGCATGCGGCTCGACGGGCTCGAGTCGCTCGTCACGAACGCGTCCTTCAGCGGCCCGCCGCAGCCTTTCGCGATGGCGCGGCGTGCGGCGCTCGACGCATCGACGCCGGTGCAGCCGGGCGAGCTCGAGGTGGCGTCGAACGTCACCGCGACCTACTACCTCGCGCCGCGCTGAATCGCCCGGGCACGCGGAACAAGCCGGCCCGCAGACGTGCGGCGCACGCAGCGGCGTGCCGGCTGCGGCCCTTCGCGGCCGGGTGCGTGCGCTGCCCAAGGCGTCTATGATTCCCGGCTTTGAACCGCGGATCGCCCGGCGAGCAGTCCTTGAATACCGTCAAGACCATCGGCCCCGCGGCCTTCACGGGGAGCCTCGGACCGCCCGAGGAGCTCGTCGCGCAGCTCGCGAGCGAGTACGGTGCCCACCTCGCGATCCTGGATCACCGGCTCGAGGAGGCGCTCGCGGCGACAGGCTTCGACGGCGCGGTGATCTTCGCCGGCGACGAGCGCCCCGTGTTCCGCGACGACCTGACCTACCCGTTCCGGGTCGAGCCCTACTTCAAGGCCTGGGTGCCGCTGACGCAGGCGCCGGGCTCGTTCCTGCGCCTCGTGCCGGGCCAGCGGCCCATGCTGGTCTACAAACAGGCCGAGGACTACTGGCACGAGCCGCCACGCGATCCCGAGGGCTACTGGACGCAGCACTTCGACATCCGCGTGGTCCGCAGCGACGCCGAGGCGCGGAAGCTCTCCGGCAGCGGCCCGCGCTGGGTCGCGATCGGCTCGGCCGCGGAGCTCGCGCACCGCGGCTCGCCCGCCACGCAGCCGGCCGTCAACGACGCGCGCTTCCTCGCGCACATGGATTTCACGCGCGCGGTCAAGACCGGCTACGAGCTCGCGTGCATGCGCGCGGCGCAGTCGATCGCCGTGCGCGGCCACCTGGCGGTCGCGGCCACGTATGGTCCCGGCGTCACGGAGCTCGAGCTGCATCACACGTATCTCGCGGCCACGGGTCAGCGCGAGGCCGAGCTGCCGTACCCGAACATCATCGCGCTGAACGAGCACGCGGCCACGCTGCACTACCAGCGGCTGCGCGCGCAGCCCAACGCCGTCAATCGCTCGCTGCTGATCGACGCCGGCGCCGAGTGGAACGGCTATGCGGCCGACATCACGCGCACCTACTCCGCCAACGAGGACGATTTCGCGGCTCTGATCGCCGCGATGGACGCGCTGCAGCAGCGCATCTGCGGCGAGGTGCGGCCCGGCGTGGACTTCATGGTGCTGCACGCCTTGATGCACCGGCAGATCGCGGCCCTGCTGCGCGAGGCCGGCATCACGAAATGCAGCGCCGACGAGGCGGTCGCCACCGGCATCACGCGCGCGTTCCTGCCGCACGGACTCGGCCACCTGCTCGGGCTCCAGGTGCACGACGCGGGCGGCCGGCTCGTCGATGCCGCGGGCAGGAAGCGCGAGCCGCCGGCGTCCGACCCGCACCTGCGGCTCACGCGCACGCTCAAGCCCGGGTTCGTCGTGACGATCGAGCCCGGCATGTACTTCATCCCGTCGCTGTTGCGGTCGCTGCTGCAACGGCACGAAGCCAAGGTGAATCGCGGTATCATCGAGCGACTATTGCCGTTCGGCGGCATTCGCGTCGAAGACGACGTCGAGGTCACGCAGGACGGCCACCGGAACATGACTCGTGAAGCGTTTGCGGCCGCGGCGCCGCAGAATCGCGGCCGCAAGTGACGCCGCTCGTTTAGGAACCCGTACTCATGTCACATCGCACTCAGGATCTGCCGCCGCTGACCGGGCTGCCCCGCATCATCCGCGACCTGCGCTACGTGGAGCCGGCGCGGCAGGGCCTGGCCGTGGTGCTGATCCTCGTCTACTCCTACACCGCCGCACCGCTGCCGCTGCTGGCCGCGATCGGGCTGCCGATTGCGTTCGTGGGCGGGCTCGTGCGCTGGTACGCGAGCGGCTTCATCGTGAAGAACCGCGAGCTCGCGACCGACGGCCCGTACCGCTTCGTGCGCCACCCGCTGTACAGCGGCAACATCCTGCTGGTCGTCGGCTTTGCGATCGCGGGCTCGCGCTGGTGGGCGCTGCCAGTGGCCGCGCTCTTTTTCTGGTTCTACTACCCCACGGCCATCGAGTACGAGGACCGCAAGCTGCGCGGCATCTTCGGCGCCGCATGGGAGCAATGGGCCGCGCGCACGCCCGCGCTGCTGCCGCGCTTCGGCTCGATTCCGCCCGCGGGCGAGCACGACCGGCGCTGGTCCATCGGCGTCAGCAGCGCGCGCAACGGCGAGATCGTGTTCCTGCTGCTGTGCGTGGCCTGCGTCGTCTGGGTGGCGTGGCGCGCGTTCGCCTGAAGCCGCGGTGACCGACGCCGTCGACGCCCCCACTCCCGAGCAACTCGCCGCGGCGCTCGCGGCCGCGCCGGGCCGCAGGCTCGGCAGCGGCTACCAGGCCTCGGTCGAGCTCGTGCGCACGGGCCTGGGCGACATCGTCGTCAAGCGGCCGCACGGCGGCGTGCTCGCAGCCCTCTGGCGCTACCTGCTGCGACGCGAGCACGCGGTCTACTCGCGCCTCGGCGGCATCGCCGGCATTCCGCGCGCCTACGGTCTCGTCGGCGGCGAGGCGCTGGCACTGCAGTACATCGCGGGACCCTCGCTGCGCGAGGCCGATGCGAAGCTCGCCGACCGCGAACGCTTCTTCGCGCGCCTGCTGGCCACGGTGCTCGCGATGCACGCGGCCGGCGTCGCGCACGGCGATCTGAAGCGCAGGCACAACGTGATCGTGGGCGCCGGCGAGCAACCGTACCTCATCGACTTCGGCATCGCCTGCCTGAGCGACGGCACGCTCGGCCGCTTCGCGTTCGCTACGTTCCGGCAGATGGACCTGAACGCCTGGCTCAAGCTGAAGTACGGCCGGCGCGTCGATCCGTCGATCGAGCCCGGCGTGCTCTCGGCCGAGGACGCGGCGCTGTACCGGCCGTTGCTGATCGAGCGGCTCGCGCGCGCCGTGCGCGTGCCGTGGCAGTTCCTGACGTTGCGCCGGCCGCGGCAGCGCTGGCGCGCGCGGCGCAAACGTTGAGCCGGGCAATCATGTCCCATCGGGTGAATGCCGTCGTTGTCTGCGTGGCCCTGCTCGGCGTCGCGGCGCTGCTGCCGCGGGCGGCGCGCGCGGCCGCGCCCATCGTCGTACAGTTTCCCGCCACCATGCAGGCCCGCAGCGGCAGCGGCACCGCGCCCGGGCTCGCCTACGCCGTGATCGGCGCCTGGGCCAACGCGGCTGCCGACAGGCAGAGCGCAGCGCAGATCGAAGCCTTTCGCGAACGCACGGGCGGCATCGACTTTGCGGGCGCCATGCGCGACGGCCTGCGCTGCGCAGGCATTCCGGAGCCGCGCACGGCCTGCCGGGACCTGCTGACGCTGCCGTCGGCGCAGGACGAGCGGGAGCTCGCCGCGGCGCTCGAGGCAGCTGGAACGACGCAGTTCATACGCGTCAGCGTCGTGCCGTTGCTGAGCGACGAGCGCTTCCGGGTGCGCGCGTTCGTCAACGAGACGGCTGTCACGCCCAAGGGCCTGCGTACGACGCGCGCCTATGGCGCGATCTACGACTCGCGCGCGCCGCAGGAGCTCGTCGCCGCGGCGGACACCGCCCGCCTGCGGAGTTATTGGGCGGAGGGTACGCCGCCGCGGATCGAACGCGAGGCCTTGGATGCCGCGCGCGAAATCGAACGCGCCTTGTCGTTCCTCGCGGGCCAGCTCGATGCCGGCGCAGGGAAGCCGGAGTTCGCGAAGTCGCTGCCGCCTCTCGACGCGCTGAAAGACGCGGGACGCGTCGCCTGTCGCGGCATGCCGTGCGCGCAGGTGCGCGTGATCGGGGATTCCGGCTCGAGGCTCTGGCTCACGAGCACGGCTTCCTTCGGCGCGTACGGCCCCGTGATCGCGTCGCTCGATGCCAATTCCGCGGCACACTCCGCGAATCTCTTCATCCTCGTGATCACGCTGGAATAGGCGCAGCGCGGATCGAAGGCACCAAGGGACCGATCGACCGGCGAATGAACCAGCGGGCACAACTGATCACTTACGTCGACCGGCTCGGCGGCGGCGGGCTGCGCGAGCTCGCGGCGCTGCTCGATGGCCCGCTCGCGGGCCTCTTCGGCGGCGTGCACCTGCTGCCGTTCTTCCACCCGATCGACGGCGCCGATGCGGGCTTCGACCCGATCGACCACACGCGCGTCGATCCGCGGCTCGGCGACTGGCCCGACGTGCGCGCGCTCTCCGCGCGCGTGGACGTCATGGCGGACCTGATCGTCAACCACGTGTCCGCGCAGTCGCCGCAGTTCCTGGATTTCATCGCACGCGGCGACGCGTCGCACTGGGCCGGATTGTTCCTGACGCGCGACTCGGTGTTCCCCGGCGGCGCCACACCCGAGGAGCTCGCGCGCATCTACCGGCCGCGGCCGGGCGCGCCGTTCACCGAGGTGCGGCTCGCGAGCGGCGCGACGCGCGCGATGTGGACCACGTTCACGTCGAACCAGATCGACATCGACGTGCGCCACCCCGCGGGACGCGAGTACCTGCTCTCGATCCTCGACCGGTTCGCGGCCGCGGGCGTGCGCGCGATCCGGCTCGACGCCGCGGGCTACGCGATCAAGAAGCGCGGCACGAGCTGCTTCATGCTGCCGGAGACGTTCGCGTTCATCGGCGAGATTGCCGGCCTCGCGCACGAGCGCGGCATCGAGGCGCTCGTGGAGATCCACTCGCACTACGCGACGCAGGTGGACATCGCCTCGCACGTGGACTCCGTGTACGACTTCGCGCTGCCGCCGCTCGTGCTGCACGCGTTCTGCCACGGCACGAGCGAGGCGCTGAAGCGCTGGATCCGCGTGCGACCGCGCAACTGCTTCACCGTGCTCGACACGCACGACGGCATCGGCATCGTCGACATCGGCGCGGACGGCGCGAAGGCCGGTCTCGTGCCGCCCGCCGAGCTCGACCGGCTCGTCGACTACATCCACGAGCGAAGCGGCGGACAGAGCCGGCAGGCTACGGGCGCCAGCGCCTCGAACCTCGATCTGTACCAGGTCAACTGCACGTACTTCGACGCGTGCGGGCGCGACGCCGAGACGTATCTCGCGGCGCGCGCACTGCAGCTGTTCCTGCCGGGCATTCCGCAGATCTACTACGTGGGCCTGCTCGGCGGCACGAACGACATGGAGCTGCTCGCGCGCACGCGCGTCGGTCGCGACATCAACCGTCACTACTACACGCGCGGGGAGATCGACGCCGCGCTCGCGACGCCGATGGTGCGCCGGCTCTGTGAGCTGATTCGCCTGCGCAACTCGCACCCGGCGTTCAACGGCGAGTTCGAGCTGCTCGAAAGCCCGGCGCACGCGCTGCGCGTGCGCTGGAGCTCGGGCGGCGACTACGCGGAGCTCGAGGTCGACCTGCGCCGCCCTTCGTTCGTCGTGCGAACGAGCGGCGCCGGCTGATCGCGGCCGACACCACGGCAAGCAGCGAACGCGGGTCGGCATCTACGCGCGCGCTCGTCCCGAACGTGGGACGGCGTCGCGTGCGTGGGACGCGAACGCGAAACGCGCTGGCGCCGCAGCCGCAACCGCAGTAATTTTGGGCAGCCGTCGCGGCCGCCCGGCCCGCGAGGCGACCCGGAGCTCCGGGGGAGGCTGCAACACCATGCCGATGTCTCGCTGGCTCGACGTGCTCCGCCACGATCTCGCGTTCACGCAGCGCGTGCTCACGAAGCACCCCGCGTTCACGATCACGGCCATCGTCACGCTCGCGCTCGGAATCGCCGCGAGCACCGTGATCTTCAGCGTCGTCGACACGGTGCTGCTGAAGCCGCTCGGTTACCGCGACTCGGACGACATCTACCGCCTCTACACCGTCGACAACGTCGGCGTCGCGCGCGGCTCCACGGGCCCGCCGCACGTCGAGCCGATGGCGCAGGAGGGCAAGCTCATCAAGGCCGCGTTCTACGGCTACGAGTTCGAGCAGTCTCTCGTGAACGACGAGGGCGCCGCGTTCGCCGTCAACGAGTACCGCACGTCGGAGGAGTTCTTCCAGGTCTTCACCGAGCCGCTCACGCTGGGGCGCGCGTTTCAGCCGGGCGACGACTTCCGCAACACCGTGCTGAGCTATCAGACGTGGCGCGACGTGTTCCACTCGGATCCGAACATCGTCGGCAAGTCGATTCGCGTCGGCAGCGGCCCGCTCAACGTGCTCGGCGTCGCGGCCAAGGGCTTCGAGTTCCCCGCCGGCACGGCGATGTGGACGCGGCTCTTCACGGGCGAGCGCCCGCTGCCGCTGTACAACATGCAGGGATATCTGCGCGTGAACGCCGGCGTCTCGGCGGCGCAGCTCAAAGCGGAGCTCGACGTGTTCGCGGCGCGCGTCGGCCCGTGGCCCGACGGGCGCAAGCTCGAGTTCGTCGCCACGCCGCTGCTCGCGGACGTCGTGGGCGATCTGCGCTCGACGCTCTTCATCCTCTCCGGAGCGACGGCCGTGCTGCTACTCATCGCGTGCATCAACGCCGCGAGCCTGCTGCTCGCCCGCGGCGTCGTGCGCACGAGCGAGTTCGCGCTGCGCGAGGCGCTCGGCGCGCATCGCTGGCGCGTATTCCGGCAACTCATGACCGAAAGCTTCGTGCTCTGCGCGCTCGGCGGCGCTCTGGGCCTTGCGGCGGCGATCGGCGCGATCGAGGTCGTGCGCGCGGCCGGCCCCGCGGATCTGCCGCGGCTCGGCTCGCTCACGACCGACGCGAACGTGTTCCTGTTCACGGCCGCGTGCGTGCTCGTCGTTGCGTTCATCGTCGGTCTCGCACCGGCGCTGCGCGTCGCGCGCGGCGACCTGCGCACGCTCATCAATACGAACGGCCGCTCGGCCGCCACGGCACCCGGCCGCAACCGCGTGTTCGGGGCGCTCGTCGTCGCCGAGATCGCACTCGCCGTCGTGCTCGTCGTCGGCGCGGGGCTGCTCGTGCGCAGTTACGCGAATCTAAGATCCGTGGATTCCGGCTTCGACCCGCAGCGCATGCTGACGCTCGTGCTCAACGTCACGGGCCGCGTCGACCTCAAGAACGTGAAGTTCGACCAGGAGCGGCAGACCGTCGCGTACGAAGGCACGGGCATGCTGCCGGTGGCGCACTTCTACGAGGAAGCGGTCCGGCGCATCGAGGCGCTGCCGGGCGTCGCTTCCGCGGGCGCGACGGTCGCCGCACCGCTGCACCAGGGCCTGTTCCCGGTCACGCTCTCGCCCTACCCCGTCATCGGCAGCACGCGCGCAGCCGACGAGCAGCTCGCGTACATCACGCAGGTCACGCCCGGCTACTTCACGACGCTCGGCGTCCATGCGCTCGCGGGCCGCCTGCTCGCGGAGAGCGACCGGCGCGACGCGGCACCTGTCGTCGTCGTCAATCAGGCGTACGTGCGCGCGTATCTCGGCGACACGAACCCCATCGGCCGGCGCGTCGCGCTGCCCGGCGGCGGCGCGTGGCGAGTCGGCGGCATCGCGTATCAGCTCGGCGAGCGGCTCGTGGACGACGCCGAGATCGTCGGCGTGGTGCCGGACGTGAAGCAGCGCAGCCTCGAGGACCCGGTGCAGCCCGCCGTCTACATGCCGCACGAGCAGTGGACGATGCGCAAGATGGCCGTCGTCGTGCGCACGAAGACGGGCCATCCGGCCGCGCTGATCCCCGCCATCCGCCGCGAGCTCGCGGCGCTCGACTCCACCCTTCCGCCGGTGTTCGCGGTGTACACCGACGTGGTGGCCGCGTCGCTCTCGCGGCACACGCTGGGTGCCGCGCTGCTCACCGTGTTCGGTCTCGTGTCGCTCGCGCTGGCGGCGGTCGGCACGTACGGGCTCATGTCGTTCTCGGTGAACCAGCGCTTCAACGAGATCGCGGTGCGCTCGGCATTCGGCGCGGAGCGCGGCAGACTGCTCGCGATGTTCGTGCGCCGCGCACTGCGGCTCGCAGGCCTTGGCATTGCGATCGGCCTCGCGGGCGCAGTCGCGCTGCGGCAGGTCATCGCGAGCCAGCTCTACGCGACGAGCGCGCTCGATCCCCTGGTGCTGGCCGTGGTGCCGTTCACGATGCTGGCCGTGACGCTGCTCGCGTCGTACGTGCCGGCACGCCGCGCGTCGAAGATCGACGTGTGCGCGGCGCTGCGCGAGAACTGACGCAGCCGCGGGCGCGCCGCTCCGAATGGCTAGTGCGGGGAAACCTGCGCGCGGCCGCTCCTGCTACGTCCGTTTGCCGAGCGTGCGCGCGAAGAAGTCCACGATCACGCGATAGCAGTCCTGCGACTCCGGCACGTCGGCGTTGTAGAAGAAGCCGTGGAACATGCCCTCCCACACGTGCAGGCGCGCATCCACGCCGTTCTTCACGAGCTGCGTGTGCGTGTAGACGGCGGACGAGAGCTCGAAGCCGCGCGTGGCGGTGATCACGAGCGTCGGCGGGAATTTCGCGAGCACCGCGGCCGAGTTGATCGGCGCGACCAGCGGATCGCCGGGATCCGTGCCCGCGAAGTAGCCGGCCGGTGCCGGCGGCGCGCCGGCCTGCGGCACGCGCAGCTCGCCGAGCGGGCCCGCGGTGTACGCGGCATCGCCTTCGAACGTGCCGATGCCCTTCGGCGCGCCTGCGCCGGCGCAGAAGATGCCCACCGCGCCCGGCCGCGGCAGCCCGTGCGCCTCAAACCACGCCACCGCCATCGCCGTCAGCATGCCGCCGGCCGAGCAGCCGTAGATGCCGATGTTCTCGGCCTTGTAGGTCTTCAGCAGCTCGCGATACACGGCTGCCACGTCCTCGCTGGCCGCGGGGTGCTTGAACTGCGGACCCTCGCGATAGTCGACGCTGACCACGCGGATGCGTCCGAGCGAGGCGATCGGGATGGACTCGAGCTCGGCGCAACCCGGCCAGCAGCCGGAGAAGCCGCCGCCGTGCAGATCGATCAGCACGCGCTTTTTGTTGCCGGCGGAGATGCCGGACTTGGGCGCGTAGTCGTACACGTGCACGCCGCCGATCTTCGTGTCGGTGCGCGTGTGCGGATAGAGCTCGCGTTGCCGCGCGAGGTAGCCCGTCATGAACCTCGGCACGCCGTCGTCCTGCACGAGCTTCGCCGGTGTCTGCATGTCCGAGAGATGCTCGATCAGGTACGCGCGGCCTTGCGGGCTCAGATACGGCGTGACCGGCACTTGCAACGCCGGCACGGAGACGGTGCCATCGGCCGCGAGACCGACACGCGGCGGCGGATCGGCCGCGGTCGCGGTCCCGGCACCGCTGCCGAAGAGGGTCAGGGCGAGAATCAGCGTGTGCAGTTTCATCGTCACTCCTTCGCACCCGCCCCGGCGGCGGGTTCCACGAACTCGACGAGCTCGCTGTCGGGCCCGATCGCGAACACGAAGCGGCCGAAGGGCCGCTGGATCGGCTTCGCGCCGACGCTCAAAAACCGGTAGCCCGCAGCCTGCGTGCGCGCGATCAGCGTGTCGAGGCCGCTGACCTGAAGCTGCATCTGCGGCGAGCCGACGTCCTGCAGGCGCCAGTGGAACGGCACGGGCGGCGGCGCATTCTTCGGCACGGCGAATTCCAGCAGCACGAAGAACAGCCGCGTGCCCGGAATCACGACGACCGTCTCGATCAGGCCGCCGCCGTCGAGGCCGTAGGACTGAAGATCGCTTAAGCCCCCGCGCAGCGACGGCTGCGCGTCGAGGCCCAGCAGGTCGTGGTAGAACGCGAGCGCCGCGCGCGTGTCCGACACCGTGATGCCGATGGCCGTGCCGACGATCTCCGCCGGCGTCGCGGCCGCGATCATCGCGGGTGACGCCTGCACGAGCCGCAGCAGGTAGCCGTCGGGATCGCGCACCACGACCGCGCGGCCGTCGGGCACCTTGACCGGCGCGCCGCCCACGCTCACGACGGTGGCGCCGCGCGACTTCGCGGCCGCGAGCACGCCGTCGAGGTCGCGCACGGCGAACTCGAGCACCGAGGCGCCCGGATCCCACGGATTCGCGTGCCGCTCGCCGCGCGGCACGTCGAAGAACTCCGAGAGCTCGAGGCCGAACGGCGTGTTCGGCGCATGCATGAACACGGTGCGGAAGCGCGAGCCCTTCGTGTCCGTCAGATCCCACACGAGCGGATCGGAGCCGGCGCTGGCCGCGGGCTGAATGCGCGGCGGCGGCGCGTTCGCAGGCGCCGGTCCCGCGAACGGCGAGCGCGTGAGCTCGATGCCGAGCACGTCGTGGTAGAACGCGAACGCGCGCTCGGCGTTACCCGAGGAGTGCACCCAGTGGTACAGGCCGAGCACCGCCGGCTCCGCGCCCTGCGCGCTCACTTCGCCCACCAGCAGCGCGTGCGCCACGACGCACGCACCGGCGAGCCGCGCGAGGAGCCGTGTCATTCGCAGCGGAAGCTCGCCGCCGACTCCATGTCGCCGCCCTTGTAGCGCGCGACTTTCGGCCACTCGCACAGCGGCCGCGTGCGCGTCTTGCTCCAGCCTTCCGGCAGGTCGCGGTTGTCGGCGCGTGCGGTCGCGACCGGGCTCTCCGGCGCCTTGCCGTGCTCCACCCAGTCGACGAGCGCGCCGAACAGATCGAAGCGATCCGTCGACGGGCCGCCACCGCAATGCGTCATGCCGGGCACGGGGTAGAAGCGCGCGAAGCCGCTCGCATCGCCGCCGTTGTTCGCGCGGACTTTCTCGTACCAGTCGATCGTGGCCTGCAGCGAGAACGCGCCGTCGGCCGCGCCGTGGTACACGATGATCTTGCCGCCCGCGGCCTTGAGCTCTGCGAGCTTGGGATTGCGCCAGTCGGTCGGCGCCATGAAGTCCATGGCCGAGACCGGAAACTCCTTCGTCGTCGCGAGGATCCTGCCTGCGTCGCGGTCGAGGTTGAATTGACGCAGGAACCCGATCATGCCGTTCGGCGTGCCGTCGAGCCGTGTCGGCGGCGTCGTGAAGACCTGCGCGAGCGAGCCGGCGCCGAGCGTGGCGATCAGCGGCAGCCCTTCGAAGCCCGGGATCGGGCTCTCGAGCTTCCACGTGCGCCAGCCGTCGGAGCCGAGTCCGGCGTCATAGGGCCAGGAGGTATACAGCGCCTTGCCCTTGCTGTCCTTCGGCCCGCCGAACGAGCGCTGAATCGCCGCGATCTGCGCGTCGGAGAGGCACTGCTTGCCGCCCGTCGCCTCGCAGCGCAGCTTCCTGATGTCGAACGTCTTCTGGCACTGCGCGATCGCGCCGACCATGCCGTCGGCCGCGCCGTCGAGCGCGTCGCACTGCGCGCGCACGCCGTCGGCGAGCGTCTGCATGTCGGCGCGCGACAGCGCCTTGCGGACGTCGCCGCCGGCCATCTCGAAGCTCTGGATGTCCCACGCGTGCTGCAGCGAGACCATCGGCAGGTTGTAGCCGGGTGCGCCCGCGAGGAAGCCGTCGAATTCCTTCGCGAGCCGCGTGGCGCCGACGAACGCGTGGCGGCCGCCGTTGCTGCAGCCGACCATGTACGAGCGCTGCGGCCGGCGGCCGTAGTAGCCCTCGACGATCTTCTTCGCGATGGGCGTCAGCGTGACGTTGGCCGTGTAGCCGTAGTCGAGCCGCGCCTGCTCGTCGAAGCCGAACAGGTTGCCGCCGGCGAGGCCGGCCTGCGGATTCGCCTGGCCGTCGTGGCCGGAGTCCGAGCTCAACACCGCGTAGCCGCGCGCGAGCGCGGTGTCGGGCGTGCCGCCCGGCAGCTGGCCGTACGCCGGCACGACGGCGCCGTCGTTGCCGCCGTTCAGCTGATCCACGTAGCCGCCGTTCCAGCTCGCCGGCAGCCGCATCTCGAAGCCGATCGCGTACGGCTTGCCGTCCATGCCCGTGCGCTCGTTGACCGCGGCGCGCAGCACGCAGTGCGAGCCCGGCACGCGCTTGTCGTCGCTGACCGTCGTCGCGGAGATGATCCGCGTGGCCGGCAGGCCGAGCTTCGTGAAGGTGGCGACGTCGCACGCGGCCGTCTGCGCGTGCGCGTGGGCGGCCAGGGCGATCAGGAGCGGGAGCGCCGCGAGGCGCACAGGTGCGAGCGTGGATTTCATGGTGGACCCCCCGGGTTCGTCCCGATTATGCAAACGATTGTAGGCGGTGTACAGTCGCGCGGACCCAAGGGGTGCGTCATGACGCGACAGACTGCAGAGATCCGCGCCACGCTGCTGCGCGCGCTGCTCGGCGCCATGTTCTTCGTGTTCGCCATGACCACGGACGCGGTCGGCAGCATCATCCCGAAGCTCATCGACGAGTTCCGCCTCACGCTGAGCCAGGCCAGCGCGTTCCACTACGCCACGATGGCGGCGATCGCCGGCGGCGCGATCGCTTTTGGTCTGCTCGCGGACCGCATCGGCCGCAAGGCCACGATCGTGATCGGGCTCGCGGCCTACGCGGCCGCGTCCGCCGCGTTCATCGCGGGCGACACGTTCGGCGTGTTCGTGGCGCTGCTCGTCGTGTCGGGTGCGGGCATCAGCGTGTTCAAGATCGGCGCGCTCGCGCTGCTCGGCGACGTGTCGACGTCCGCGCGCCAGCACACCGTGACGATGAACGTCATCGAGGGCTGCTTCGGCGTGGGCTCGATCGTCGGCCCCGCCATCGTGGCCGTGCTGCTGACGGCCGGCTGGTCGTGGAAGTGGCTCTATGCCATCGCGGCCGCGATCTGCGTGGCCCTGATCGTGGTGGCCTTGCCGCTGCAGTTCCCGCCCGTGCGCCGCGATGCCGCCCAACCCGCGACGTTCAAGCGCACGCTCGTGCTCGCCTGCGACCCGCACGCGCTCGGGTTCTCCGCGCTGATCATGCTGTACGTCGGCACCGAGACGGCCGTCTACGTGTGGATGCCCACGCTGCTGCAGGAATCCGCGGTCGGCGGCTGGCTCGCGGCGTCGGCGCTCACGCTGTTCTTCGTGTTCCGCGCAGCCGGCCGGTTCCTCGGCGCCTGGCTGCTGGATCGCCACCCGTGGCGGCGCGTACTGGCGCTCTTCGGTCTCGCGATCTTCGCGTGCTTCGCGGGCAGCCTGCTCGGCAGCGCCACGCTCGCGGTGTATCTGCTGCCGCTGTCCGGGCTCTTCATGTCGGTGCTCTACCCGAGCCTGAACTCGAAGGGCATCAGCGGCTTCCCGCTGCACGAGCACGGCGCCGTGGCCGGCATCATCCTGTTCTTCACGGCCATCGCCGCGGCCGTGGCGCCGCTCGCGATGGGC
>DASZSB010000171.1:0-3166 GCA_035548835.1 Gammaproteobacteria bacterium | reverse complement strand
AGTCGCGGAACAGGAAGAGGTCCGGGTCCTTGTGCGCCACGTCGCGCAGGAAGAGCCACTGCGACGCGACGTTGTCGACGAGGGAGTCCGCGCGCGGATCGGCGAGCAGGCGTGCGATCTCCCGCGACAGCACGCGCGGGTCCGTCAGCGTGCCGTCCGCGGCGGCCGCGAGCAGTGCGTCGTCCGGCATGCTGCTCCAGAGGAAGTAGGAGAGGCGCGAGGCGAGCTCGACCGCGTTCAGATCGAACGGCTGGCCAGGTTGCACGCCCCGCGGCACGCGCTCGATCCGGAACAGGAACTGCGGGCTCACGAGCGCGCGCTCGAGCGCGCGCTGGATGCCGCGCTCGAAACCGTGTTCCGCGGCGCCGGCCGCGTAGAACGGCCACAACTCGTCGACATCGGCCGCGGTGACGGGCCGGCGATACGCGCGGCGCAGCAACGCCGTCAGGATCTCGCGCGCACAGGGCGACTCTTCCGCCGCGCTTTGCGGATGGCACACGAACAGCCGCGACCGGCTCGGCGTGACGCCGGGCCCGGTGGCCGCGTACGGCCCGCCGATCGTCACGACCTCGATCGCGGGCAGCGTGCCGCGGCTGCGGCGCAGCTGCCGCACGGTGCGTTCGTCGAGCGCCTCGGTGCGCGTGACGAACGCGGCGCCCACGCGGTGCGGGCCGGCGTCGACCGGCACGCGGAACTCGAACGTCGTCGGCGCCGGCCCGCTGCCGCCCGGAACGCCGATCGTGGCCGTTGCGACGCGCGCGCCGTCGACGCTGATCTCGAGCTCGTGCAGCTCGCGCGGCCGGCGCTCGAGCTGCACGCGAAACGCGTATTCGGCGTCGAGCGGGAAGTAGCTGTCGGCCACGAGGCCGCCGCGCGAGCCGAGCGGCAGGCCGTCGACTTCCTCGTCCTGCGGCTGCTGCAGCGGCAGGCGGTGGATGTTGACCATGACCGGCGTGTCCGGATCGCCGACGGCCAGCCGCGCGATCTTGCGCGCCGCCTCGAGGTAGCGCTCCATGATCACGGGCGACACGAACAGCAGGTCCGCGAGATTGTCGAAGCCGCTGTTAGCGTTGTCGGCCGGCAGCAGCAGCTCGTAGTCCATCTCCGCCGGCAGGTGGTCGAGCGCCAGCAGGTCGCGGATCGTGTTGCGGTACTCGGTGCGCGTCAGGCGGTGCAGCTGCGGCAGCGTGCCGGGATTCGGCGCGGCCGCGGCCGCGCGGTCGAGCGAGGTCTCGAGGAACGTGGCCACGCGGTCGTAGGTGGCCGCGTCCGGACGCGGGTTGTCGGCCGGCGGCATCGTGTGCGCGCGCAGCTTGCGGACCACTTTCTCGAAGGCCTCGGCGTGCGCGCCGACGTCGGAGAGGTCCCGGGCGTCGAGCACGAGGCCGCCCGACTGCGACAGCGGATCGTGGCAGTCGCGGCAGTAGTGCGTGATCGTGGCCGCGGTCAGCGCGCGCTGCTCCGCGGCCCGGTCGCGCACACCCAGCCATGCCAGCGCCACCAGAGCGGCGACGGCCGCGATACCGACGGATGCCACGGCGCGCGACGGCAAGGCGTTCCCCCCGAGACTGGCTCGCATTGTATATTGCCCTCCAAACGGAACGCAGGGATCACGCGTGGGGGGCAGAGCCGGCGCTTCGCATCGTGTCGCGGCCATTGCCGTGCTGGCGGCATGGACGGCGCCCACGCTCGCGGCCGATCCGCCGCTGGTCGCGGCGGCGCGCAACCAGGACGCCGCACGCGTGCGCGCGCTGCTCGCGGAGGGCGCGGACGTGAACGCCACGGGCGCCGACGGCGCCACCGCCCTGCATTGGGCCGCGCGCGTCGGCGACGACGATCTCGCCGCGGCGCTGCTCGCGGCCGGTGCCACCGCCGATGCCCGAAGCCGCAACGGTGTCACGCCGCTGTCCCTGGCCGCCAGGAATGGCGACGCAGCTCTGATCGGGAAGCTGCTCGTGCAGGGAGCCGATCCCAACGAGCTCTCGGGCGTGGGCCAGACACCGCTGATGCTCGCCGCGCGCAACGGCCGCCCGGACGCGGTCGAGCTGCTGCTCGGCAACGGCGCCGACGTGAACGCCGTGGAGCCATTCCGCGGCCAGACGGCGCTGATGTGGGCGGCCGGCGCCGGCAACGCGGATGCGGTACGGCTGCTGCTCGAGCACGGCGCCGCCCTCGAGGCCAAATCGGGCCGCGGCTTCACCGCGCTGCTGTTTGCCGTGCGCAACGCGCAACTCGACGCGCTGCGCGTGCTGCTGCAGCACGGCGCCAACGTCGATGCCGTGGGCCTGGATGGCACCAGTGCGCTCAACGTGGCGGTGGTCAACGCCTACTACGAGGTGGCTTCCGTGCTGCTCGAGCATGGCGCCAATCCGAACCTTCCCGACGCGCGTGGCTCGCCGCTGCACACGCTCGCGTGGCTGCGCAAGCCCGGCGCGTCGGGCCAGGCCGCCGTCGGCAACGAGGCCGACGCGCCGCCGGTGCCCGTCGGTCGCGTCACGAGCCTCGAGCTCGCGAGGCAGCTGCTCGCGCACGGCGCGAACCCGAACGTGCGCATCGCATGGAAGGAGTCCCGCTTCGGCAAGGAGGGCGGCACGGCGCGCAATCCGCCAGACCTCGTGCTCGGCCGGCACCTGCTGACGTACGTCGGCGCCACGGCGTTCTACATCGCGGCCCACAACGGCGACGTGGCGCTCATGAAGGTCCTGGCCGACGGCGGCGCGGACCCGAAGCTGCCTAACGCGTTCGGTGTGACGCCGCTCATGGTGGCCGCGGGCCTCGACTACTGGGAGGGCGAGACGCCGGGGCCGCACGCGGGCACGAGCGAAGCCGAGCGGCTCGAAGCCGTGAAGCTCGCCGTCGCGCTCGGCAACGATGTCAACGCGCACGCGAACTTCGGCCACTACCGCATGGAGGGCGATCCCGCCTACACGCTGCTGTACTACCCGCACAACATCGACGAGCTGCTCGATCTCGGCGTGGGCGATCCGCGCTGGAACGGCTGCACCGCGCTGCACGGCTCCATCATTTCCAACCAGCCGTCGATCACGCAGTACCTGATCGATCAGGGCGCCGAGGTCGAGGCGAAGAACGCGCTCGGCTGGACGCCGCTGATGATGTCGCGCGGCGTGTTCCTCGCGAATGCGTCGCGCGAGTTTCCGGGCGCGGA
>DASZSB010000170.1:0-14543 GCA_035548835.1 Gammaproteobacteria bacterium | reverse complement strand
CAGGGACGTACTTGCGGCGGTGCCGAAAGGGCGCTCTCACGCCGGCGTCACGATGGGCACCGCGCGCAATGCGGGCTCGCCCGCCATACCTCTGTGCAACTGCGCAAAACCTGACACCGTACTTGTCACTCCCGAGGGGTTCCGGGTAAGGTGGCCGCTTCGCCGTCGCGCAAGTGGCTATGGATCTGAAATTCCTGGAGTTTGAACAGCCGATCGCCGAGCTCGAGGCGCGCATCGATGCGCTGAAGTTCGTTGGCGAGGACTCCGAGCTCAACATCAGCGAAGAGATCGCGCGTCTCAAGAACAAGAGCGAATCGCTCACGCGCAGCATCTTCTCGAGCTTGAGCGCGTGGCAGATCGCGCAGCTCGCGCGCCACCCGCAGCGCCCCTACACGCTCGACTACATCGAGAAGTGCTTCACCGATTTCCAGGAGCTGCACGGCGATCGCATGTACGCCGACGATCACTCGCTGATCGGCGGTCTGGCGCGGCTCAATGGCGAGGCGGTCATGGTGATCGGTCACCAGAAGGGTCGCGACACGAAGGAGCGCGTATACCGCAACTACGGCATGGCGCGGCCCGAAGGCTATCGCAAGGGGCTGCGCCTGATGCACATGGCCGAGAAATTCGGCCTGCCGCTGATCACGTTCATCGACACGCCGGGCGCCTACCCCGGCATCGGGGCGGAGGAGCGCGGCCAGAGCGAGGCCATCGCCCGCAACCTGTTCACGATGGCGAGCCTGAAGGTGCCGATCGTGAGCGTCGTGATCGGCGAGGGTGGCTCGGGCGGTGCGCTCGCAATCGGCGTCGCCGACCGCGTGCTGATGCTGCAGTACAGCATCTACTCCGTCATTTCGCCGGAAGGTTGCGCGAGCATCCTCTGGAAGAGCTCGGACAAAGCCGAGCTCGCGGCCGAAGCCATGGGCATCACGGCCGAGCGTCTGCACCGGCTGAAGCTGGTCGACGAAGTCGTCGGCGAGCCGCTCGGCGGCGCACATCGCGACCCCGACGCCATGGCCGAGGCGATCAAGTCCGTGCTCGTGCAGTCGCTGGCATCGCTGCAGACCGTGCCGGTCGACTCGCTGGTCGCGCAGCGCCGGCGGCGAATCGCGGGCTACGGAGTCTTCAAAGAAATCTGATCTCCGGCGTCGCCGGAGAAGTACGCGGCGCGCCATGCCCTGGTTCGACGAGTCGAAGAGCCGCAACGCGGCGGTGCCGTTTCTGGCGGCACTGCGCTCGGCCATCGAGCGCTGGCCTGCGCCCGCGGCGCCGGGGCGCTTCCTGGTCGCGTTCAGCGGCGGCGTCGATTCCACCGTGCTGCTCGCGGCGCTCGCGCGCCTCGGGGTCGGCGGTCGCCTGCGGGCGGCGCACGTCGATCACGGCCTGAACCCCGAGTCCGCGGAATGGGCGGCGCGCTGCGCCACCGTGGCGGCCAGGCTCGGTGTCGCGTTCACGGCCACGCGCGTGACCCTGAGCGGCGTAGCGGAGCACGGCCTCGAGGCTGCCGCGCGCGACGCGCGTTATCGTGCGCTCGGCGCGCTGCTCGCGCCCGGCGAGGTGTTGCTGACGGCGCATCACGCGGACGATCAGCTCGAGACGCTGCTGCTGCGCTTCCTGCGCGGCAGCGGCGTGCGGGGTCTGCGCGGAATCATCGGGTTCGGTCCGTTCGGTGCGGGCTTCCTCGGCCGGCCGCTGCTGCCGTTCACGCGCGCGGAGCTGCGCCGGCAGGCGCTCGACTGGAATCTCGAGTGGCTCGAGGACCCGATGAACCGCGAGCCGCGGCACGACCGCAATTTCCTGCGTCTTGAGGTGCTGCCGAAGCTGCTTACGCGCTGGCCGGCGGCCGTCGCGCATGCGGGCCGCCTCGCGGAGCAGATGACCGACGCGGAGGGCATCCTCGAGGACGTCGCGGCGCAGGACGCCGCGGGGCTCGCAGTGCCAGAGCGGCTGCCGCGGGCCACGCTCGCGGCGCTGCCGGCCGCGCGCCAGCGCAATCTGCTGCGCCACCTGCTGCGGCGCGCCGGCCTGGGCGTGCCCGCCGCCGGCAAGATCGAGGAGCTTCGGTCCGCGCTGCTCGACGCGCGACCCGGTGCGCAGCCGCTCGTGCGCTGGCCGGGCGGCGAGGCGCGCGTATTTCGTCAGGCGTTGCACCTGCTTCCCGGGCTGCCGCCGCCGTCGCCGGGCGGCTATTCGGCGCGGCTCGGTCCGCGCGGGTCATGGGCGGGCCCCGAAGGCGAGGTCGCATTCGCGCCCGCGGGTGCCGCGCCCGGACTGCCGGACTCCTGGGTCGAAGCAGGACTCACGCTGAAGTTCCGCGCGGGCGGCGAGGAGTTCCTGCCGCTCGGACGCCGCCATCGCCAGCCGCTGAAGCGCTGGTTCCAGGAGGCGGGCGTGCTGCCGTGGATGCGCAGCCGCATCCCGCTGCTCTACCGCGGCGGTGAGCTCGTGGCCGTCGGCGATCTGTGGATTGCGGACGCGACGCGCGCGGCCGATGCGACGGAGCCGCGCTGGCGCGTGCGCTGGACCGGACATCCGCCCATCGTGTGATGCGCGGCGCGTGAGTTTGCGCGCGGGACTGGTGAGGCCGGGGTACTTTTGGTACTTTGCAGTTCCGTCCGATGACCCTAACACTCACTTTGCCTGGTCGGATACGTGCTCCGTCTCGGAGCAGTGTCCGGCCCTCCCGGTTTTGTTGACATGACGCGATTCATTTTCATCACGGGCGGGGTCGTGTCCTCGCTCGGTAAAGGCATTACCTCGGCCTGCCTCGGGGCGATCCTCGAGGCCCGCGGCCTCAAGGTGCGCCTGATGAAGCTCGATCCGTACATCAACGTCGACCCGGGCACGATGAGCCCGTTCCAGCACGGCGAGGTGTACGTCACCGACGATGGCACTGAAACCGATCTCGACCTCGGCCACTACGAGCGTTTCGTGCGCATGCGCACGAGCCGCACCAGCAACTTCACGACCGGCAAGATCTACTCGACCGTGATCGCCAAGGAGCGGCGCGGCGAGTACCTCGGGGCGACTGTGCAGGTCATCCCGCACATCACGGACGAGATCAAGCGCTGCATCAAGCTCGGCGCCGGGGATTCCGAGGTGTGCCTCGTCGAGATCGGCGGCACGGTGGGCGACATCGAGTCGCTGCCGTTCATGGAGGCCATCCGCCAGCTCGGCGTCGAGCTCGGCCGCGACCACACGCTCTACATCCACCTGACGCTGGTGCCGTATCTCGGCGCCTCGCAGGAGATCAAGACCAAGCCCACGCAGCACTCCGTGAAGGAGCTGCGCTCGATCGGCATTCAGCCCGACGTGCTCGTGTGCCGGTCGGAGCTGCCGCTGCCGCGCGAGCAGCGCGCGAAGATCGCGCTCTTCACGAACGTCGAGGAGCGGGCGGTCATCTCGGCCGTCGACGTCGACGACATCTACAAGATCCCGATGCTGCTGAACGAGCAGGGGCTCGACTCCTACGTCGTCGACAAGCTGCGCCTGACCGCAAAGCCGGCCGACCTGTCCGAGTGGCAGGCGGTCGTCGACGCGAAGGCCAACCCCGAAGCCGAGGTCAAGATCGCGATGGTCGGCAAGTATGTCGACCTCAAGGACTCCTACATGTCGCTGACCGAAGCGCTGCGACATGCCGGCATCCGCACGCGTACGCGCGTGAACATCCTCTACATGGAGTCGGAGGACCTGCAGACGCAGGGCACGGAGGTGCTGAACGACGTCGACGCGATCCTCGTGCCCGGCGGCTTCGGCGAGCGCGGCATCGAAGGCAAGATCGCGGCCGTCAAGTTCGCGCGCGAGAAGAAGGTGCCCTACCTCGGCATCTGCCTCGGCCTGCAGGTGGCCGTCATCGAGTACGCGCGCAACGTCGTGGGTCTCGCGGGTGCGCACTCCACGGAGCTGAATCCGCAGACGCCGCACCCGGTCATCGCGCTGATCACCGAGTGGCACGATCCGGACGGCCGGCTGCAGGCGCGCTCCGCCGCGTCGGAGCTCGGCGGCACGATGCGACTCGGCGCGCAGGTCTGTTACATCAAGGACGGCACGCTCGCGAAGTCCATCTACGGCAAGGAGCAGATCTCCGAGCGCCATCGGCACCGCTACGAGTTCAACAACAACTATCGGGAGCGGATCGCCGCCGCCGGGCTCGTGTTCTCCGGCTTCTCGGGTGACGGGCTCGTGGAGCTCATCGAGCTGCCGACGAGCACGCATCCGTGGTTCTTCGCGACGCAGTTCCACCCCGAGTTCAATTCCAATCCGCGCGACGGCCACCCGTTGTTCACGAGCTTCATCACCGCGGCCCGGTCCTGCCAGGGACTGAAGCTGCCGCGGGTTGCGAGCGCATGAAGCTTGCCGGCTTCACGGTCGGCGCCCGCGAGCCACTGTTCCTGATCGCAGGCCCCTGCGTCATCGAGAGCGAGCAGCTCGTGATGAGCACGGCCGAGCGGCTGAAGGGCATCGCGGCGCGGCTCGCGATCCCGTTCGTGTTCAAGGCCTCGTTCGACAAGGCCAACCGCAGCTCGCTCGGCAGCTTCCGCGGGCTCGGGATCGAGCGCGGCCTCAAGGTGCTCCAGCGCGTGCGCGAGGAGCTCGAGCTGCCGGTGCTGACCGACGTGCACGAGGACACGCCGCTCGACGAGGTCGCGGCCGTGGTCGACGTGCTGCAGACCCCGGCGCTGCTCTGCCGGCAGACGGATTTCATCGTCGCGGTCGCGAGCCAGGGCAAGCCCGTGAACTTGAAGAAGGGCCAGTTCCTGTCGCCGTGGGAGATGCGCAGCGTCGTCGAGAAGGCCCGCTCCACCGGCAACGACGCGCTGCTCGTGTGCGAGCGCGGCGTCTCGTTCGGCTACAACAACCTCGTGGTCGACATGCGCTCGCTGGCGATCCTGCGCGATACGGGTTGCCCCGTGGTATTCGACGCGACGCACGCGGTGCAGCTGCCAGGTGCGCGCGGCGACGCGTCCGGCGGCGAGCGCGAGCACGTGCCGGTGCTGGCGCGCGCGGCCGTCGCCGCCGGTGTCGCCGGCGTCTTCATGGAGACGCACCCGGATCCCGATGCAGCCTTGAGCGATGGCCCGACCGCGTGGCCGCTCGATCGCATGCCCGCGCTGCTCGAGCAGCTCAAGGCCATCGATGCGCTCGTGAAGGAGCGCCCGTATCTCGAAACCGAATTCCATCAAGTTCACTGAGTATCCGAGGAGTTTCCATGAGTGCGATCAAGGACGTGGCCGGGCTCGAGATCATCGACTCGCGCGGCAATCCGACCGTCGAGGCCGAAGTCGTGCTGACGAGCGGCGCCCGCGGCCGGGCGGCCGTGCCGTCGGGCGCATCCACGGGATCGCGCGAGGCGCACGAGCTGCGCGACGGGGACAAGAAGCGCTACCTCGGCAAAGGCGTGCGCAAGGCGGTCGCGAACGTCGTCGGCGAGATCCGCAAGGCGGCGGTGGGCCTCGATGCGGCCGATCAGCAGGCGCTCGACCGCAAGCTGATCGCGCTCGACGGCACGCCGAACAAGGCGCGGCTCGGCGCGAACGCCATCCTGGCCGTGTCGCTCGCGAACGCGAAGGCGCACGCGGCGGAGCGCGGCGTGGCGCTGTACGAGGCGCTCGGCGCGGGCCGGCGCGAGTTCACGCTGCCGCTGCCGATGATGAACATCATCAACGGCGGCGCGCATGCCGACAACAGCGTCGACATCCAGGAGTTCATGATCCTGCCGGTCGGGGCGCCGAGCTTCGGCGAGTGCCTGCGCTACGGTGTCGAGGTGTTCCACGCGCTGAAAGGCGTGCTGAAAGCCAGGGGCCTGAATACCGCGGTGGGCGACGAGGGCGGTTTCGCGCCGGATCTCGGCTCGAACGAGGAGGCGCTGCAGACGATCGCAGAGGCGGTGGAGAAGGCCGGCTACACGCTCGGCCGCGACATCTATCTCGGCCTCGACGTGGCGAGCTCGGAGTTCTTCGTGAACGGCGAGTACGACCTCGAGTCCGAGAACCGCAAGTTCTCGTCGGCCGAGTTCGCGGACTTCCTCGAGGACCTGGTCGCGCGCTACCCGATCGTGTCGATCGAGGACGGCATGGCGGAGAACGACTGGGACGGCTGGAAGCTGCTGTCCACGCGGCTGCGCGACAGGATCCAGCTGGTCGGTGACGACCTGTTCGTGACGAACACTTCGATACTTGCGCAGGGCATCGAGCAGAAGATCGCGAACAGCATCCTGATCAAGCCGAATCAGATCGGCACGCTGACGGAGACGCTGGAAGCCATCGAGATGGCGACGAAGGCGGGATACTCGGCCGTCGTGTCGCATCGCTCGGGCGAGACCGAGGACGCGACGATCGCCGACATCGCGGTTGCGACCGGCGCCACGCAGATCAAGACGGGCTCGCTGTGTCGATCGGATCGGCTGGCCAAGTATAATCAGCTGCTGCGCATCGAACAGGCGCTCGGCGGGCGGGCGAAGTTCAACGGTGCGGGGGCGTTCCCGGTTTCGCTGTAGCGGGCCGGTGCCTTGGGTGGCGGCGGGACGGGCGCTGCCGCGGGAGACGGAATGCGCTTCTTGATGGTCGTGCTGGTGCTCGTGCTGGCGTTGCTCCAGGCGCGGCTTTGGGTCAGCAACGGCGGGCTGCGCGAGATGTGGCGTCTCGAGGCCGAGGTCGCCCGTCGGACCGAGGAGAACGGCCGGCTCGCGGCGCGCAACTCGGCGCTCGAGGCCGAGGTCAAGGACCTGAAGCAGGGCCTTGCGGCGGCCGAGGAGAGGGCGCGGACCGAGCTCGGCATGATCGAGAGCCACGAGACTTTCTACCAGATCGCGCCGGCGCCGCCGCCGGCCGATCGGTGAGCATGCGCGACCGCATCGGTCGCGACGATTCCTCAGGAACGGCAGTTGCGGATTCTGCTTGCGAACGACGACGGTTATCAGGCGCGCGGCCTGCGCACGCTCGCGCAGCATCTGGCGCCGCTGGCCGAAGTCATCATCGTGGCGCCGGACCGCAACCGCAGCGGTGCCAGCAACTCGCTCACGCTCGAGACACCGCTGCGCGTCGAGCGCGTCGAGGATAATCTGTACTACATCAATGGCACGCCCACCGACTGCGTGCACATCGCGGTCACGGGCGGCCTGCTCGAGCACCCGCCGGACATGCTGATCTCGGGCATCAATCATGGCGCGAACCTGGGCGACGACGTGCTGTACTCCGGCACCGTGGCCGCCGCGATGGAAGGCCGTTTCCTCGGCATTCCGTCGATCGCCGTGTCGCTCGTGCTGAGCGGGGGCGCGCACTTCGACACGGCGGCGGCGCTGATGCGCCGGCTCGTCGAGCGCAACGCCGTCGATCCGATGCCTACGGACTCGATCCTGAACGTCAACGTGCCGGACGTGCCGGTCGACGCGCTGAAGGGCTTCCGCACGACGCGGCTGGGGTTCCGGCACAAGTCGGAGCCCGCCGTCAAAGCGCTCGATCCTCACAACCGGCCGATCTGGTGGATCGGTCCGGCGGGCGCCGGCCAGGACGCGGGTCCCGGCACCGACTTCCACGCGGTCGCGTCGGGCTACGTCTCGGTGTCGCCGATCAAGGTGGACCTGACGGCGCATGCGGCGCTCGACAAGGTCGCCGGCTGGTTCGAGCGCCTGTGATCCACGATCGCGAGCGCAGCGGTATCGGCATGACGTCGGCGCGGACGCGCGAGCGGCTGATCGACCGCCTGAAGGCCGAGGGCATCGGCAATCTCGCCGTGCTCGATCGCATACGCGCCGTGCCCCGGCATCTGTTCGTCGACGAGGCGCTCGCGAGCCGCGCGTACGAGGACACGGCGCTGCCGATCGGCTTCAGCCAGACGATCTCGCAGCCGTACATCGTCGCGGCCATGACGCAAGCGCTGCTCGAGGGCGCGGCCGGCCGCAAGCTCACGCGCGTGCTCGAGGTCGGTACGGGTTGCGGGTACCAGACCGCGGTGCTGGCGGCGTTTGCGCAGCACGTGTACAGCGTGGAGCGCATCCAGCCGCTGCTCGATCGCGCACGCGCGATCTTGCGCGAGCTCAAGGTCAGCAACGTGAGCCTGCGGCATGCGGACGGTTGGCACGGCTGGCCGAGTCAGGCGCCGTACCAGGGAATCCTGGTCGCGGCCGCGCCCGAGCAGGTGCCGCCGGAGCTCTGCGCGCAGCTCGACGAGGGCGGCGTGCTCGTGATCCCGATCGGTGCGCGTGGCCGCCAGACGCTCGTTCGCGTGACGCGCCAGGGCCAGGACTTCCACCGCGAGGAACTGATGCCCGTCAGCTTCGTGCCGTTCGTCGAGGGCACGTCGACGTGACCCGCCGCCGGGCGCCCCGCGGCAGCGTCGGCGCGATGGCGGTCAGGCTCTGCGCCGCGCTGCTGCTCGCGCTCGCGGCCGGCTGCTCGAGCCTGATGCCCGTCGAGCAGCCCGCGGCACGTGCGCACGTGCCCGTCCACGTCGTGCGCAAGGGCGAGACCCTGTACCAGATCGCGTGGCAGCACGGCCTCGACCTGCGCGACCTCGCGCGCTGGAACGGCATTCGCGATCCGGATGTGCTGCACGTGGGGCAGCGGCTGGTGCTCGGCCCGCGCCGCGCTGCGCCACCGCCCGCGCGCATGCCCGTGGCGGCGCCGGGCCGGCCCACGGCGCCGCCGGCACCACTGCCGCAACCGATGCCGCGGTGGACGTGGCCCACCGATGGCCCCGTCGTCATGCCGTTCGGGTCCGCGAGCGGCATCGCGACCGGGATCGCGATCGGCGGCCGTGAGGGTCAGCCGGTTCATGCGGCGGCGGCCGGCCACGTCGTGTACGCGGGAAGCGGGTTGATCGGCTACGGGCAGCTGCTGATCATCAAGCACAACGACACGTACTTGAGCGCTTACGGCCACAACAGCCGGCTGCTCGTCTCGCAGGGTCAGGACGTGGCGGCGGGGGCAACGATCGCGTTGATGGGGCTTGGGCCCGAGCGCCAGGCGCGGCTGCACTTCGAGATCCGCCGCGACGGCTCGCCCGTCGACCCGTTGCAGTACCTGCGGCCGCCGCGCTAGCGCCGAAATCCGCGTCCTGTTTCAGGTGTTCAGCAGAGCGGCGACGACGCGCCGCTGCTCCTGCAACAGCACGTTGAACGTGCGGCAGGCGGCCGGCGTGCTCATGATCTCGAGACCGATGCGCCGGCCCGCGAACTCCGCCATGAGATCCACGTCGGGCAGGAACTCCCGGGTGCCGGTGCCGAGCAGCAGGATCGTCGGTGCGAGCGCGAGGGCCGGTGCCAGGTCTTCGAGCGTCGGCGCGCCGGGCGCGGCCATGGTCCAGCCTTCGACGATATGCTCCGCGCTGACGATCACGTGCCCCGACACCCAGCGCTCGGCGATGCGGATCCGGCCGGGCTCCCAGGCGCGGATGAAATGTTGAATGGTGCCGTCGCGCGTCAGTTGCATGATTCAATGGTAGTATCTGCGCCGCCGAACTGCACGACCGCCTGCCGATGGAACCCAATCAGATCGCTCCCGCCATCCTCGCTCTGAAGGAGCGCTCGGCCGCTCTGCGGAGGTATCTTTGACTATGACGCGAAGCGGGAGCGTCTCGAGGAAGTCAATCGCGAGCTCGAGGACCCGAAGGTCTGGTCCGATCCCGAGCGCGCCCAGAACCTAGGGCGCGAGCGTTCGGAGCTCGACGCCGTCGTCGCCACACTCGTGCGCGTCGACAGGGCGCTCGACGAGGCCGCCGAGCTCGCCGAGCTGGCGCGCGAGGAGGCCGACGAGAGCACGCTGAACGACGTGGTCGGGCAGGTGCAGGGCGTGGAGAAACAGATCGCCACGCTCGAGTTCCGGCGCATGTTCTCCGGCAAGATGGACGCACACAACGCGTTCCTCGACATCCAGGCGGGCTCGGGTGGCACCGAGGCACAGGACTGGGCCGAGATGCTGCTGCGCATGTACCTGCGCTGGGGCGAGAAGCACGGTTACGCGGTCGACGTGCTCGAGCAGTCGGCGGGCGAGGTGGCCGGCATCAAGAGCGCCACGATCCACCTGCGCGGCGAGTACGCGTACGGCTGGCTGCGCACCGAGACCGGCGTGCATCGGCTCGTGCGCAAGTCGCCGTTCGATTCGGGGCACCGCCGCCACACGTCGTTCGCCGCGGTTTTCGTGTCGCCCGAGATCGACGACGACATCGAGATCGAGCTCAATCCGGCTGACCTGCGCGTGGACGTGTTCCGTTCGAGCGGCGCGGGCGGCCAGCACGTGAACAAGACGGAGTCGGCCATCCGCATCACGCACATTCCGACGGGGATCGTCGTGCAGTGCCAGAACGAGCGCTCGCAGCACAAGAACCGCGCCATGGCCATGAACCAGATGCGCGCGAAGCTCTACGAGCTCGAGGAGCAGAAACGCAAGGAACAGGCGCAGATCGTCGAGGACAACAAGGCCGACATCGGTTGGGGCAACCAGATCCGCTCTTATGTGCTCGATCAGTCGCGTGTGAAGGATCTGCGCACGAACTACGAGAGCGGCCGGCCGCAGAACGTGCTGGATGGCGATCTGGACGATTTCCTGCAGGAGAGCCTGAAGCAGGGCTTGTAAGGAAGAAGGGCGATGGCGGAGAACGACGAACCGGAGAACAGGCTGATCGCGGAGCGCCGCGCGAAGCTCGCGCGCTTGCGCGAGGCGGGCATCGCGTATCCGAACGACTTCCGCCGCGATGCCCTGGCCGCCGAGCTGCTCGCGGCGTATCAATCGCACGACGGCGATGCGCTCGCGGCCGCGCCGGTCGAGGTGCACGTCGCGGGCCGCATGATGGTCAAGCGCGTCATGGGTGGCACCAGCTTCCTGAAGCTGCAGGACCGCTCCGGCCAGATCCAGCTGATGCTGAAGCGCGACCGCCTCACGGAGCCGGTGTATGCCGAGTTCAAGAGGTGGGACCTCGGCGACATCGTCGCGGCGCGCGGCGAGCTCATCAAGACGAAGACGGGCGAGCTGTCCGTCGACGTCGCGCAGATCAGGCTGCTCGCGAAGGCGCTGCGGCCGCTGCCCGAGAAGTGGCACGGCATCACCGATCCCGAGACGAAGCTGCGGCAGCGCTACGTCGACCTGATCATGAGCGAGGAGACGCGCGAGGTGTTCCGCCGCCGCAGCGAGCTCCTGCGGTTCATCCGCGGCTTCCTCGACGCGCTCGACTTCACGGAGGTCGAGACGCCGATGATGCAGCCGATCCCGGGTGGTGCTGCCGCGCGGCCGTTCGTAACGCATCACAACGCGCTCGACGTCGATCTGTACCTGCGCATCGCACCGGAGCTGTACCTGAAGCGGCTCGTCGTCGGCGGATTCGAGCGCGTGTACGAGCTCTCCCGCGTGTTCCGCAACGAGGGTCTGTCGACGCGGCACAACCCCGAGTTCACGATGCTCGAGCTGTATCAGGCGTACGCCGGACCGCGCGACCTGATGACGCTGACAGAAAATCTGCTGCGCGGCGCCGCGCGTGCGCTCACCGGCAGCGACGTGGTCGAATACCAGGGCGGGAAGTTCGATCTCGGCGCGCCGTTCGCCGAGCTCACGGTCGAGGCGGCACTCGAGACCGCGAATCCGGCGCTCAAGGGCCGCGTGCGCGATCGCGCGGCGCTGGCCGCCGAGTGCGCGAAGCACGGCATCGAAGTGCACGCGCAGTCCGGCGCTGGCCGGCTGCAGTACGACCTGTTCGAGAAGACGGTGGAGTCCACGCTGCGCGGGCCCGTGTTCATGACGCAATACCCCGCCGAGGTCTCGCCGCTCGCGCGCAGCAACGACGCCGACCCGTTCGTGACCGACCGCTTCGAGCTGTTCATCGGCGGGCGCGAGCTCGCGAACGGATTCGCCGAGCTCAACGATCCGGAGGAGCAGGCGGCGCGCTTCCGCGCGCAGGCGCAGGCCAAGGCGGCCGGCGACGAGGAGGCGATGTTCTTCGACGCCGATTACGTGCGCGCGCTGGAATACGGCATGCCGCCGACCGCGGGGCTTGGGATAGGCATCGACCGCCTCGCGATGCTGCTGACGAACTCGCCGTCGATCCGCGACGTGCTGCTGTTCCCGCAGCTGAAGCCCGAGATCTAGGCACGCGGCACCGCGAACGGCAGCGGCAGCTCATGCAACGGCGCACCGCCGCACGTCAGCGGCGCGTCGGTAGCGGTGTGGTCGATGACCGCGAGCAGCTCGCAGCCGCCGGGCGCCGGCGCGCTGCGCAGCACCTCGCCGACGCCGTCACCGCCCGCGAGCACGGGCGATCCCACCGTGGGCGGGTCGGCGGCCGCCGCATAGCGGCGCGCGCGGCGCTTCACGTCGCCGAGATGATGGACGCGTGCGACGATCTCCTGGCCGGGGTAGCAGCCCTTGTCGAAGGCCACCGCGCCCAGCAGGTCGAAATTCAGCATCTGCGCCACGTACCGGTCGACGAGCGAAGGCGTGATCGTGGGCAGGCCCAGGCGGATCTCCGCGAGGGCCGCAGCGGTCGCCGGCACGCGCGGCAGCTCAGGGGCCAGCGTCTCGATGGCTTCGCGCGCGCCGAGCGCCTGCCAGTAACCCGCGCCGACGCATAGCCAGCGCAAGCCCTCGCGCTCGCTCACCGTGCCAGGTGCCACGCCGGCCCGCAGCCCATGGGCGGAAAGCCACTCCGGTGTGACGTCGAGCAGTGCGGCGAGCTCGACGTCGTCGGCCAGGTGCAGCGCCACGGCGGCGCGCAGCACGAACATCCGCAGGCGTTTGACCAGATCCAGCGCGCCGTCGCGCGGCGTGGCCAGCAGCCAGCGGTCGGGCAACGCCCAGACGCGCACCAGGGCGCGGGCCCGGCCACGCGCGTCGAGCCAACCTGCGAGCGGTGCGCGCGCCGGGTCCGCCGCGACACTCTGGCTCAGCTGCGCGTGCAGAAAGGCGCCCGCGTCCGCGCCGCGCGCTTCCACGCAGACGACATCCGTTAGCAGGCTGATCGAGGGCATCGTGCTCCGTTCACCGCCGAACCGCTTAGATCACCGCGGAATAGCCGCGGGGGCGGGCTCGGCGTAGTGCGGAGTCTAGGCGTTTCTGGCAAACTTTGGCGATGGTTGACGAGCGCGGACAGGAGCGGGTGGCTGAAGTATCGGCGCCATCCCGTAAGCCCCACGATGCGCCCGTGCCGCCGGCAGAGCCTGCCGCCGCCGCCCGCCCCGCGAATCTCCAGCCGCTCCGCGAGATCGGCGGCCCGAAAGGGCCGGAGCCGACGCGCTACGGCGACTGGGAGCGCGCAGGCCGCTGCATCGACTTTTGAACGGGACATCGTCGGCACGCACGTAACTCAGGGAGACTGAAGCACCATGCAAGGCGCCTCGCGGCCGTTGTCGCCGCACCTGCAAATTTATCGATGGCAGATCACGATGTGGCTGTCGAGCCTGCATCGCATCACGGGCCTCCTGCTGTCGCTCGGCGCGCTCGCGCTCGCGATCTGGCTGATCGCACTCGCCAGCGGTCCGGCGGCGTTCGCCGACGTGCAGGCCGTGTACGGCAGCGCGCTGTTCAAGGTGCCGCTGATCGCGTGGACCTTCTGCCTCTTCCTCCACCTGTCGAACGGTGTACGGCACCTGTTCTGGGACGCCGGCATGGGCTTCGATCGTTCGCAGATCCGGACGAGCGGCCTGGTCGTGGTGGCGGTCACTCTCGTTGCGACGGTCGCGTTCGCGCTGTTCGCCATCGTCTGAGGAGCTGCGGATGAGCCTCGTCACTCCCTTGAATCGGGTACTCGGTCTCGGCACCGCCAAGGGCGCGGCCGAGCATTGGTGGGCGCAACGCCTCACGGCCGTGGCGCTCGTGCCGCTCGCGCTGTGGTTCGCGTGCAGCCTGGCGACGCTGCCGGCCTTCGACTACGCGGCGGTGGCCGCCTGGGTGCAGCGGCCCGTCACGAGCATCCTGCTGATCCTCTTCGTCGGTGCGGCCGCGTACCACTCGTTTCTCGGCGTGCAGGTCGTGATCGAGGACTACGTCGGGGGCAAGGCGTCGCGTCCGGCCGCGCTGATGGCCTCCGCGTTCGCGCACACCGGCCTCGCCGTGGCGGCAGTGTTCTCGATTCTGAAAATCGCGTTCGGATCCTGAGGCATGACGAAAGAATACGAATTCATCGATCACCACTACGACGTGGTCGTCGTCGGCGCAGGCGGCGCCGGCTTGCGCGCGACGCTCGGCCTCGCCGAGCAGGGCCTGTCGACGGCCTGCGTGACGAAGGTGTTCCCGACGCGCAGCCACACGGTGGCGGCGCAGGGCGGCATAAGTGCTGCGCTCGGCAACATGGGCGAGGACGACTGGCGCTGGCACATGTACGACACCGTCAAGGGCTCCGACTGGCTCGGTGACCAGGACGCGATCGAATACATGTGCAAGGAAGCCCCGGCCGCCGTCATCGAGCTCGAGCACTACGGCGTGCCGTTCTCGCGCACCGAGGACGGCCGCATCTATCAGCGGCCCTTCGGCGGCATGACCACGCGTTTCGGCCAGGGCACGGCGCAGCGCACGTGCGCCGCCGCGGACCGGACCGGTCACGCGATGCTGCACACGCTGTAT
>DASZSB010000169.1:0-6786 GCA_035548835.1 Gammaproteobacteria bacterium | reverse complement strand
GGCAAGCGCCTGCGCCCGCTCGCGGTGCTGCTCGCGGCCCGCGCCTGCGGAGGCCGTGACCAGAGCCACATCGCGGCGGCCGCGATCATCGAATTCATCCACACGGCCACGCTGCTGCACGACGACGTCGTGGACAGCTCGGGCCTGCGCCGCGGCCAGCAGACCGCGAACGCCGTGTTCGGCAACCAGGCCAGCGTGCTGGTCGGCGACTTCCTCTACTCGCGCGCGTTCCAGATGATGGTGGAGCTCAAGGCCATCCGCATCATGGACGTCCTGGCCAACGCCACGAACACGATCGCCGAGGGCGAGGTACTGCAGCTCATGAACTGCAACAACCCCGACATCAGCGAAGCCGACTACATGGAAGTCATCTACCGCAAGACGGCCAAGCTGTTCGAGGCCGGCACGCGGATCGGCGCGATTCTGGCGCAGCAGAACGACGAGATCGAGCAGGCGCTCGTGAGCTACGGCCGCCACCTGGGCCAGGCCTTCCAGCTCGTCGACGATGCGCTCGACTACGCCGCCTCGCCCGAGGAATTCGGCAAGAACATCGGCGACGACCTCGCCGAAGGCAAGCCCACGCTGCCGCTGATCTACGCGCTCGCGCACGGCACCGCGGCCGAGCGGCACATGATCCGCGAGGCCATCGAGACCGGTGGCACGCGCAACCTGACCTCGATCCAGCTCGCGATCGAGACGTCCGGGGGCCTTCGCTACACCGCGGAGCGTGCGCGCGAGGAAGTCGCGGTGGCGATCAAGGCCCTGGCGCCGCTGCCGGCGTCGAAGTTCCGCGACGGCCTCGTCGACCTCGCACAGTTCGCGGCCCAGCGCCGCTTCTGATCTAGCCTTTCGTCGCGGCCTTCGCCTTCTCCGCGGCCTCGAACCGCGCGAGCTGCTCCGGCGTGGCCGGCTGCTGGTACCGCGCCTTCCACTCCTCGTACGACATGCCGTAGACCTTCCGGCGAGCGCTGTCGAGGTCGACATCGAGCCCGCGCTCGCGCCCCTCCTCCACCAGCCATTTGCTGAGGCAGTTCCGGCAGAAGCCCGCGAGGATCATGAGCTCGATGTTCTGCACGTCCTTGCGCTCGTCGAAGTGCTTCAACAGGCGGCGCAGCACGGCCGCCTCCAGCTTCACTTCGTCGTTCTCGTCGAGTTGCAGTCCCTGTCTCGTCGCGATGCTCACGTCTTTGCCTCCTGTTCGCCGCCGAGCGCCGCTCGCACGAGCTCGGGCCAGAGCGATTCTGCGCCCGTGCCCGCCGTTCGGGCCAGCAGACGCTGCGCGAGCCGGCGGGCCTGAGCGGCCGAGAAGTAGTTGACCCAGTCGCCGGTCGCGCCCTTGCGCACGAACTCCGGCATGTCGGCCGGCCGCGCGCTCGACCAGCGGCGCTGGTCGAGGCGCATCTGCCCGAAGCTGCTGTGCTCCACCACCCGCTCGAGCACACCCGGCTCCTCGACCGCCCGCGCCGCGGTGCCGCCGACGAATTGCGCGATCGTACGCACGGCCGCGGTCGGATCCTCGAGCATGCGCTCGTAGGTCAGCAGCAGCACGTTCGGCTCCGTGCGTTTCGGCCACCACGACAACAGGTGATCGAAGTAGTCGCCGAAATCGACCTCCCCGCGCAGGAAGCACTCGAAGAACACGTCCCACGTGCCCTCCGCGAAGTCGTAGTGCTTCGGGAACCCGCGCGTGTGATGGTAGAAGCTCGCGGCGCAGTCGAACGGATTGCGTGCGACGTACAGGTACTTCGCCTGCGGGTGCCACGGCGTGCGCCCGAAGGTCAGATGGGTCTTGATCACGCGCGGCACGGGCAGCGCACGCACCACGGCCTCGCCGACCTCCTCGAGGTGCGGAGACACGGCGTCGAGGCGTTGCCCGGCAGCGAGTGGCCGGCCAGCGTGCAGCAGCAGGTACACGATGTACTGCGTCCACGTGGTGCCGCACTTGGGATACGTGGCCACGAACACGTCGCCGGCCTCCGCACGATAGCGCTGGCCCGACGCGAAGCCCTCGACCGGAAAGCCCATCGGCATGCGCAAGCCGTCGTGAACGGTGTACCTCGGGCCGCGCGCGCGTGGATCGCTCATGACGTGCGACAAGCCGGCCGCATCAGCGGTAGGCCATCCAGCGGCCCGCAGTCACGACGCACAGCCACAGGACGAACGACAGCGTCGCGAAGACCTTCACGTACGGCGGCGGCCGGTCGGCGCCCACCCAGTCCGAGCCGGCACGACGCACCGCGACGTCGAACGCCAGGGCGTTCGCGCCGGCAATCGCCATGAACACCATCTTCAGCCAGAACGCCCGGTTGACACCAAAGCTCGTGGCTCCATAGATGAACAGCAGCGTGCCCGTCGTCGCATTGATGATGAACCCCACCCACACGAACGGCAGCAGCCCGATCATGCTCTTCAGCGCCAGCGAGCGCGCGAATCCGAGCACGCGCAGGTCGATCAGCATGATGCCGCCCACGAGCAGCGACAGGCCGATGTAGTGCAGCGTTTCGAAGGTCGGGTACATCCACGGCGTCGTGCGGATCGCATTCGCGATCCCGGTGTGCTCGAGCCAGACGAGGAGTTCCATCAGTGCAGCCCTCGGTGCGTCAGGGGGCGGCCGCAGCGTGCATCGCCGGCGTCACGGCAGGTACGCGATCAGCCGGCCGGCGCAGATCGCGCCGAACCAGAACACCAGCGAAGTGGCGGCGATCCACTTCGCCCCGCTGGTCGGCACGACCGGCGGCGCACCGGGGAGCGCCTCCTGAAACATGCGCCGGCCGAGCAGCGCGGCATTGATGCCGCCGAGGATGATCAGCACCATCTTCACACGGAACGTGTAGCTGCCCCAGAAGTGCTCGGCGTCGGACACGAACAGCGTCAGACCGCTGACCAGGTTCAGCGTGAACCCGATCCACGCGAGCGGCAGCAGCTGCTGCGTCCCCAGGATCGGCAGCTCGGGCTTGTAACCCAGCACGCGCAGATTGATGAGGCCGAGCGAGCCCACGACCATGGCCATGCCGATCGTGTGCATGGTCTCGAACAGAGGATAAGCCCACAGTGACTCGCCCACCCAGATGCCGAACGGCGTGTTCTGCAGCCACTCGAGAAACCCCATTCACTCCCCCGAAACAACGGCCATGCACGCGACCGCCACCGACGCGGCGGAGTTTACCGGACCGATCAGCGGTGCAACTATCGGATTATCGAATGGCAGCTACCAGGCGACGCCGTAGTCTTCACCGAAATCGCTCGAGCCGCCCCAGAGCGACCCTTGAGCGCGATCGATGTAGATGGCGTTGATCGGACCCGACGTCTTGTTCCACGTCTCGATGGCGTAGCCCATTCGCTCGAGCTCGGCGCGCACCCACGACGGCGTGTCGGCGCGAACGACCAGCCTGCCCGGCTGCGTCGTGTGATCGCCGAACGAATCGTGCATCTGGTAGCTGTTGATGTTCGCGGCCTCGGCGGCCTGCTGCACGCTCATGCGGAACTCGACCACGTTCAGGAAGAACTGCAGCAGGTTCTGGTCCTGCGCGTCCCCGCCCTGCACGGCGAACGACAGGAACGGCTTGCCGTCGCGCAAGGCGATGCTCGGGCTCAGCGTGGCGCGCGGACGCTTGCCCGGAGCCAGCACGTTGAACGGATTCTGCGACTCGTCCATGCCGAACGCCTGCATGCGCTGGGAGAGGCCGAGGCCGGTATGGCCCGCGATGAACGCCGGCACCCAGCCGCCGCTCGGCGTGATCGACACGACCCAGCCATTCGCGTCGGCGGCCTCTATCGAGGTGGTGCCGGCCATGAACGCCTGGTCGTGGGTCATAGTGGAGCCGTCATCGAGCTCGGCGCGCCGGCGCTCGGGCGCGATGCGCGGCCGGTAGTGCTCGAGCAGCTTCGCATACGGATTCGTCTGCCCCTGGAACGGGTACGGATCGCCGGGCCGCACGTTCGGGTCGTTGCGCTCCCAGTTGATCTCGCCGAAGCGCTTCTTCGCGTACTCCTTCGACAGCAGTCCCTTCAGCGGCTCGGCGGGCGGCACGTACGGGTCGCCGTAGTAGAAGTCGCGATCGGCGTAGGCCAGGTTCATGGCCTGGTAGAGCGTGTGGATGTAGCGCGCGCTGTTGTAGCCCATGGAGCGCAGATCCACGTTCTCGAGGATGTTCAGCGTCTGCAGCAGCACGGGCCCCTGCACCCAGCTCGAGAGCTTGTAGACCTCGATGCCCTTGTACGTGGTGACCACGGGGTCCTCGACGTAGACCTGCCAGCGGTCTAGATCCTCCTTCGTGATCAGCCCGCCGGCTTCCTGCACCGCGGCCGCGATGTCGGCGGCGATGTCGCCGCGATAGAACCGGTCGTACGCCGCCATGATGGCCTGCTTGCGGCTCTTGCCGGCGGCGAGCGCCTTGCGCTCCGTCTCCACCAGCTTCGTCAGCGTCGCGAGCAGCTCGGGCTGCTCGAAGATCTGCCCGGGCCGCGGCGCGGCCCAGCGCTGCGGATGCTGCGGATCGAGGTTCGGCAGCAGCACGCGGCGCGAGGACTCCCAGCGCAGCAGCAGCTCCTTGTTGCTCTCGATGTTGATGGCCTCTGTCTGCTCCATCGGGTAGCCGGCCGCCATCTCCATGGCCGGCTGCAGCACCTGCTCGAGACTCATCGTGCCGAACTCGGCCAGCATGACCATGAGGCCGCCCGGCGTGCCGGGCGTCAGCGCCGCGAGCGGGCCCACCTCGGGCGGCGCACGCATGCCGCGCGAACGGAAGAACTCGGGCGTCGCGCCGGTAGGCGCCATGCCGAGCGCGTTGATGGCGCGCACCTTGCCCGTCCGTGGATCGTGAATCAGCGCCTGCGTCTCGCCGCCCCACGAGAGCGTGTCCCACATGGTCGCGAGCGCCCCCAGCATGGCGCAGGCGGCGTCGACCGCGTTGCCGCCACGCTCGAAGATCTTCGCCCCCGCGGTGGCGCCGAGCGGCTTGCCGGCGATCGCCACCCAGTGCTTGCCGTGCAACGTCGGCTTGATCGTGTCGCGCTGCTCCTGCGCGGCGAGCGGGCTCAACGCGAACGTAGCGACGAGCATGGCCAGCAGCGGCCAGGCGCGCGCGCCCCTGCGAGTAACGGCGTCTGTCGTGACCATGCCCGGAGTGTAGCACCGCCCGCGGGCGGCCAACCCCGGACGGGCATCACGACCCCGCGAACCAGTAGAATGGCGCACGGAGGTGCCACCCCCCTTGATCGAAGAGCCTTCGCTGTTCGGCGCCGGGCCCGAGGCCGCCGCCGATGCCAGCGCCCCGCTTGCGCATCGCCTGCGCCCCGAATCGCTCGCGGACTTCCTGGGCCACGAGCAGCTGCTCGGCCCGGGCAAACCCCTGCGCGATGCCATCGAGAGCGGCCACATCGGCAGCATGGTGCTGTGGGGCCCGCCTGGGTGCGGGAAGACCACGCTCGCCCGCCTGCTCGCGCACTACACCGCCAAGGAGTTCGTGACGTTTTCCGCCGTGACCGAGGGCGTGCCGCGCGTGCGCGAGATCATTCGCGAGGCCGAGCAGCGCCGCCGCACCGAGCAGCGCGGCACGATCCTGTTCTGCGACGAGATCCACCGCTTCAACCGCGCCCAGCAGGACGCGTTCCTGCCGTCCGTCGAAGCCGGCGTGATCACGCTGATCGGCGCGACGACGGAGAATCCGTCGTTCGAGCTGAACTCCGCGTTGCTGTCGCGTGTGCGCGTGTTCGTGCTGCAGCCGCTGTCGGCCGAGGCCATGACCGCCATCATCACGCGCGCGCTGCGGCAGCTGCGCGCGGAGAACCTGCGCATGCCGGAGCTTGCGCCCGAGGCGCTCGAGCTGCTCGTGCGGCATGCGGATGGCGACGCCCGCCGCGCGCTCAATGCCGCGGAAGCCGTCATGGGACATCTCGCGCGCAAGCCCCGCGCGGCTGCGGCCGGGGCCGACGAAGTCGCCGCGATCCTCGAGCGGCGCATCGCGCAGTACGACAAGTCCGGCGAGCAGCACTACAACCTGATCTCGGCCCTGCACAAGGCCGTTCGCGGCAGCGACCCGGACGCCGCGCTGTACTGGTTCGCGCGCATGGTCGAAGGCGGCGAGGACGTGCTGTACATCGCGCGCCGCGTCGTGCGCATGGCCGTGGAGGACATCGGTCTCGCCGACCCGCGCGGCCTGTCGATCGCGCTGGCGGCGAAGGAGGCATTCGACTTCCTGGGCCCGCCCGAAGGCGAGCTCGCGATCGCGGAAGCCATCGTCTATCTCGCCACGGCGCCGAAGTCGAACCGCGTGTACTCGGCGTGGGGCGAGGCACAACAGGCCGCGCGCGAGCATCCGGCCGAGCCCGTGCCGCTGCACATCCGCAACGCGCCGACGCGCCTCATGAAGCAGATCGGCTACGGAGCGGGCTACCGCTACGACCACGCCGAGGGCGGCCACGCCGCGGGCCAGCAGTACCTGCCCGACGCGCTGCGCGACGTGCGCTGGTACGAGCCCGGCGAGTCCGGCTACGAGAAGACCATCGCGGAGCGCATCGCCTGGTGGAGGAAACGTCGCAATGAACGCGAATCGCCCTGAACGCCCGCGCACCCCATGATCGAGCGCAACGTCGAGCGCATGTTCTTCCTGGCGCTGGTGTGCGCCGTCACGGTCGCGTTCTTCTGGCTGATCCACGACTTCCTGCAGCCGATCTTCTGGGCCATCGCGCTCGGCATCGTGGTGTATCCGTTGCACGTCTCGCTCGCGCGGCGCCTGGCGCCCCGCCAGTCGCTGGCCGCCATGCTCAGCGTGACCGTCGTGATCC
>DASZSB010000168.1:0-88296 GCA_035548835.1 Gammaproteobacteria bacterium | reverse complement strand
AGCAAGCGTGCCGCGCGTTTCGTAAGTGTTGAAATCGCAGTACGGGCACTTGCGCACGCACCATGGCAGGTGCACGTACAGCGCCAGGGGCGGCAGCGAATCGAAGCCGGGAACGGCCGGCTCGGCCGGTGCTTCAGCGGGCGCGCGCATGCAGCCGGGTTCAGTTGTCCGCGTCGCGCTGCTTCGCGCGCCGACGTTCGAGCTCGCGCAGCATCTTCGCACGAGCGGCGTTCTCGCGCTCCGCCTTCTTGGCCTCGTCCACCGGACCGGGCTCGGGGCGTTTGCAGTCGAGCGTCGCCCAATCGAGGCTGCGCATCTGGTCGAGGTAGTTCATCTCCTGCGACGCGGCGTAGATGAAATCGAGCCGGGTGCGCAGGTCGTTCTCGAGCTGCCGCCGGTCGGTCGGCGAGAAGTCCGCCGACACCCGAAGCCGCGCCGTCAGATGGCAATTGAAGCCTGATTCCGTGCCTTGCAGATCGAGGTCGGCGAAGCCCTGCTGCTTGCCCTCATTGCGGGCATCGCCCCAGCGCCAGATGAAGTTGTTGCTCGGCAGCGTGTACAGACCGAACTGCGCCGCGGCCGGAACGGTCAGCCACGGTGTCGTGGCAACACCGAGCGCCGCGATCAGCGCACACCGCCGCAGCCTCCGCATGGAACTCTCCGCTCCTCAGGAGCGCCTCTCTTCCGCCGAGACGGTATAGAACGCGTCCGGAGGCGTCAATCGGATCACCGCCCGCACGCGCCGGCGCGCTCCGCTCAGGCCGCCGGCAGCTCGCTGGCGTCGGCACCGGATGCCCCCCGGGGGCCGCGCGCCCTGCCCGCCATCTCTGCACCCGCGTTGCGTGGCAGCTGCCACATCCACCAGGCCGAGCTCATCGAAATCAGCCCGACGCCCAGAAACGCCCAATAGAAGTTGGTGACAGTCGTCGGCGGCTGCTGTGTGACGGCGCCGACGATCTCGAGCAGGTAGCCCGCGATCGCGACGCCGAGCGACAGCGAGAGCTGCTGCAGCATGCCCGACAGGCTGCTCGCCTGCCCCATGCGCGGCGAGTCGACGTCGGCGTAGCTGATCGCGTTCAGGCTCGTGAACTGCAGCGAGCGCAGGCAGCCGCTGACCAGCAGGGTGGCGATGATCACGAGGTGCGGCGTGCTCGGCCGGAACAGTCCGAAGCCGCACAACATGGCGGAGGCGGCGAGCGCATTCCAGACCAGCACGCGCCGGAACCCGGCGCGTCGCAGAATCGTCGCCGCGAGCGTCTTCATGAAAATGGCGCCCACGGCCGACACGAAAGTCAGCAGACCCGACTGCACCGGCGTCAGGCCGAAGCCGATCTGCAGCATCAGCGGCAGCAGGAACGGCGACGCGCCGATGCCGACGCGGAACAGCGAGCCTCCGAGCACGCCGGCGCGATACGTGCTGAGCCGCAGCAGGTTCAGATCGAGCAACGGACGCGGGTGGCGCCTGGCATGCAGCACGTAGCCGACCAGACCGGCAATGCCAATGCAGAGCGCAGCGACGGCGACGTTCGTCGGTATCAGGTGCCGGCCGAGCGTCGAGAATCCGAACATCGCCGCGCCGAGTCCGCCGCCGGCCAGCGCAAACCCCAGCCAGTCGAGAGGCGCCGGAGCCTCGTCGCGCACGTTCGGGATGAATCGCAGGGCGAGCCCCATTCCGAGGATGCCGATCGGCAGATTGATCAGAAAGATCCAGCGCCAGTTGAAGTAGGTGGTGATGAAGCCGCCGAGCGGCGGCCCCACCATCGGCCCGATCAGGGCGGGGATCGTGAGCCAGCTCAGGGCCTGCACCAGCTCGCGTTTCGGCACGCTGCGCAGCAATACGAGCCGGCCGACGGGCACCATCATGGCTCCACCCATGCCTTGTACGAAGCGCGCCGCCACGAGCGTGCCCAGGGAACTGCTGATGGCGCAGCCGATGGAGCCCAGCAGGAATACCGCGATGGCCGTCATGAAGGTCGTGCGCGCCCCGAACCGATCGGCTACCCACCCGCTCACGGGGATGAACACCGCGAGAGACAGCAGATACGTCGTGAGCGCGAGCTTCAGGGCGATCGGCTCCGTGGCCAGGTCGGCCGCGATGGCCGGCAGCGACGTCGAGAGCACGGTCGAGTCCATGTTCTCGATGAATAGCGCGCACGCCACGATCAGCGGCAGCAGGCGGGATGGCTTCATGGGAAGGAGGAGTGTCGCGCGGCCGGGGCTAGCCGCCCGGAACCAGCCTCAACTGTGTTCCTTGAAGTAGTTGCGCTCGTACTCGCGCTGCGCGTGCGCCTTTTCCTTACGAATGGCGTTGGCCGTGCGCCGCGCCTGTCCCAGCGCCTTGCTGCGCGTCGTTTCGGTGCTGACGCCTGCCGACGTGGAAAACAGCCGCTCGGGTCGTGTGAAACCGCACTTCGGACACGGCGGCGTTTCACCGACGCGCACGAGGTCCTCGAACTTCTTGCCGCACTTGCCGCATTTGAAATCGTAGAGTGGCATATCAACTCGATGGCGCAATGGGCGGAACGATCCTGCACCCTTCCTGCTGACCGCAGAGCCGCAGCAAGGTTTCCGCCGTCTCCTTGAACACTTTGATCGACGCGCCCCGCTCGTGGCCACCGGCCCGTCCCAGCGCGGCGTCCACGGCCGTGCGGCCGTCGGCATCCTTCATATCCAGCTTCGCACCGTGCGCCGCGAGGAACTTCACGACGTCGGTCCAGCCCCAGAACGCCGCGCCGAAAAGCGCGGTCTGACCCGGCCCTTTGCCGCGCGCGCCGCCGGTCGTCACGCCGTTCACGTCGGCGCCGGCGTCGAGCAACACCTGCAGGGCTGAGATGGATTTTGCCTGAACGTCGGTCGTCATGTAATGCGGAATGCCGGGGCCGTAGCCGCGGATGTCGCACTCGAGCGAACCATAACCCGCGGCCGCCATGAAGGGCGTGACGCCGCTCGAGTTCGGCAGGTCGAGCCTTGCTCCGTGCGCGATCAGGAGTTGCATGGCGGGCACGTCGAACGTCTTCGCCGCGCGCAGCAGCGGCGTCGTTCCGGTGACCAGCAAGGAGTCGCAGCCCCGGTCGGCCCCGCGCTCGCGATATGGCGGCAGCAGCTTCAGCTGTGAGTCCGGACTCGCGCCCTTCGCGAGCATGCGCTCGATCAGCTGCAGGCTCGTGGTCTTGTCCGTCGAGGCGCGATCGGGTCGCCCGCCGTGCGGCAGCGTGTTCATGTCGACGGCCATGTACAGGGGCGTACGCCCCCACCAGTCCCATACGTCGAGGCTCGCGCCGGCGTCGAGCAGATACGCGGCCGTGTCGAAATTGAGGTTGTCGATGGCCATGATCAGCGGGGTGATGCCGCGATAGCCGGGCAGATCGGGATCCGCGCCGCCCTCGACGAGCGCCCGGGCGCACTCCACGCAACCTTCGCGCGCCGCGTACATCAGGGCCGTGAGGCCGCCGAACGGCCGGTATTGCCGCCGCCTTTCGGCGGATACCTGGCGATCCCACTCGGGAACCTTCGAACGTGCGTTCGGGTTGGCCCCGTGCGCGAGCAGCAGGCGCACCATGGCGGGCTGCTTCTGCGCCGCCGCCCAGATCAGCGCGGTCTGCCCGCGCCAGGTTTCCTGCGCGTTCACGTCGGCGCCGTGCTCGATCAGCAGCCGGGCGGCCTCCACGTGACTGCCGCGTGCAAGCACCATCAACGGCGTCTCGCCATCTTTGCCTGGCGCGTTCACGCTGGCGCCCGCCTCGAGCAGCCTCTTCACGACGACTGCGTTGCCGGTCACGGCGGCCTCGCCGAGAGGGGTCGAGCCGTAGTCGTTCGCGGCGTTGACGTCGGCTCCGGCCTTGACCAGCCGCGCGACCAGGTCGGTGTCGTCGTGAAACACGGCCCAGTGCAGCGCCGTGGTGCCGTCGGCGGACCGGCTGCGGGCGTCGGCGCCATTCCCGAGCTCGGCCAGCACTTCGGCGCGATCGTTGCGCTCGGCGGCCGCCACCAGGTCCCCGGCGCGCGCCGGCTGCACGCAGGCGACGGCGAGCGCGGCGATGGTCAGTGTGGCGAGGCACGCGCGCATGCAGTTCAGACCTCCGTGAGCTCGCCGGTGCTGTCGCCGAATTTCTCGGCCGGCACTCCGGCCCGCAGCATCAGCGTGTACAGCAGGTTCGCGATCGGCGTGTGATCCGGGTAACGCAGGTGCTGGTTGCCCCGGATCTTGCCGTTGCCGCCGCCGAACACGACGGTCGGCAGCGGGAACGAGTCGTGCTGGTTGCTGTTGCTCATGTTGCTGCCGTACATGAAGATCGAGCTGTCGAGCATCGAGCCCGCGTCGCCGTCCGGCGTCTTCGCGAGCTTGGCCAGGAACTCGGCGAACACCTGGCTGTGATACCGCTGCACGATCACGAGCTTTTCCATCGACGCCTTGTTGTCGGCGTGGTGGGACAGCGGGTGGAAGGCGTCCGGCACGCCGACGTGCGCGTAGGACTGGTTGCTGACTTCCGCCACCATCATGAAGGACGCGACCCGCGTGACGTTCGTCTGGTAGGCGACGGCCAGCAGGTCGAACATGAGCCGCAGGCGCTCGTCGAACGACGGCGCCGCGACCGGAATCGTCGGCAGCTCCACGTTCGACAGATCGCGCGACTTCAGCAGCTGGACTCGCCGCTCGAGCTCGCGGACGCTGTCGAGATAGTCGTGGACGATCGCCCGGTCCTCGGCGCCGAGCCCTCTGTTCAGGTCGTTCATCTCCGCGAGCACGAGGTCGAGCACGCTCGAGAAGTCGTTCGCGATGTCGTTGCGCTCCTGCGTGTTGTTGCCGCGGCCGAAGATCTTCTCGAACACCTTGCCGGGGTCCGCCTCCATCGGCAGCGGGGTCGTCGGCGTGCGGAACGAGATCGTGCGCGCGTAGCTGCAGCCGTAGGTGGCATCGCAACCGGAGCTGCCGCCCTTCTCCTCCGTCGCGAGCTCGAGCGACGGCAGCGGTGTCTCCTGGCCGATGTGCCGCGCGGCCACCTGGTCGACCGAGACGCCGCCGTTCGGCGTCTGCGAGCGCGGCGGCGCCACGCACGTGAGCCACGTGCCGGGGTGGATCGCGTGCACGGCCGGGCTCTCGGCGGTGTGGTTTCCCAGTCCGCTGACGACGGTCATGTATTTCTGGTGCGGCGCGAACGGCGAGAGGATCGGCTTCAGGTCGAAGTCGCGGCCGATCTTCTCAGGCGTCCAGCGGTTCATCTCCTCGCCGTAGCGCGTGTTCGCCATGATGGCGCCGTGCGGCAGGTAGAAGAATCCGAGCCGCGGCTTGCGGGCGGCGGCGGTCTGCGCGAGTGCCGTTGCGGCCGGCACCATCGCGGTCAGGAGCGGCAGGCCTATTGTCACGCCGCCGGCCCGCAGAAACGTGCGTCGCGACAGGTGTTTCTTGGTGATGAACATCTAGTGCCCTCCTCCGGAATTGCCGGCCGCGGCAGCCGCAACCGTTTCGCCCTGCCCGTTGACGATCTCTGGCGCGGTGCGCATGCGGAACGGCACGCTGCCCGCCACACCCTTGACGATGGCCGCGAACGAATAGTGGTTGCGCGCCGCGTCGCGCACGATCGCCCGCACCGCCGGCATGTCGTAGTACTCCACACGCCGGCCGAGCGCGTACGTCATCAGATTCTGCACGATGGTCTGGACGAACTGGCCCGGCTCCGCGCGCAACGCCTCGCGCAGATCGATCGGGCTGCTGACCGGCTTGCCGTTCGCAAGCTTGCCCGTGGGGTCGATCGGCGCACCGCTGTCGCGCTCGAACGTCCGCCACTCGCCGATGGCGTTGTAGTTCTCGAGCGCCTGGCCGAGAGGATCGATCACGCCGTGGCAGCCGTTGCAGGAGCTCTGGGTGCGATGCAGCGCCAGGCGTTCACGCACCGAATGCGGCTGCTCCATTGCGAGCGGCGCCAGGTTCGTCGACACGCCAGGCGGCGGCGGTGGCGGCGGAGTACCGAGCATGTGCTCCATGATCCATGCGCCGCGCAGCACGGGCGAGGTGCGGTCCGGGTAGGACGTGGCGAGCAGCACGCTGCCCTTGCCAAACAGGCCGAAGCGGCGCGGGTCCTCGAGCTCCACGCGACGGAAGCGGTCGCCGCGAACACCTTCGATGCCGTAGTGGCGCGCGAGCCGCTCGTTCACGAACGTGTACTTCGCGTCGAGAAGCTCGAGCACGCTGCGCTTCTCGTCGCGCAGGATGCTGTCGAGGAAGCGCTCCATTTCGCCGACGAACGCCTTGCGCAGCTCCTCGTCGAAGTTCGGGTAGAGCTTCGGATCCGGCTCGATCACGTCGAGTCCGCGAACGCCGAGCCACTGGAACGCGAAGTTCGTCACGAGCGAGCGCGACCGCGGATCGGCGAGCATGCGCGCCAGCTGCTCCGTGTACACCTTGGGGTCGCTCAGGCGATTCGCGTCGGCCGCTTTCAGAAGCTCGTCGTCCGGGCCCTCGCTCCACAGGAAGAACGCCAGCCGGGAGGCGAGCTCGAGGTCCGACACCGCGTAGACGGCGCCGGGTTCCACGCCTTGCGGCACTCCACCGGGCTCCGCCCGGTACAGGAAATTCGTGCTGGCCAGGATCGCGAGCAGGCCGCGCTGCACGCCGGTCTCGAACCCGCCGTTCGCCTGTCCGGCCCGGTAGAACGCCAGCAGGCGCTCGATCTCGGTTTCCGTCGTGGGCCGGCGGAACGCGAGCCGCGCGAGCCGGCCGAGGATCTGCTCGGCGCACGGCAGCTCTTCGGCGGCGCTCTGCGGGTGACAGGTGAAGATGTGCTCGCGGCTGCGCGTCTCTGCGCCGATGCCCGTGGGCGCGTACGGTCCCACGACCTCGAAACCGAGCATCCACGGCACGTCGGGGAAGCCTTCGCCGGGCACGAACCGCTGCAGCGCGTAGTCGGACTCGGCCTGACTGCGTGCGACGAAAGCCGCGCCAACCTTGCGGTAGCCCGCCTTCACGTTCACGCGGATGTCGCGGAACCGGTCCTTGATGGCGTTGACCGTCACGATCTGATAGCGGTCGAGATCGCGCAGATCGTCGTCGCCGCCGAGATCGGCCTGGAAGACGCGCACGCCGTCGATCGTCAGGATGCCGGTGTGCTTGTACGCGAGCCAGCCTTGCGGGTAATAGGTGAGCTCCCCGCCGGGGCGCGACGAGACGTTGAGCCTGAAGACGTACTCGCCGTCGGCCGGGAAGTAATGCTCCACGACCAAGCCGTCGCGCGTGCCGAGCGGCAGTCCTTCGACGTGGGCCGTGTGATTCCGATTCTTCGCGACGTATTCGGCACGCGTGGGCGCCGCTTGCGGATTGCCGACGGCTTTCAGGCTGATCTCGCGCGCGGCCGCGATGTACTGATCGAGGTACGTCGGAGTGACCCGCAGCACTTCCGCCACGTTGTCGAAGCCATCGCTCGTCGCGTCGGGCGGCAGCAGCCTCGCCGGATCGACACTGACGCCGAGCAGATCCTGCACCGCCGTCGCGTACTCGACGCGATTCAGCCGGTGCAGAACCGTTCGGCCCGGCACGGCGCCGCGCGCCGCCGCCGCGGCGTCGAGATTCGCCTCCAGCGCCGCGACGAACTGCTTCGTCTGTTCCGCGCCGGGCTGCGGATTTCCGGGCGGGGGCATCAGGCTGCCGCGAAGCCGGCGCACGACTTCCTCCCAGCGCTTCGGGTTTGCCGCGACGTCGGCCGTGGTCACGTGCTCGAGCGACATGCCGCCCGTGAGCTCGGCGTCGTTGTGACAGTCGGTGCAGTACCGCTTCAGCATCGGCCAGCGGCTGGCGAGCGCCTGCTCCGGGGGCTCGCTGCAGGCCGTCGCGAGCAACGGCAGCAGTGCGGCCAGCCAATGCGGTTTGCCCTGCTTCATCGCGCCTCTATGCCACGATTCCACGCAACCGGTTCCACCACATGCTCTTATACGCGTTGCTGATGAACTGCGCGGAATCGGGGCCGTAGCGCGGATCGAACTCCCTCGTGATGCGCTCGGCGAGCATGTCCTGCACGCCGCGTCCCTGCAGCGCGATGGCCTCGATCCGTTCACGCACCGTGGACAGCATGCCCGCCTGCGCCTCGAGGTCCGCGCGCATCTGGGCGGGACCGACATCGGGCACGATCAGCGTGGACGCATCGGCCAGCGCGAGCAGCTTCGTGGTGGCGTCCACCATGCCGCCGATCCAGCCGCCCGTGATGTAGTCGAGCACCGGGTAGCGTCCCGCCGTTACCGCGCCCCCTGCCACGATCACGTTGCGGTCGGGGAAGTGCACGTAGAGATCGCCGTCGGTATGAGCCTCCGTGAGCTGTCCGTACACCACGCGCTCGCCGCCGAATTCGAGCTCGAGCGGCTGCCTGTCGGAGGTGAAGAAGGTCTTGTTCGGCCGGCTCGCCGGGGCGCGCCGCGGATAGTACCGGTCTTCCCATTCCACGTAGAACTTGGTGCTCATCCAGAGCCGCGTGTTCTCGTGCGCCACGATGGTCTTCGTGCCGCGCGCCGCAATCGCGTCGTTGCCGCCCGTGTGATCGAGGTGCCAATGCGTGTTGAACAGGACACCGACGGGTGCGCCCGCGAACCGCTGCCCCAGCAACGCAAGCAGCTCGCCGGCGCGCTCGCTCGCGCCGCTGTCCACCAGCAGCAGGCCCTCCGGCCTCGCGAGCACCACGACGTTGCCTCCGGCGCCCGCCACCAGGTGCAGGCCGTCCCGCAGCTGCGTGACCGTGAGCTCGGCGCCGGCCGCCTGCGCGCCGCCGAAGCGCAGCAGAGCCGCGGCCGCGCCCGCAGTGCCCACGGTGCGCAGGAAGTGCCGGCGGCTCGGATTCACTTGCAGAACATCCTCATCGAAGGCGTCAGGCCCGCGTGACGGCCGGGCCTGATCGCGGCGCCCGCCGTCGACTCGATCGCTGCGCGCGACTGGGTCATTGCCCCCTCCCCCCGGAGTCCTGGACATTCAGTAGAAACGCCCGTCGCGCCGGCGGTCAAGACGCACCTCACAGTGTGCCCGGGCCAGCCCGCCGCGCGGCCGCGACCTGTGACCTGTTTCCGCGCCGGGCGACCCGCCGGGCCACTAGCCTTGCATCCATGTTCTCCATGAGGCCCGCGAAGAAGCCTGCCGGCGACGCGAACGCGCGCGCAGCCGGCCCGGACAGCCAGACCGATCAGTCCGCCCTGGCCGCACGGGATGCAAGGATCGCGGAGCTCGAGCGCGCGCTCGCCGAGGAGCGCCGGCATGCCGACGCGCTGCGCGAGACCGCCGACAGCCTGCGCTTCAAGACCGAGACGCTTGAGAAAAGTTATGCGAAGCAACTGGCCGACACGCGCGCGCGTCTGGCCGCCGCGGAACAGGCACTCGCCGAGCACAAGGCCAACGAAGCCGCGTACGGCGCGGATCGCGAGCAGACGATAAGGCTCCTGAAGGAGGCCCGCGCCGAGCTCGAGCAATTGAAGCTCGATCGCGATCAATTGCGCGCGCAGGCGCGCCGCAGCGGCTCGGCATCGAGCGCCTTGGCCACGTCGGATTCGGATGCTCCGAGCGACGGGACGATCAACCAGCTGATGGCCGGCGCGGGTTGGCAGACGCATCGCGACGCACCGAAGGGCAACTCCCATCTCGACGCCCACGTGGCGGCTGCGGAAGAAGCGCCGGTCGGCGACATGCTCGCGCCGGAGCTCGTGTTCACGAAGGACAAGGACGGCGACTGACGCCACGGTGGCCGGCCTCCGGGCGCTTGGCCTAGAATTCGCTCCCCGCGCGCACCGACCCCGACGTTGCCTGCGCGCTCAGCCGGACCGAAGGCACTGCCATGACATCGAATCCCGTCGACGCGACGGCGCGCACCGCTGTGTCACCCGCGGATGTCGCGCTGACGAAACGTCACGCGACGGTCATTCATCTGCTGCTCGTCTCCGCGTTCGTCGTGATCCTGAACGAGACGATCATGGGCGTCGCAATTCCACGCCTCATGACGAGCCTCGCCGTGGATGCCGGCGCCGCGCAATGGCTCACGACTGCGTTCCTGCTGACCATGGCCGTCGTGATTCCGATCACCGGCTTTCTGCTGCAGCGGCTGAACACGCGCGCGATCTTCGCCGCGGCCATGACGCTGTTCTGCCTCGGCACGCTCGTGGCCGCGCTCGCGCCGGGGCTCACTCTTCTCGTCGTCGCGCGCGTGATCCAGGCCTCGGGCACGGCGATCATGCTGCCGCTGCTGATGACGACCGTCATGACGCTGGTGCCGCCGGAATCGCGCGGCAAGACCATGGGGAACATCTCCATCGTCATCTCGGTGGCGCCCGCCGTCGGTCCCACGATTTCGGGGCTCATCCTGAACTTCCTGACCTGGCGGTGGCTGTTCGTGCTCGTGCTCCCGATCGCGATCGCGGCGTTGCTGTACGGCCTGCGCCGCATCGAGAACGTGACGACGCCGCGCGAAGCGCCGCTCGACTTCGGCTCCGTGCTCCTGTCGGCGTGCGGCTTCGGAGGCGGCGTCTACGGACTCAGCCTGCTCGGCGTGCCGAGCGCTCCGCAGGGTTTCCCGCCGTGGGCACCGCTGGCGCTCGGCGCCATGGGCCTCGTCGCGTTCGTCGCACGGCAGCTCGCGCTCCAGCGCCGTGACCGCGCACTGCTCGATCTGCGGACGTTCACCTCACGAAACTTCAGCGTCTCCGTGCTGCTGATGGCCATCATGATGATGGCGCTGTTCGGCACGCTGATCGTGCTGCCGCTGTATCTGCAGAACGTGCGCGGGCTGAGCACGCTCGAAACCGGCCTGTTGCTGCTGCCCGGCGGGCTCCTGATGGGTCTGCTCGGGCCGCCGGTCGGTCGGCAGTACGATCGCGTCGGGCCGGCGAAGCTGCTGATCCCCGGCGTGGTGATCGTGACGGCCGTTCTCTGGGCAATGACGCTGCTCGGCTCGCAGACCCCGATCCCCTATATTCTCACGGGGCACCTCGTGATGAGCGTCGGTTTCGCGTTGCTGTTCACACCGCTGTTCACGGTAAGCCTGTCATCCGTGCGGCCGCACCTCTATTCGCATGGCAGCGCCGTGCTCGGCTCGACGCAACAGGTCGCCGGCGCGGCCGGCGTCGCACTGTTCGTCGCGCTGATGTCCGCCGAGAGCACGCGGCTGCTCGGTGGCGGCGCCACGGCGCTGGAAGCTCTCGCGGGAGGCGTCCGCGCGGCGTTTCTGTGCGGCGCGATCGCGTCGCTGTGCGCCGTGCTCTGCGCGCTCTTCATTCGCAAGCCCGATACCGCCGCAGCCGTCGTGCCGCACTGAGCGCCGGAGTCGCGCCGATCAGCTCATGCGGCGGGTGTTTGTCCACAGAACCTGCGCGATCCCGACGAGCGCCAGGATCGTGCCGTAGTACGTCCAGCGGATGTCGTTGACCATGAAGCCCTGCAGGATGGCCGCCGGCCCCACGTTCAGCCCCTGCATGATCCAGATCGAGCCCATTGCCAGCATCGCCAGGCCGATCAGGCTGCTCACGATCCGCATGATGATGTCGAATGCACGTCGCATGACGGGTCTCCCCCGATGATTGCCTCGGAACGCCCTTCGATCAGGTCGCGAAGCGCCTGATGCAACTCACGGCGCGTCGCGTCGCGGCCGCCCTGCTCCAGCGCGGACTGCGTCGCCGCGATCAGCGCGTCGCCCAGCGTCTGCAGCTCGAGCAATGCCGGCCGGCTGTTGCGCGGCGTGCCATGCTGCTCGGGGCGCTCGAACGCCTGCTCGCAGCGCGCACGACTCAGCGAGTGATGCGCGGCGCAGGCGGAGGGCCGGACGGCATAGACGCTGCAGCGGCCGTCCACCAGCAACGCGCAGGGAATCCGTGCCGCATAGTGCTCGGTCACGGTCATGCCTTCGAGCCGGCCGGCCGTCGCGACGATGCGCCGCTCGATATCTGCCGCGACCGCCGGCGCCACGGCCGTACGCAGCCGATGCAGCACGGCCGCGGCCTCGTGCGCGAACGCGCTGACGCGCAGGTGACAGCAGAAATCGCAACCCGCGGCGCAGGCGATGCCCGCCGCCGAGGAATCGGCCGCGGCGAACGCCTCGTCGAGCACGGCTGCGAGCGTGCCGCACACGTCCGCGCAGTCGGCAGCCGAACACCCCGCCCGCAGGCGTTCGAGGGTGTGGCGGTGAATGTGCGTGCTCGCGCCGTGGATGCGCTCGCGCGAAAGCTGCATGGCGTCAGTTCCGGGAATCGGGAGCCGGAATTATGGCATTCGGCGCGAGTTGTGACGCCAGTCGCTCTTCAGGAACGGACAAACCGGACAATGGGCCGCCCCCGACAGGAGCCTGAACATGCCCGCACCCGGCCGAATGCCTCTCGTCGTCGCGTCGCTCATGGCCGTCTTCGCCGCCGGCTCCGTGGCGGCTGACCCGCCGGACCACGCCCCCGCCCACGGTTGGCGGCGTAACCACGAACGCGACGAGCACCGCGAGCGCGGTTACGTCGGCTACGAAGGCAGGCGCTGGGACAACGACTACGCCGTCCTCTCCGGGCGGTGCGACCGCCAGGCCGTCGCCGCCGCGCTCGGCGGGGTCGTCGGGGGTGTGATCGGCGCCCGCGTTGGCGACCCCGAGAATCGCGCGATCGCCACGATCATTGGCGCCGTCGCCGGCGCGCTGATCGGCAACCGCATCGGGCGCGAGCTCGACGAAGCCGATCGCGGCTGCTTCGGCCATGCGCTGGAGCTCGGCCGGCCGGGCCGCGTGGTCGTGTGGACCCACGACACCGTGCGCTACGAGCTGCTGCCGGGAGCCAACCGTGAACGCCACGGCACGGTGTGCCGTGAGTTCACGATGACCACGATCAGCGGCCGCCAGCGCTCCTCGCGCGCCGGGTTGGCCTGCCGCACGCAGGTCGGCGGCTGGGAGATCCAGCGCTGATCGCCGTCTACTTCTTCTGGGTCTCCTGCGAGTAGTTGCGGTACGTCAGCTCCTTGCACTCGTCCGCCGCAAACGGGGCGTCGGCGGGCAGCACGGTATCGCTGCCGGTGTACTTGCTCGCGAAGTACACCGGATCCTCGGCCACATAGTCACGGTGCAGCGCCAACGTCTTCGTATCGAGCGTGAACCGCTCCACGATGTGCAGCTTGTCGCTGTTCGGCACGGTCCCGGCCAGGCTGCCCGGCGCGAAGCCCACCGTGTCGACCACGAGCGTGTCGCCCTCCCACTTGCCGATCGAATGGCCGCCGCGCGTCGGCTTGATGCCCGCCGGGTGCGACGCCTGCTTCATATAGACCGTGCGCTTCAGCCCGCGGCCGTACTCGATCGTGATGGTGTCCGCGTCCTGCGTGATGCGATTGATCGGGCCGTCGAAGACCCAGTCGAACAGCACGCTCGTGATCTCGCACCGCGCCCGCGGATTGTCGTCCGGGCGCGCCTTCTTAAGCGCGTCGGAAGCGGCCTGTCCCGCGGCGGTGTATGTCACGGGTCGCGCGGCCCAGCCGTTGCTCGGCACGTCGGCGACGGCCACCGTGCCGGCCTCGACGGCCGCGAGCATGCTCTTCGGCACGAGCGCACCGGGGCCCTTCGGCAGCTTGGCCAGCAGATACTGCTCCTGCGCCCAGTCGCCGGAGATGTTCGGCTCGCCGCTCGGGCGGCGCAACGGACGATTCGCGTTGGCCGCACCCGCGTTGCTCGTGAGCTGCTGATAACGAACCAGCGTCGGCGCATCGCCGATCTTCAGGTCCTCGACGTAGCACGAGGCGGGATCCGCGCGATTCGGATGGCCGTTCACCGTGACGTGCTTGCCGGGAACGAACATCTCGGGCGACCACCCGGAGCGGCGCAACACGGTGGCCGCGCGCATCTCGCAGCGCATCTTGAGCGTCTTCCCATCCGCACCCACCGAGTCGAAATACAGGTAGGCGTGCGGATTCACGAAGTCGATGCCGGTCAGCGTACCCTCGAGCGTCACGTTTTTCGTGGCATCGATGTTGCCGAAACCGTGGTGCGCGAGCGCAGCGCTCGTCACCGTCAACGCCGCCAGGGCGATGGCCCAACGTTTCATTCTGGTCTCCGTTCCGAGCCGTCCGCGGCTCGGCGCGCAGTATACGCGCTGCCGCCGCGCCTCGCGGCGGAAAGGCCGGACCGAACCGGACGGTTCTCGCACCGCCGCAGCGTGCTAGGATCGAAGCAGCCGTCTCACAGGGGGATTCCGGGATGCGGGCCCGAGTTCTGACACCGGCCGCCGTACTGCTCGCGGCAACGTGGTCGTTCTCTCGTGACGTTCCTGCCCAATCCGCGGCGGCGGCCGCACCGCAGCCGCCGGCCGCATCCGCAGCGCGGACGTCATGGGGCGATCCGGATCTGCAGGGCGTCTGGGACTACCGCACCATCACACCGCTCGAGCGGCGGCCGGAGTTCGGTGATCGCGAGTTCTACACCGAGCAGGAGGTCGCGGAGCTCGAGGGTCGTGCGGCTCGGCGCATGGACAAGCCGCCGGACCCCAACGCGCCCGCCAGCGGCTTTGTGCACGCCGAGTATCTGACCGACCCCGGCCGGCGCCTCGACGACGCGCATCGCACGTCGCTGATCGTCGAGCCCAAGACCGGGCGCATTCCGCCGCTGACGCCCGAAGCCCAGGCGCGCCAGGAGGCGGCACGCGCGGCGGCCGCCGGTGCACCGCCCGGCGGCAGGGTGGACTCCTATCGCGACCGGCCGCTGTACGAGCGTTGCATCACGCGCGGGCTGCCGGCCACGATCCTGCCGACTCTGTACAACAACAACATCCGCATCACACAGGCGCCGGGCTACGTGGCCATCGTGCACGAGATGATTCACGAGACGCGCGTGGTGCCGCTCGACGGCTCCCCGTTCACCGGCGTGCGCAGCTATCTCGGCGAATCGCGCGGGCACTGGGAAGGCGACACGCTGGTCGTCGAGTCCCGCAACTTCAACGGCAAAGCGCCGTTTCGCGGCGCGGGCGCGAACCTGAAGCTCACGGAGCGCTATCGGCGCACGGCCGACGACAAGATCGACTTCCGCCTGACGCTCGAGGACGACACGCAGTGGACGCAGCCCTGGACCGTGGCCTACTCGATGCGGCCCGCGGACGGCGAGCTGTACGAGTATGCGTGCCACGAAGGCAACTATGGTCTGCGCAACATCCTGCAGAACGCGCGCGACGAGGAACGCGCCGCGGCTGCGCACAAGCGTTGAGAGGTGTCCGGCATGAGAACGCGTCGTTGCCTGTTACCCCTCGCCATCGCCGCGAGTCTGGGCGGGATCGTGCCACCGGCCGCGGCGCATCACTCGTTCTCCGCCGAGTTCGACGCGAGCAAGCCCGTCACGCTGCACGGCAAGATCGTGCGCATGGAATGGATCAACCCCCACAGCTGGCTGCACGTCGCCGTGAAGAACCCCGACGGCACCACGACGGAATGGATGATCGAGGGAGCCACGCCGAACACGCTGCTCCGGCGCGGCTACACGCGCGATGCCGTGAAGCCCGGCACCGAGATCACGATCGAGGGCTATCGCGCCAAGAACGGTGCGAACCGTGCGAACGGCCGCGACCTGATCCTGCCTGACGGCTCGCGTTTGTTCATGGGCTCGGCCGGCACCGGTGCGCCCGGTGACAGCAGCGAGCCGGCCGAGTCGCAGTAGCGAGCCCACCGCCCCGTGCCGGTCCGGTTCCTCCGCGACGACGGCTCGATTCCGAGGAACAACCCGTTCGTCGGCAAGGACGGCTTCCGGCCGGAGATCTACACCCTCGGCCATCGCAATCCCACGGGCCTCACCGTGCACCCGGCGACCGGCGAGATCTGGTCGACGGAATTCGGACCGCGCGGCGGGGACGAGCTGAACCGGATCGAAGCCGGCAAGAACTACGGCTGGATCCTGGCGACGCACGGCCAGCACTACAACGGCGATCCCGTCGTGCGCGGCGCGGAGAACGTGCCGGGCATGGTCGATCCGGTGCTCTACTGGGTGCCGTCGATCAATCCCGGCAACATTGCGTTCTACGCAGGCCGTCGGTTCCCCGCGTGGCGCGGCGATCTCTTCATGGCGACCATGACGCGCTCGCTCGTGCGGATCGACTTCGACGGCGCGCGCAAGCCGGGCGCCCAGGAAAAGCTGCTGACGGAGCTCGGACAGCGTCTGCGCGACGTGCGCCAGGGCCCCGACGGCTTCCTGTACGTATTGACCGACGAAACGGCCGGCGCGTTGCTGCGCATCGAGCCGGCACCATGACTCCGACCTTCCACACTGGAGCCTCGCCATGATGATCCGATCCATGGTCGTTGCAGCGGCGCTGCTGACGTCCTTCGCCCTCGCCCCGACCGCGCACGCCCAGGGCGGATTCGCGCCGGCCGCGCTCGCGACCACGAAGGTTCGCGACAACATCTACGTGATTCGCAGCGCAGCGTCCGGCAACATCACGGTGCTCGTCGGCGACGACAGCGTCGCGCTGATCGACGCGAAGTTCGCGAACGAGCATGACGGCGTGATGGCGCAGCTGAAGACGATCACCGACAAGCCCGTGAAGTACGTGATCAACACTCATCTGCACGCCGATCACACGGGCGGCAACCAGGCCCTGCAGGCGCTCGGCGCGCAGGTCATCGCCTCGGAGAACGCGCGGCGCATCATGGTCGAGACCGCAGCGCCGGGCCTGCCGAACTTCGCGATGCGGGACTACCTGCGGATCTATCTCGGCAAGCTGCCGATCGACCTGTACTACTTCGGCCGCGGTCACACCGACGGCGACATCGTGATCCACCTGCCGACCGAGAAGGTCGTCATCATGGGCGACCTGTTCGCGCTCTGGGGCCCGTACATGCACCTGATCCACTACGCGGCCGGCGGCAGCATCCGCGACTGGTCGCGGTCGCTCGAGCGTGCGCTGCGCCTCGACTTCGATACCGTGATCCCGGGCCACAGCGGCGTGACGGATCGGGCAAACATGGAAGGGTATCTGAAGGAGACGATCCGCCTTCAGGACATGGTGCGCGACATGAACCGGGCGAAGAAGTCGCGCGACGAGATCAAGAAGGTGCTCGAGACCGAGTTCCACTGGAGCGGCTTCATGTTCAACCTCGGGCTCGACGGCATCATCACCGAAATGCAGTAGCTCGTTCCGAGACATTGCCAAAGAGGGTTCGCCGATGGATGCCATCGCCAAGTTCAAGGAAGCAGCCCGCGCCGGGTGGGAAACGTTCGCCCCGACCGAGATGGCCACGGGCTCCGTGGCTCCGAGGCTCGTGGAATTCGCGGGCATAGAGCGAGGCATGCGCGTGCTCGACGTAGGCTGCGGCACCGGCGTCGTCGCCCTGACCGCGGCACGCGCGGGGGCCTGGGTCACGGGCAGCGATCTCACTCCGAAACTGCTGGAACGCGCGCGCGAAAACTCCGCGATCATGGGGCTCGACGTCGACTGGCGCGAGGCCGACGCGGAAGCGCTGCCGTATGCCGACGCGGAGTTCGACGTCGTCGTGAGCCAGTTCGGCCACATGTTCGCGCCGCGCCCCGAGATCGCCGTGCGCGAAATGCTGCGGGTGCTGAAGCCCGGCGGCACCGTCGCCTTCTCGACGTGGCCGCCGGAGCTCCTGGTGGGGCGCATGTTCGCGTTGATCGGCCGCTATGCGCCGCCACCGCCGCCCGGCGCGTCGCCGCCGCACCAGTGGGGCGACCCGGACGTCGTGCGTGAACGGCTCGGCAACGCCGTCACCGATCTCTTCTTCGACCGCGACGTCATGTACTTCCAGATCCTGAGCATTCAGCACCAGCGGCTGTTCCTCGAGACGAACGTGGGCCCCGTGGCAAAGCTCGTCGAGGCACTCGGTCGTTCCGACCCCGCGCGACTCGCCACGTTCCGCGCCGAGCTCGAGCAGCTCATCGGTCAGTTCTTCGCCGACAACCACCTGAAGCAGGACTATCTGCTGACGCGCGCGCGCAAGCGCTAGAAAAAGAAAGCCCCGCACGCGGCGGGGCTCTCGGCACACCGATGCGTGCGGTTCAGTTGACGGCAAAGCAGTAGATCAGGCCCGCGCTGCCGGTGGGCGCCAGCTTCTCGAGCGAGCAGCCCTGCGAGTCGTGGGCGTTGGTCCACGAGTTCACGCCGGGGTTGCGGCCGAGCCGATCGGCATGGCCGAGCGTGGTCTTCACGTCGTCGGCGCCGCTCGTCCAGTTCCTGCACGTATTCGCCGTGGCCGTGCCGTCGTCGTTGGTGCCGGTCATGATGTCGTGCTGCAGCGGCTGCGCCTTCGGTGCGGGCGGATTGCCGGCGAGGTAATTGGGTAATTTGCCCTGCTCCGTCAACGCGGTCTCGCCGTTGATCTTGTTGTTCGTCGCACCGAGCAGGTCCTTCACGTCCTTCGCGATCTCCACGCCCTTCACGTTGTACCAGGGGCCCTTGCCGATGCGGTCCTTGGCGTTGACCCTGTCGGTGCTCAGGTACGCGTGCCACGTCTTGCTGCCCGCGCCCACGGCGGCCGCGAGCGACTGGCAATGCGCGTCGGCGCCCGCGAGACCGCCGAGATCGCCACCTTTGCCGGGATTCTTGCTCGAGACGAAGAAGCTGAAATTGCCCGCGGGCGCCTGCGCGAGCGCCGCGCCGGCGCCGAGCGCGAGGATGCTCAAAACGCCGAATGCCTGGATACGATTCATTCCGATTCTCCTTGTGGGTTCGAGAGGAACGTGGCGCCCGACCCTAGCGAAGCCGTGAGGCCGGGTCAAACGCGCCACGCGTGTTACCTGAGTGTCACTTCGCGGCCGGCGGCGGCGACTGGATGAGCACGACGAACAGGTTGTCCGGCTCGCGCACGATGCCGACCTTCAGCACGTTGTTGCCCGCGGGCAGCTCGAGCGGCTTGCCACCGGTCGACACGAAAGCGCCGCCCGCCTTCGTGAGCGCGGCCACGGCCGCGTCGATGTCGCGCACCTGCATCTGGATGCGCGTCGAGCCGGGATCCTTGAGGTCACCGCGCACGACCTTGCGGTCGATGCCCTTGTAGTCGATGACCTCGAACACGAGGCCCGTGGTCGGTACCTTCAGCATCGCGAAGCGGAACTGGGCGCCGGGGACGCCGAGCGCGCCCGCGACCGTCGGGTTGTCCGTGAACGTCGACTGGTTCACGAGCTCGAGGCCGAGCTCGTCGTGATACAGGTGCGCCGCCTTCTCGACGTCCTGCACCGCGAGCCGCACGCGCACGTCGTAGACGTTCGAGGCCCCCGCCGTCTCCGGCACTTTGTCCGGCTGCACGATCTCGACGAAGTGGCCGTCGGGGTCGGCCACCGTGATCATGCGGCCGTTCTGTCCCGCACCGAGCGGCAGCGACACGGGCGCGCCGCTCGCGGACACGATCCGCGTACCCTGCGCCTTGAGGCGCGCGAGCGTCCCGTCCATGTCGCGCACGAACGCGATCAACGTGTACGCGCCGGAATCCTGCGGCCGCCGGACGAGCGGCTTGCCGCCCACACCGGAGATCTCGACGATCTCGACCCCGCTGCGCATGCCGGCGGGGCGCGCGATCATCCAGCGGATCTTCGCCTCGGGAAGGCCGAACATCCTGCGCAGGTTCTCGTTCTTGTCGGCGTTGCCTGGCTCGCCCTGCGTCTCGAGCCCGAGCCCGTCGCGGTAGAACGCCACGGCCTTGTCGAGATCGCGCACGATCGGGCTGAAGAAGTTGCCGCTACCGACGACGAGGCCCGTCGGTGCGGGCGCTTGCTGCGCGTGCGCAGCGGTCGTCAGGAATCCGAACAGCAGAATCGATGCTAGGCGCTTCATGAGGGTCCCTCGAAGAGAATCGGAATCAACGCTCGTCCGGCAACGCAAACACGTACAGGGCCTGGCCGCGCCCCGGCGGCTGAACTTCCGGCGACAGCAGATTCGGCACGAGCCGCGGACTGCCGCCGCCCAAACCCGTCGTCACCGCGATGTACTGCTTGCCGCCCGCCTCGAACGAGATCGGAAAGCCCTGTACCGAGGTCGCGAGCCGCGTCTGCCAGACCACCTTGCCGTCGCGCACGTCGATGGCCTTGAAGCTGCGATCGAGATCGCCGATGAACACGAGGCCGCCGGCCGTCGACAACGCGGCCGTCAGGATCGCGGCCCGCTGCTGCAGCGACCACTTCTCCTTCATGGTGTCGATGTCGAACGCCGCGAGCTTGCCGATGTTGCCATTCGTGCCCGGCATCGCATAGAAGCGCCGGTCGGCACCACCCGCGTTGCCGCCGCCGGGCTTCTGCTCGATGGCCTGCGCGCGGATCGCGATGCAGCTCTGCGACAGCGGAATCAGCAGCGTGCGCGACGGCTTGTGGAAGCTCGTGGCCTGCCAGTTGTGGCCGCCTTCCGAACTCGGGCAGCCATCTATCCAGTCGCTCACCTTGTGCGCCAGGATGTCGTCGCGATAACGCGGCTGGCCCGTCTCGCGATCGAAGCTCGCCCAGACGTTCTGGAACAGAGTTTCCGCGTGATCGAGATACTCGCCCGTGCGCCGGTCGAGCTTCCACAGCACGCCGTCCTTGCCCACGGTCAGCACCCACTTGCGGCCGCCGCCGTCGGCCAGCACGCGCTCGAACACCACGTCGAGGTCCAGCGCCTCGCCCGGCGCGTGCTGGTAGTGCCATGCCAGCTTGCCGGTGCGCACGTCGAGCGCGACCGTGGAGCTCGTGTAGAGCCCGGCATCCAGGCTGCCCATGCCGCGGCTCGCGGGCATCCAGGGCTTCGCCTGGGCCGTGCCCCAGTACGTGAGGCCGAGATCGGGGTCGTAGCTGCCGGTGATCCAGGTCTCCCCGCCGGCGCGATAGAGGTCGGGCAGGTTTCCCCACGTGTTGCCGCCCGGCTGATCGCTGGTCGCGATCGTCTGGAAGCGCCACTTCTGCTCGCCCGTCTTCGCGTCGTACGCGCTGATGAAGCACTTCAGCGGCTCGTATGTCTGGCAGGCGCCCATGCCCTGGATCACGAGCCCGCTTGCGACGAGCGGGCCGCTGCTGCTCGCGTGGCCGTCGGGCATCTGCACGTCCCACACCGTCTCGCCATTGCGCGCGTTCAGCGCGATCAGGTGCCCATTGGCCTGCAGGAACAGCTTGTCGTCGTAGAGCGCCATGCCGCGGCTCGCGACCGTGTCCTTGACGTGATGCTCCCAGATCAGCGAGCCATCGCGACCGTCGATGGCCTGCACGATGCCCTGCGTGTTGTTGAGGTAGACCGTGCCGCGGTACGCGAGCGGCGACGGCTCGTTCGTGCCGCCGTCGCGCATCGGCCAGATCCACGCGAGCGTAAGGCGGTGCGCGTTCGCGGCCGTGACGTCCTTCAGCGGGCTGTAGCTCGAGGCGCCATAGTCGCGGCGCAGCATGGGCCAGTCGCCGGCGGAGGGATTCCGCAGCGCCTGCTCGGTCAGCGGCACGAAGTCGCGAACGGTGCCGGCCACCGTCACGCCGACAGGCTCGGCGGCCGGGCGCGCCGGCGCGAGCGCGTCGCTGCCGATGACCGCCGACGTGGCCGCGGTCAGCGGCGTCGTGTTCGCTGCAAAGCCATTGGTCTGCAGCAGGAACGAGATGATGCCAAGGTAGCTGGCCTCCGGCAGGCTGCCGGGAGCCTCGGGCGGCATCGTGGCCTTCAGTTGCTGGAGCAGGTCGGCGGTCGTGCGACCCGTCCAGCGCGCGCCGAACTCCGGTGCCGCCAGAATGGCGTTCGGCAGGTTGCGCAGGTTGGCGCCGTGGCACATCGCGCAGGCGTCCTGGAACGCGGCGCGCCCCGCCGTAGCCTGCTCGGCCGTGTAGGCGTGTGCAGAAGCTGCCCACTGCAACGCGACGACGCTCGCCACGGCGAGCACCAGGAAATGCCTGAACCGGCTCATGATCGACAGCCCCGAATCCCCCGAACTCGCGCCGGAACGTGCCGGCGCCCACCCCCAAAGCTCGCAGTCTGAAGCGTCAGTTGCCGGGCTGCGTGAACTCGTACGTCAGCTCCGAGCAGCGCTGCTTCTCGAACGGCGTGTCCGACAGCAGCACCGTGTCCTGCCCCGTGTACGGCGCCGCCAGGTACACGGGGTCCTCGACCGTGTACTCGCGCTTCAGCGAGAACGTCTTCGGATCGAACGTGAAGCGCTCGACGACGTGCAGCTTGTCGCTGCTCTTCGTCGGCGGCACGAGCACGCCCGCCGTGAAGCCCACGGTATCGACGACCAGCGTGTCGCCGTCCCAGCGGCCGATCGAATGGCCCGCGTTGCTCGGCACGAGTCCCGACGGATGCTTGTCCAGACCCAAGTGGATGCGCCGCGTGTTGCTGTACAGGCCGTAATCGATGTCGATGACCTTCTCGCCGTTCACGGTGGTCTGCGTGATGCGATTGACCGGCCAGTCGAACGTCCAGTCGAAGATGATGCTCGTCGGCTTGCAGGAGAGTCGCGGATTGTCCTCCGGCGACCACATGCGGAACGCCGTCGCGGCCGCCTGACCCGCCGGCGTGTATTGCGGCTTCGATGGCGCCGGATTGCGCGCACGGATCTCGGCCAGCGTGATCTTGCCCGCGGCGTACGCTTCGCGGACGCTGCGCGGCACGAGATCCCCGCGCCCGCCGCTCGGCGGAATCGTCAGCACGGCCTGCTCCACGGCCCAGTCGCCCGAGATGTTCGGCTCGCCCGACGCCAGTCGCAGCGGCCGCTTCGAAGTGTCGACCGGTGCGCGCGTGAACTGATCGTTGCGATCGATCGACGTCTTGCCGCCGATCGTGACGCTCTCGAGGTAGCACGAGTGGGGATCGTCGCGATGCGGATGGCCGTGGATGTCGACGTGCCGGCCCGGAACGAACTCCTCCGTCTTCCAGCCCGAGCGCTTGATCAACGTGGCCGCACGCATCTCGCAGCGCATCGACAGCGGTTTACCGTCGGCGCCGACGGTGTCGAAGTACAGATACGAGTGCGGATTCACGAGCTCGAACTTCGTGAGCGTGCCGGACCAGTCGGCGAGCTTCTCCATCTGGAACAGCCCGAAGCCGTGGTGCGCGAGCGCCGGCGAGCCCGCAACCAGCGTCAGCGTGCCGGCAATCGCGAGCCCGCGCACGATCTTCAAGGGCGTCATCGACGTCCCCTCCGGGTCTGCCGGACGGCCGGCCGTCCCGACACGCTAGTGCGCCGCATGCAATGGCAGGTGCAACGACATCAGTACGACCGTGCCGTCGATCTTGCTGAACCAGTGCGGCGTGTGGTCGGGCACCAGGATGAAATCCCCCTTGGCCACGTGACGCGACTCGCCGCCTTCGATGCCCGTGCCCGTGAGGTTCTCGGCGTTCGTTCGCCTCTCGGCCGTCAGCTTGCCGCCCGTGACCAGCGTGGCCGAGCCGTCGACGACGTAGAACAACTCCGCTTCGGTCTCGTGCACGGCCGCGTTGCCGACGGAGGCACGGTACTCGAGGCTCACGTTGTACGGCGCGATCTGCAACATCGACTGCGCAATGATCGGCTGGTCCTTGCGCTCCGCTTTCGCTTTGGCGATCAGCGCGGCCACGTCGGCAGCGGAAACCATGGTCTTGCCCGAGCCGGCGGCGGGCTGCTGGGCAATGGCGGACGACGACACAACGGCGACTGCACCGACGAGCAACAACGCGCGCATGGCTTCCCCCCTTCTTGTTCTTTGGGTGTGCGGGCCACCGACCCGCAGCGCAGGGATCGTACTAGAGGCTGTGGTGTGACGCCACGGCGGACGGCGCTGCGGGCGCCGCCGCGCAAGGCATCGCGCCTGTGCCCGCGCGCGGGCTTGTGGCAGAGTGGCGCGACCGCCAAGGAGCCGACCATGCCGAAGATCGTCGCGCCTCTCGTCAACGTGACCGCGCTCTGCCAGTTGGTTGCAGCACTCGCGGTCGCGGCACTTCTCGATCCGGCCGCCAGCGCGCAGGCGGTCGCCGACATCGGGTTCAAGAGTGTCGGGCGCGCGGCGCCGCTCGCGGTTGCCATCCCGAACCCGACGAATCCCGACATCGAAGCCTATCCGCCCGCGGAGATCCCCGGGCTGCCCGAGCGGTACTGGATGGTGGGGCCGTTCCGGGCGACGAAGCCGGGCCCCGACGGCAAGCCCGTCGAGACCCGCCACGGCTCCGCGTGGAACGGCGCCGTGCCGAAGGGCGTCAAGCCGCTGCCGGTCGACGTCTTCACGTCGACGGACTTCTACAAGGACAAGGCGCTCTGGAGCGACCCGCGCTACTTCCGCTGCAACAGCAACGGTGCTCTCGAGGCCCAGTGGGCCGCACGCGGCAACGTGAAGCCGCTGGTCGGCGACGATCCCCCGCGCTCGGCCGCGTGGGGTTACTGCGATCGCGGCCTGCCGCGCGAGGCGCTCGTGAGCCCCTACCCGTTCAAGACCGCGGCCGAACACTACGCGGCCCTGCTCGAGGAGACGCGCCGCCGCGGCGGTCCCACCGAGCACACCTACGCGACGGTGCCGGGCGACATCAGCGGCCGCTATCTGTGGCCACGCGGCCAGAACTGGTACGCGGAGATCTTCTGGACGCAGATCCCGACCGTGCTGTCGCTGCTGACGCCCGAGTACCAGACGCGCATGGTCGAGGAGATGTATCACGACGGCCACACGAACGCGCCGCAGTGGCCGGCCCAATACTGCTGGCCCGAGGGCTTCATGCGCCGCTGGCATTACCACGGCGTGACGAATCAGGCGCACTCGATCATCGTGACACCGAAGCTCGTGCAGATACTCGCCGGTGACGCGGACAACTTCATCACGCATGTGAACATAGGCCGCACTTTCGACGTGAACGGCAGCGTGCCGCACCTCGGCGCCGAAGTGCCGAAGTGGTACGGCGAGACCGTCGGCTTCTGGGACAAGGACGTGCTGATCACGTGGACATCGAACATCCAGGGCTGGAAGGTGCACGGCAACTTCGAGTTCTCGAGCAAGCTGCAGACGATCGAGATCTATACGCCCACTCGCGACGCCGCGGGCAAGGTCGTTGGCCTGAATCACGAAGGCATCTTCTATGATCCGGAAGCGCTGGTTCAGCCGATCCGCATGGTCCGCAATCTCGTGAAGTCGAGCGAGGTCGAAGCCGGCGAGCCGTATCAGTTCATCGAGTGCGTGCCGACGATCTACCCGCTGAACGGGCGCGCAACGCCGGTCGCACCGGGAACCGTGATCCAGTACAAGGTGCCCGACATGTTCGGCCGCCCGTGGGCGCAGATCTGGCAGGAGTACCACGAGCAGGGAATGCAGAAGCCCGCGGACGAGGACATCTTCACGTTCAAGTGAGCTGACGCGACGCGCCCACGTGCGTGCGGCTTGCCGCGAATCGCGGCATACTCGGATCGCGGTCCGGGCACCGCTGCCTCGCGCACGCCTCCCCGGACCGCGAACTCAGGGGGAGCCTTCATGCCCACGAAAGATCCCTTCGGCGACAGCGGCCTCTCGCGCCGCGATCTGCTGCGGCTCGGTGCGGGCGGCATCGGCTTCGGCCTCGCCGGCGGGCTCGGCGCGGCGCCCCCGGCGCTGGCACAGGCCAGCAAGAGCGTCGCCGCGAGCCCGAACGGCAGGATACTCGTGGTGTTCGAGTGGTTCGGCGGCAACGACGGCCTGAACACGATCGTGCCGTACGGCGACCCCCTCTACTACAGGCACCGGCCGACGATCGGCATCCGCGAAGCGGACGTGTTGAAGATCGACGCGCATTTCGGCTGGCACAAATCCCTGGGCGCGCTGAAGAACCTGTACGACGACGGCAAGGTCGCGATCGTGCACGGCGTCGGCTACGACCAGCCGTCGTTCTCGCACTTCACGTCCATGTCGTTCTGGCACACGGCGGCGCCCAACAGCGGCAACGAGTTCGGCTGGATCGGCCGCACGGCGTCCGGGCTCGATCCGCAGGGCGTGCGTGCGAACCTGATCGTGAACGTCGCCGAGAACCAGACGCTGGCCGTCAAAGCCGAGAAGCACGTGCCGCTCGTGTTCGTCGACCCGGCCGCATTCAAGCGCGGCGTGTTCGCTCAGGAGAAATCCGCCGTCGATACGCTGGCGGCGCAGACCGCGCCCGTGACGGAATCGCACCGCTACCTGCTCGAGGTGACCCGCAGCGCCGCGCAGGCCTCGGAAGCGGTGCGCGCCGCGTGGACACAGTATCGGGCGAAGGCCAATGCGGACCTGCGTCTGCTCGACCTCGACAAGGTCGTCGCGTTGATCGAAGCGGGTTTTCCGACGCAGCTGTACTACGTGCCGCTGCGCGGCAGTCTGTTCGACACCCACGTGAATCAGGCAGCTCCGCACGACCGGCAACTGCAGTACTGCGCCGACGCGATCGAGGGCTTCTTCCAGGAGATGCAGCGCATCGGCCGCGCCGACGACGTGGTGCTGTACGTGCACAGCGAGTTCGGCCGCCGCGTACCCGAGAACACCAGTCTCGGCACCGACCACGGCACCGCCCAGATCAACTTCGTGATCGGCAACGCGGTCAAGGGCGGCCAGTACGGCGCGCCGCCGAGCCTCTCCGACCTCGTGCTCGGCGACAATCTAGCGAGCACCACCGATTTCCGGCGCGTGTACGCCACGCTGATCGGGGACTGGCTCGGTGCGGATGCCGCGAAAGTCCTCGGCGCAAAGTTCGACAGCCTTGGCATGATGAAGGCGTAATACCATGATTCTGAAGAACACATGGTCGCCCGGCCAGGCCGCTTGGCAGGACGACCTTTCGCCCTTGCCGCGCAGCGAGTGGAGCTACGACCGTGCGGCCCACCTGCTCGCCCACGCGGGCTTCGGGGGAACGCCGGAGGAGATCCGGAGGCTCGCGGATCTCGGCCTCGAACGCGCCGTTGCGCACCTCGTGCATTACGAGCGCGTTGCGAACCCGAAGCTGACCCCGTTCGTCGAGTCCGGTCTCTGGGACCCTACGCTCACGGGCTTTCCGGACAGCCGGCCCGAGGCGACGGACCGCGCGGAGCGGCACGGCGAGTCGATGGGCGTCAGCACGAAGCCCGCGGGCAACCGGCCGGTGCAGCCCGTATCGGACCGGTTCTTCTACTGGTTGCGCGCGACAATGCTCGAGACGCGGCGCCTGGGCTACTGGTGGGCCAACCGCATGGTCGCGACCACGCATCCGCTCGAGGAGAAGATGGCGCTCTTCTGGCACGGGCACTTCGCGACCCACGAGAACAAGGTGCGCGACTACCGGAAGATGCTGCAGCAGATCGAGCTCTTCGAGCGCTACGCCACGGGCAACGTGCGCGACCTGACCCTCAAGGTCGCACAGACGCCGGCGATGCTGTACTTCCTCGACGCGCAGTACAACGTGAAGGGCGCGCCGAATGAGAACTTCGCGCGCGAAGTCATGGAGCTCTTCACGATGGGCGTCGGCAACTACACGGAGAAGGACGTGCGCGAATGCGCGCGCGCCTTCACGGGCTGGTACTTCGACGATCTGGCTTTTCACGTCGACCCGGCCAAGCACGACGCGGGCGCGAAAGATTTCCTCGGTCGCCGCGGCAACTTCGACGGCGCGGACGTCATCGAGATCATCTTCGAGCAACCGGTCACCGCCGAATTCCTGGCGGGCAAGATCTATCGATTCCTCGTGCGCGAAGAGCTCTCGCCGCAGCTCCGCAAGTCGCTCGGCGCCGTGCTGCGCTCCGCCGACTACGACGTGAAGGCGCTGCTGACGGCCATCTTCACGTCGAAGGATTTCTACAGTGCGGCGAGCTACGGCGGACACATCAAGAGCCCCGTCGAGCACATGATCGCCATGATGAGGCAACTGGGGTCGGCCACCGTTCCCGGCGTGCCGGATTTCAACCAGTCGACGATCGCCATGGGACAGCACCTGCTGAATCCGCCGTCGGTCGCCGGCTGGGCCGGCGGCAAGGCGTGGATCACGCCGGGCCTCCTGATCGCGCGCGGCAACGTGGCGCGCGACGTGCTGATCCCCGACATGACGGGCTTCCGCGACTGGAACTTCACGGCGGGCACGGACGACGTGCTCGGGCAGCGGCTGCGCGACGGCTACGACATCGGCGCGGCCACGGCCGTGAGCGATCCCGCGACGATGAGCACGTTCGATCGTGTGGCGCTCGAGCGTGACGAGCGCTTCAACACACGGATCTCCGGCTACATCGGCTGGGAGCAGGCTGCCCGCAAGCTGATTCCCACGCCGCGCGATGCGGCCCGCTTCGACCTCACGGCGCTCGTGCTCGGCAGCGGGGCGAAGACGGCCGCGGACGCCGTCGACCACCTTGCCACGCGCCTGCTGCGCGTACCGCTCGCGAGCGCGACCCGCGAGGCATTCGTCGCGTTTCTGACGAAGGAGATCGGCACCGAGGATCTCGAGCGAGCGCGTTCCTATCTCGAGGATCCGCTGCGCATGACGGCGCATCTCGTCATGAGCACGCCCGAGTATCAGATCGTCTGACTAACGGATGATCGCGCCGTTGTCGTCCGCCTGCGGCGACGGTTGATTCGGATTCAGGTTCACGCTGAGCGTGTGCACGTTCGCGAGCTTGCCGTTCACGAGCCGGAACGTATGCGAGTCGGGCATGCCCGTGCTGCTGTTGCCGAAGCGGCAGAACACGTTGATCACGCCCTGTTCCTCATCGACCACGTAGTCGCGGTTCACGATGTAGAGCACGCCGGGCGGAATGCCGACCTCGCAGCTCGCATCCTTCTTGCCGTCGCGGTTCGTGTAGGCGCCGCCCTCGAGCCGCGCGCACGGGCGCCCCCAAGGCGTCTTCACGAACTTGTCCGAGAACTGGTCGAGGTAGCTGTTCGCCGCGTTGATGAGCTCCTGACCGGACGCACGGGCCGACTTCTTCGGCGGGCTCCAATCCTCGGCGCTCGAGTACTTCAGGTACGCGTTGGCGTTGAACAGCCAATCGCCCTTGTCCGTCACGAGACTGTCGATGCGCGTGATCTTCCTCTGATCGACATAGAGCCGCGTGCCGATCACATAAGGGTGACCACCCTGCGTCACGATGACCTCGGTGAAGGTCTTGCAGCGCACGGGATCGAGAAAGCTGCGGGACAGGGCAATCGGCAGCGCTTTGTTCCAGAGCCCGTCGCCCTTGGCGACGTCCGCCATGTTCTCGCGGTAGACGGCCTTGTCGGCGAACGCCATATTCGAGGCATCGCCGGACGTCTGTGCCGCGACGTAGGCCTCGGTGGCGGCCTTGAGCTCCGCTCGCGTGCACGCCGGGGCGGGGGGCGGCGGCGGCTGACCCTGTGCGAAAGCCCCTCCGGCCACGGCCAGTGACACACTCAAGGCTACGGCTCTTGTCAGCATGGTCACTCCTCCAACCGGTCCTTGCGGGACCCTACTACCAAATTACCATCAACGACTTACACGCTCTTTCTCGGACCTATGAAAGCCAAAAAAACGCCGGCCGGCGCACCGCTCCGGCGCAGCCTACCGGCTCTTGGTCGTATCGACCTGGTAGATCGGCAGATCCCAGTGATTGGTCGTGAGCTCCCAGCGACGCAGCTCGTCGCGCTTGCGCGTGACAGCGTCCTTGAACAGCTCCTGCGCAATCTCCTCTTCGTGGGATCCGGCTTCCTGGTCGCGATAGGTGATCTCGACGCGGTAATCCCAGCGTGAGGCCTCGTCGACGTGGAACTGCGGGTGGTAGATGCGGTAGTCGACGATGTAGCCCTGCTGCTTCATGCGATCGAGCACGGGGATCTGATACTTGCGGAACAGGTCCCACCACTCGTCGATGAAGCCGTAGCGGACGCGGTAGACCCACTCCACCTCGTACCCCTTGACGCCCGGCTTCGGCGGCTGCGCAATCGCGCCTCCCGCGAATACCGCCCCCAGCACGGCAAACGTACATGCAGCCATTTTGATGCGAGCCATCGACCGCCACCTCGTCACAGGATCGTGTGACCATTAATGCTGCCATGGTCACCCGCGCCGCAACAGGTGTCGCGAGTGCCATGCTGGACGCTCGCGCCTGCCTCGCATGGCCGCCGCGCCGGCGTCGAGACCGAACCCGGTACCGACGCCGGCGCGAATGCCTATCGCAGCCGCGCCAGCACGTAGGCGTCCACGAACGCGCCGTCGCGAAACGCGTAGCGCCGCAGCAGGCCTTCGATCTCGAAGCCGAACTTCCGGTACAGCTTCAGCGCGCGCTCGTTGTCGGCGTACGCCGTGAGCTCGAGCCGGCGCAGGTTCAGCCAGCGGTCGGCGAGATCGACGGCCGCGCGCACGAGCGCAGTGCCGATGCCCCGGCCCTGCCACTGATCGTGCACGGCGACACCGATCTCGCCCACGTGCGCGCGCCGCGGCGAACGCTCCGGGACCGAGAGGCTCAGGCTGCCCACGATCGCGTCGCGCGCGCACGCGACGAGTCCGTAGTGGTTACCGGTCTGCTGCTCGAGCCGCTGGCGCCAGGCCTGTGCGGACGGAAACGGCAGCTGCAGCGTGCCGTACACGGCCAGCGGCTGCTCCGCGATGCTCTTCAGCCCGCGGAAATCATCGGGCTCGACGCGGCGAATCAGGATGTTCTCGACGTTGCTCGTGCTCATAAACGAAAAACCCCGGTGAGGCGGCTGCCTGACCAGGGTTTCATTGGTTCGGCAGTCGCGGTTACTGACGACTGCCCTTCCTGCTAAACGCGCACGATCAGGCAGTCCACCTCCAGTGGAGATATACGAGTTGCATGGCCGTGGCGCGTTTGTTCATAGCGGGCGGCATGCTAACGCCGCGCCGGCACCGGCGCAAGCGTCGCGACGCGGCGACTGCGAGACTCGTCACGCCGGTCGCTTGCCGCGCAGGCGCTTCGGCCAGATGCCCGACTTGCCCGGCGACAGGATGCCGTTCGGGTCGATGGCATCCTTCAGCGTCTCGTGGAAGCGGCGCATCGCGTGGTTGTTGAACGAGTACGCGTCGGCCACCTTGTCCATGAACGCCACGTGCGTGCGGTACTCGGCCCAGCCGTTGGCCGCGGACACTTCGACCAGCTTCTCGAAGATCTTCCGGCCATCCTGATTCCTGGCCTTGTCGTGCGACATCGGAATGCCGAACAGCAGCACGAGCGCGCGCGGGTTGTACGACCACGGCAGCGCCGCGAACTGATTGCCCACGGGCAGATTCATGTCCGCGTACAGCTGGCCGTACACCTTCTGCGCCTTGAAGACGGCCTCGCCCGTCATCGGAATGATCGGCGAGAACCCCAGGTGCCCGCCGCCCTGCAGCAGCCCGAACACGCCGAGGCTCGGCACTCCGAGCGCGACGGTCAGCGTCGGATCGCTCTGGTCCACTTGGGTCGGGAAACGGTAATTGCGGCCGTCCTGAAAAGTGGCGCCGCGGATCGTGCCGAACCTCTCCTTCACCGTTTCCCACTGTGCGTCGATCACGCGCGGTGGCCCCCAGAAGCGGAACTCCGCGCTCCAGTACGGCAGCTTGCGATCGATTGCCATGCGGTCGAGCTCACGCGTAGACGGGCCGCCCGGCATCTCGAAGAACGATCCGCCCTGCGACGCGTGGTAATTCAGCAGCGGGCTCTCGAGCAGCATCGTGCCCCGCAGGATGTCGGAGTTCATGAGGTACGCGTAGTGCTCCATGAACGGCACGAGGTCGTCGTGCAGCGGCACGCTCACGCGGCCGTCGCGATACGCCTCGGGCGCCGGCATGAGCCAGAGACCTAAGCGCGTCACGATGCCGAAGTTCGACTGCGAGAAGAGACCATCGACGAGCGGCCCGAAGCCGTATTTGTACTGGTGCCACACCTGCGTGTTCGGCAGCCCGCCCATGCCCGTGCGCAGCACCTCGCCGCTCGGCAGCACGACCTCCATGCCGCACACGGCGTTCCAGTGATCGCGCATCGGCGTGCGCCCGCCGCCACGCTCGAGCGAGTTCCCCACGGGGCTGCCCCAGCCAGGGTCCGCGGGATCGATCCAGACCTTGAGCTCGTGCTCCTGGATGTAGCGGTGGAGATCGAAGTAGCTCACGCCGGGCTCGACGACGGCGTAGTGCGTCTTGTCGTTGACCTCGATGACGCGGTTCATGCGCTTCAGATCGACGACCACGCTGCCGGAATACGCGGGCGACGAGCCGCCGTAGCCGAGATTGCGGCCGGTCGAGATCGTCCAGAGCGGGAGCTTGTATTTGTTCGCGATGCGGACGACGGATTGCACCTGCTCCGTGCTGTTCGGCGCCACGGCGGCGGAGGCCACGCGATCCTCCGGTTCGCCGAAGAACGGCGAGTAGGCGTCGCGATAGAGCTTCAGATCCTCGTCGCTGGTGAACACCCATTCGCGCCCGAGCGCGTTGCCGAACTCTTCGAGGGCCTTCGAGAAGTCGCGTTGCGCAACGCCGGGAGGTAACGCCATGCTGCACCGTTCAGAGTGTCGCTGCGGGGATCGCGTCGAAGTGTCTCACTTCGGGCCGTCGGCCGCATCCGCTTTCTTGGTCCTGAAGAACGCCCACGCTTCTTCCGCCGACTCGAGGTCGCGGTTCTGCGCGCCGACGATGCGGTTGTAGAGCGCACCGTAGCGGAAGCGCCGGCTCGGCTCCACGTGACCGCCATGCTCGATCGTGATCACGACCACCTGCGGCCCAGGGTCCGTGCCGTACGTGACCTTGCGCGCACGCGTCGCGTCGTCGCCGCGATGCGGGAACGAGTACTCGATTGGCTGCGCACGGTCGAGTCCGTCTGCACGCAGCCAGAAATCGCGCGTCGCGGCCACGCTCAGCACCTGGCCGCGATCGCGCCGCTCGCCGAAGCCCACTCCGCCACCCTCGTACGGCACCAGCGGATCCTCCGTGCCGTGGATCAGCAGCACCGACACCCGTCGCCCAGGTGCGGCCTTGCAGTCGGACTGCGCGGCCAGCGTGCCGGCCACGGCGGCAACGGCGGCGGGCGCCGGCCGCATCTCGAGCGCGAGCCGCAGCGTCATCATGGCGCCGTTCGACATGCCCATGACATAGATGCGCTGCGGATCCGCGCGGCTCTCCGCAACGAGCCGCCGCGCCACCGCCGCAGCGAACGCCACGTCGTCGACGCGCGGATTGTCGGTCGCATCGCTGCGGCAGTCGTGCCACCCGGTGCGCCGGTCCGCGCCCGTCAGTCCCTGCAGGGCCGCGACCAGCACCTTCTCGCGCGCCGCGATGTCGAGCCAGGCCGACAGCGGTGATGGGGCCATCCCGCCGCCGAGTGCGTTCGCCGCCGTGCCGAGATGGCCGTGCAGCACGAGCACGAGCGGCCGCGGTCCCGCGGGCATGGCCTCCGGTGTCACGACCAGAAACTCGCGCTGCACGCCCCCGACGTCGATGTGACGTGGCGTCGGCCCGGCCGCGTGCGCCGCAACGCCGATCAGCAGCGCCAGAACACCGACTCGCGTTGCCGTGCGCACGCGTCTCACGGCAACGGGCGCACCCAGATGTCGCGGAAGCAGATCGGGGTGCTCGGATCGTTGTGCGCCTGCAGCTTGATCGGCGCAGCGCCGTGCGCCGAGTATGCCGGCGTGCCGACGTAGACCGTCTCCCCGCGCAGCGCGAAGTCGTCCTGCACGAGCACGCCGTTGAAGAGCACCGTCGCGCGCGCCGGCGCATCCAGCGTGCCGTCGGCATGAAAGCGCGGCGCATGCCAGACGACATCGTACGTCTGCCATTCGCCCGGCGGACGGCTCGCGTTCACGAGCGGCGGCGACTGCTTGTAGAGGCTGCCGGCCATGCCGTTCACGTAGGTCTCGTTGCGGTACGAATCGAGGATCTGCAGCTCGTAGCCGCGGTCACCGGCGCCGGTCGACGCGAGGAACACGCCGCTGTTGCCGCGCGCCTGCCCGGCCCCCGCGACATCCGCGGGGATGCGCCACTCGAGGTGCAGCTGATAGTCGCGGAAGCGACGCCGCGTTTCGATGTTGCCGACCGCCTTCTCGACGCGCAGACAGCCGTCGCCGACCGTCCACCTGGCGGGAGAGCCGTCCCGTGGGTCGACCCACTCGGCGAGCGTCGTGCCATCGAACAGCACGACGGCATCCGACGGCGGCCCGGCCGGCGGGAGCGCCGGCCCCGGCGTGACGACGGGAGGTACGGGTTTCCAGACCTCCGTAGCTTCCGGCCGCGGCGCCGCAGGCTGGGCGACGACGCTCGCTGCGACGAGCGTCAGCCCCGCAACACAGCCGAGGTGACGCGGGCCCGGCATGCAGGCGCGCCCGCTATGCCTTGCGCGACAGCAACCTGCCATAGCCTGGCGCCGCGCCGCTCAGGCCAACCAGCCGCGCGCCGGCCCAGAGGCCGTGCGGCATGCTCGAGATCACGGGCACGCCCGTGCGCGCTTCGAGCGGCGCGATGATCTCGAGCGTGCGGAAGCCACCGCACGAGACCAGCAGCGAATCCGCATCGGCGGCGGACTTGCGCACGCGCTCGCCGAACGCGATCAGGTCGTCCTGCGTCACGTGGTCGACGTCGCGGATGGCTTCGAGGCCGAGCCCGGTCACGACGACGGGTGTGAGCCCGTGCTCGATCAGGAACGCCCGCAGTCGCTTGTTGACCTCTTCGTTGTAAGCGGTCGCGACCGCGACCTTGCGCGCGCCGACGGCCTTGAGTCCCTCGATCACGCCATTGCTCATCGTGGTCGCCGGCAGCCCCGACGCGTCCGTGACGGTCTTCCGAAGCTTCTGGTTGTACGCCTCGCCCTTGTAGAACGTCAGCGAAGTGCCCGTGAGCTCGATGGCCTCGGCGCCGGCCGCCGCGAGTTTCTTGGCGGCGGCGGGGATGCGTTCCATGACGGCATCGAAGCCCTCCGGCGTCATGCGCTCTACGCCGAGACCGGTCACGACGAACTTCAGACGATCGCCGTACATCGCGACCCCTTCCTCCGGAATGCCGCGATCGGCGGGCGGGAAGATGAGACCGAGCACGGGCACCTTGTCCGCGGCCGCCGCGCGACCGCCTCCGAGCTGCGAAGCCGCAAGCGCGGCTGTGCATCCAGCGATGAAGTTCCGACGGTTCGTCACCATTGAGCTCCCCTCCGGGGCCGATTCGTCAGCAGATCATAGCGGACTCCCGCGTGGATGGGGCGTGGCGCCGCGGAACCGGGCGTCCGGCGCTCCCTCGCTCGCCATCGTGAGCCGCATCACAGTCTCGCGGGCCGATCGTAAAGACACTGGCTATTGAGCCGTCTTAGGAGCGGCATCACCGTCGCGAACCGGGCGACGGGCCAGCGGCGGGCGCCCGCCGCGACCTTGGAAGCCCCCGCAGGAGTCATGGGGGACGCTCGCAACACGCCTCGCGCGACCGCGGAGACACCGGTCGCTGCCGCGCAGCACGCCGCCGTATTCGCGACGCTCGAGGCGTTGACCGATCCGGCTGTCCTGCTCGATTCGCGCGGCGTGATCGTATTCGTGAACCGTCACGTCGTGCACCGGTTCGGATACGTCTCGGCCGAGCTCGTGGGCCACCCGCTGCGACGCCTGCTGCCGGCGGGGCTGCAGGGCGCCGCGCCCGAAGGCGCCGGCACTCCGCCCGCCCCTCGCGAAGTCGCCGTGCACTGCAAGGACGGCACTTCGATCAGCGTGCACGCCGACGCCGGCACGCTCGACCTCCTCGATGTCGCGTTCACCGTGTGCGTGCTGCGTAGCGCGCCGCCGCGTGATCGCGGGCACGGCGCACGCATCGAAGCGCGCCTCAAGGAGGCGCAGCGTATCGCCAGGATCGGCAGCTGGACCTGGGACCTCGTCTCCGACGAGCACTGGTGGTCCGACGAGATGTACCGGATGCTGCAGCTCGATCCGGCGATCGAGCAGCGGCCGTTCGAACGCTACGTCGCGCTGATCCACCCCGACGATCGCGAGCGTATCGCGCAGCGGACGGCGCAGGTCGCCAAGGGTCAGGAGATCGAGCCCATCGACGTGCGCATCGTGTTGCCGGACGGAACGCTGAAGGTGTTCCAGAGTCAGGGCGCCGCGCTGCTCGACGCCGACGGCCGCGCCGTTGAGCTGAACGGCACGCTGCAGGACGTCACCGAGCAGCGCGCCACCGACGCGGCCTTGCGGCTCACCGAGATGCGCTACCGCGAAGCGCAGCGCCTCGCCAAAATCGGCAACTGGGAGTGGGACCTCTCGACCAACCAGAGCTGGTGGTCGGAAGAGCTGTATCGAATCCTCGAGGAGGACCCGCAGCACTACCCCGCCACCTTCGACAACTTCCTAGCGAAGGTCCATCCCGACGACCGCCAGATCCTGATCGAAGGCCAGAGCACGATCTCCGCCGGCCCGGACGCCTACCGTCCGACCGAGAGCCGGCTCGTGCTCGCCGGGGGGCGCGAGAAGCTCGTCGAGCAACTCGTGGAGGCACGCACCGACCCCCAGGGGCGGCCCATCGCAATCGTAGGCACGATCCACGACATCACGGAGCGGCGCGCCCTCGAGCATCGGCTGCGCGAGAGCGAAGCCCGTTACGCCAGCACGGTGGAGCTGGCCGCAGTCGGCATCGCCCACGTCGACGTGAACGGCAGGTTCATCTGGTGCAACGGCCGTCTGCGCGACATGCTGGGCTACGCCGGAGAGGAGCTGCTCGCGCTCACGATCTGGGACATCTCGCATCCTGACGACGCTCAGATGGCGGATCGGGACCGCGCGCGCCTGCACGCCGGAGACATCGACACCGTCACCCTCGAGAAGCGCTGCCAGCGCAAGGATGGCACCACGCTCTGGATGCGCATCACGGCCGCCACCCGCCGCACGGCCGACGGCAAGCCGCTGTACGACGTTGCGATCGTCGAGGACATCACGGCCCGCAAGGCGGCCGAGGCGCGCGTCCACTATCTCGCGACCCACGACGAGCTCACGGACCTGCCGAACCGGACGCTCTTCGGCGAGCTGCTCGGGCACGCCATCGAGACCGCGAAGCGCCACGACCGGCGTTGCGCTGTGCTGTTCATCGACCTCGACCGTTTCAAGATCGTCAACGACTCGCTCGGTCACGAAGCCGGCGACCTGCTATTGCAGGAGGTGGCCGCACGATTGCGCACCTGCGTCCGTGATGCCGGTGTCGTCGGTCGCCTGGGCGGCGACGAGTTCGTCGTTCTGCTCGAGGATCTGGAAGGCACGGAGGCGGCCAGCGAGGTCGCGCGCCAGATCCTGGTCAGCATGCATGCGCCTCTGACCGTCATGGACCACGAGTGCCGCGTGACCGTTAGCATCGGCGTCGCGACCTATCCGCAGGACGCACGCGACGCGACGACCCTGATGAAGCACGCCGACATGGCGATGTACCTGGCCAAGGAAGAGGGCAAGAACAACTTCCAGCTCTATTCTGCCGACATGAGCCCGATGTCCGTCGAGGATCTCGAGCTCGAGGTGCGCCTCGCGCACGCGCTGCAACGCGGCGAGTTCTCGCTGCAGTACCAGCCGCGCGTGGACATTGCGACGGGAGAAATCAGGGGCGCCGAGGCGCTGCTGCGGTGGTGGAACCCCGATCTCGGCACGGTGCCACCCGCGCATTTCATTCCGCTCGCGGAAGACACGGGGCTCATCGTCGCGATCGGCAAGTGGGTCATGCGCACCGCTTGCGAGCAGAACGTGGCGTGGCAGAAGCGCGGCCTGCCGGGCGTCGTGATCTCGGTCAACCTCTCGCCGCGTCAGTTCAAGGATCCCGCGCTGCTGAGCGACGTGGCCGCGATCCTGGCGGACACGGGCATGGCGCCGGGGCTCCTCGAGCTCGAGATCACCGAGAGCATGATCATGCAGCACGTCGACATCGCCGCCGCGAAGGCGGCCGCGATCAAGGAGCTCGGCGTCAGGCTCGCGATCGACGACTTCGGCACCGGCTACTCGTCACTGTCGCAGCTGAAGCGCTTTCCGATCGATACGCTGAAGGTCGATCGAGCTTTCGTTCGCGACATACCGGAGAGCGTCGACGACACGGCCATCACGAAGGCCGTCGTGACGCTGGGCAAGGCGCTCGGCGTGCGCGTCGTGGCCGAAGGCGTCGAGACCGCGGCCCAATACGAGTTCCTGCGCGAGAACGGCTGCGACGAGATGCAGGGGTTCTTCTTCAGCAAGCCGTGCCACCCGGACGCGTTCGTGGATCTGCTGAAGCCCGCCCGCAAACACCGCCGCGGCTGAGCGGCGGCGGCGCACGTCGTCCGCCCTACTTGCCCTTCTTCTGCGCGGCCGCTTCCTCGGCGCGCGCAGCCGACAACATGTTGCGCAGGCCGTAGTTGCCCTCGTGGCAGGCGTACTCGAACAGCGGCTGCGATTCGTCGTGCGTGAGGTTCATGGCGAACGTCCACGGCCGCGCCCAGGTGTGCGGATCGTCGAAGGTTACCGACCATTCGAGCGTGTCCGGGCCGAGCGGCGTGAAGCGCTCGATGAGCTTGAGCTCCTGGCTCGAGCCGCGGAACGGCACCCTGTCGTTGAAATTCGTGGTCTCGACGACCAGCGTGTTGCCCTCCCAGTGACCGCGCGCGTCACCCAGGTACTGGCGTATCGCGGGCGCGACGTGCGGCCGGCCGTCGAGCGGGATCACCCGTGTGTCGTGGATCATCTCGTACGTGATGGTCACCGCGTCGGGGCTCTGCATGATCTGATACGAGTTGCCGTAGATGGCCGGCATCATCGAGCCCGGCACGCCGCGCGTGATGCAGCGGTCGTACAGGCTGCGATCCGTGTAGGAATCCGCCGGTCCGCGTCCCTTGCGAGCCTCCTCGCGTGCCGCCGCCCGCTGCCGCGCCTCGTCCGTCAGCTCGGGCACCTTGCCGTCCGGCGGATCGGAGACGAGCCACGCCCGGCTGTTGGCCGCGAAGTAGTTCTCGAACCAGTGCATCGGGCTCGTGGCGCCCGGAAACTCGGACAGCGTCGGATTGCGCTCGATGGTCTGCTCCTGGCGCTGCCTCGTGATCTTCGCGAGCTCCTCCGGCGTGAAGCTGTCGAGCGTACGACCCGCGTACTCGGCCGGCCGCTCGAACGGAATGCCGCTCTCGTCGCTGTTGTTGTACGCGCCGGCGATCGCGGGGTCGCCCCACGAGGTCTTCGGCGGCACGTAGGTGCCGCGCGGCGGCAGAGGCGCCACCTTCTTGCGCTGCGGCACGTCGCTCGCCTGAATGGGCGCCGACGTCTGCGCCTGCGCGCCGAGAGCGGCCGCGACGACCGCGGCCGCCGCACAAGTTCCCCACGACACCCGTCTCATGTTGCTCTGCCCCTCGTCCGCTCGTGGTCTCTGTGCAAATCCATGCTACTTGCTGCCGCCTGGCGGCGGCGACCGCTCGATCAGCTCGAGGTTCATGCCGTTCGGATCCTCCACGAAGATGTTGTGGACGCCGTTGCCAAAGTCGACCAGCTGACCGTTCGTCGAGATCACGTTCACGCCCGCCCCTTTCATCTGCGCCACCATGCCCACGAGGTTCTCCACCTGGATGGCCAGGGCCGGCGCGCCGGGGTCGCGGACCCGCAGGTGGAACTTGCTGCGCGGCACGCCGCGGAACTCCGTGAAATCGACGCGGGTTCCGGGCGGCAGCGTGCCGCTCAGCCTGCGGAACTCCACGTTGTCGGGCGCGCCGACGAGCTTCGCAAACGCGGGGTCCTTGACGAAGGCCGCGCCGCCCTCGAGCCCGACGCCGAGCATGCCGGTGTAGAAGCGTTTCGTCGCGTCGGCGCTTTCCATCGTATAGGCCACGGTGACGCGGTGGATGCTGCCCTGCGGCGCACCGGCCGCGGGCGTCTCCTGCACGAGCTGCAGGAAGAACCCGTCCGGGTCGCGCAGGATGATCGAGCGCGTCTTGCCCTGTGGCGTGGCGATCTCGACCGGCGCGCCGCCCGTGGTCACGATGACGGCGTGCGCCTTCTTCGCGGCGGCCGCGACTGCATCGATGTCGCGCACGTACAGGACGAGGCTCGCGGCGCCGGGATCGGTGTACTTCGCCTGGGCCGGCTGGCGCTCGAGCCCCTTGAAGTGCGTGAACTCGAAGCGCGTGCCGCCGGGCAGCGCGACCATGGACAGGCGCAATGTGACGCCGGGCGCATTCGTCAGCAGCGGCACGCCAGGGTTCGGGAAGTCGACGGCCTTGCCCTCGATGCCGAACACGTCGCGATAGAACGCGAGCGTCGTATCGAGGTCGTTGACCGCATGGATCGCATGCGAGAGCGACTGGATTCGACCCACGGGCTCTTGGGCGCCGGCTGTCGCCGCCAAGGCCATGATTGCGAGCGCGATGCCGATCCGGTGTTTGCCGTGCATGTCGATTCCCCCTTGTGGAGCCCGTCGCTCCCGCGTCACAACAGCGCGCGATTGCGTACGAATTGCGAAATGATCCACTTCTCGCCGCCCGCGGGCGTGCGGCCCGCGTGCAGCGTGCGCGTGTCCGCGCGCCCGTCGAACGCATTCACGAAGAACAGGCCTTCGCCGCACTGCCCCTTGTGCTCGATGCCGAGCCGCGGAAACGCAGTCTCGCCCCCTGCGTAGTCGTCGTTCAGATAGACCAGGAACGTCACGATCCGCTCGCCCTGCTGCGCGATTTCCTGCGCGTAGTCGGGGATGTTCGGATCGATGAAGTCGTAGTGATCGGTGATCTCCTCGCCCTCGTCGTAGTGCAGCACCGTGGCCGCCTCGAACTGGCGCAGCGAGACGCCCAGACAGGCCGCCATCCGCTGCTGCGTGAAGACGAACACGAGATCCGTGTCCGTCATGTTGAACACGGCGGCCGTGTTCGTGCGCGTCGGCCGTGCCATGACCTCCCGGCTCAGCGCCTCGTACACCAGCGCTCGCGACAGGCGGCCGCGCGACCGCTCGATGAACCACCGACAGGCGCGCGGGCTCACGAACTTCGGATACGACCGAATCTGCGGACTGTCGCTGAGATCCACTGCGGCGGGTGGCGTCTGCCAGGCCGCGAGATCGACGCGCTGCCCGAGCAGGCGCCAGGCGCCCGTGCCGCCCGCGGCGGTCTCGGGCTCCCCGGCCGGATCGGCGTCCGCCGGCCCCGCAGCCAGCACGCGCAGCTGGGCCTGGGCGCTCTCCCAGCCGCGTTCGGCCGCGAGGATCAGCTGCTCCAGGGCCGCGGCGACACCGTGGCCCCGGCTGGCGCCGACGGCATACAGCACGGCGAGCACCGCGGCCGCCTCCGCACCGCCGCGTGCACTGGCGTCGGCGATCAGACCGGCTCCGTCCTTCGGCAGGCAGGGTGCGCGGTCGCCGACGAGCAGGCGTTTGCCGAGCCGCGTCATCGCTTCGACGTCGCGCTTGCGCGCGCCCGTCGCGAGATGCGTGATGGCATCGCCGTGCGCGCCCGCGGCATCGCACTGCTCGGAGCGCAGGACGTCGGACGACAACGGTTGGCGCACGCTGGCCATCTTGGCGGCAGGGCTCTGTTTCGCAGGAAGAAATCCGAAATCGATTATGGCCCAACGACGCCGGGCGGACCAATCCGGCGCGCGCCGGAAATCCCGTGCGCCCCGCCCCGGGGCCGCACCCCCGAAAAGGCGACGGCGAGCCAGAGGCTCGCCGTCGCGTCGGAGCACATCCCTAGAGCCGTACGCTCAGAAGGACACCTTCACGCCGACATAGAAGCTGCGGCCCAGGATGTCGTAGAAGCCCGCTTCCGTCTCGCCACCGCACGGAGCCGGATGCGGATCCGCCGCGCTCCGGCCTCCCGTGCAGACCGGCATCCGGTCGAACAGGTTGTCGACGCCATAGCGGAGGTTCGTCTTCGGACCGATCGCGTAGCTGCCCGACAAGTCGAACACGTCGTACGTGCTCTCCGCGCCGAGCGTCGTGGCCAACGTCCCCGGTGCGGCAAGACCCGCCTTGATGTTCGAGTTGATGACGGCCTGCGCGGCATCGATTGCCGTCGGCAGATGGCGCCAGCGCAGGGCCAGGTTCCAGTCGCCGCGACCGTAGTTGACCGTCGTGAACGTGCGGTAGCGGTAGGCGCCGTTGTTCAGCGACGTCGTCGCCGACGGGCCCAAGCTGCCCTTCCAGTCGATCACCGGCGCGTTCACCGTGTCCTGCGTCTTCTCGTCCAGCAGCGACGAGATCATGAAGTTCACGCCGAACTTGCCGCCCGCCATGTCGGTGCGCCAATCCGCCGTGAAGTCGATGCCCGACACTTCGGCGTACGCCGCGTTGACGTACGAGACGGTCGTGGTGGTGGCCGTTCCCGTGACGGGGTTGCGGTGGATCTTGAGGCACGCCGGGTTCGTCGGGTCATACGTGGGGTTCGACGCCGCGCTCAGGCACTTCTCGTACACCGTCAGCGCGCCCTCGACCGAGATCATGTCCGTGATCTTGATGTCGTAGTAATCGACGCTCAGGTTCAGCCCGTTCAGCTTCTCGTGCTTGGAGTTCGGCCGCCAGACGAAGCCCGCAGTCAACGTGTTCGCCTCTTCCGGGTTGACCTTCGGGTTACCCGTGGCGTCCACGAACGGCAGCCACACGACCGGGTTGATCTGGGCCTGCTGCGCCGGCGAGTAGTACGTCGAGGCGACCGAGCCGATGATCTGCGAGCACAGCGCCTGCACGGCCGCGGCGTTCGGGTTGCGGGCCGGGTTGGCGCCGTACGTGAAGTTGCTGTTGGTCGCGCACGGCTCGCCGCCGAACTGCACCGACCAGGATTGCGTGTTCGCCTGGAACAGCTCCGCGATGTTCGGCGCGCGCGTGGCCAGCTGCTTGCCGCCGCGGAAGCGCAGCGTATCCGTGATGCCCCAGTCGATCAGGGCCTTCCAGGTCCCCACGCCGCCCTGCAGCTCGTAGTCGGAGTAGCGATAACCGAGCTCGAGGTTCAGGTGCTTCGCCGCCGTCTTGTCCTTCACGAGCGGCAGCAGCATTTCGCCGTAGATCTCCTTGACCGACGTTTCACCCTTCGTGTTGTCGGCCGGGAAGCCCTCCGGATTGTCGTTGAACGAGTTCTCCGTCTGCAGCGGATCGAAGATGTAGTAGTACGAGTTCGTGCGCGTGTGGACGCCGGCCGAGAAGCGGGCCTCGCCCGCCGGCATGTTGAACGCACGGCCCTGCACGTTGCCCTCGATGAACTTCTGATCCATCTCGGACTGGTGGTTCAGCGTCACGTACATCGCGTTCAGGCAGTCCTGACTGATGTTGCCGTGATCGCCGAAGACGGGCACGCCGCTCGTGCATGTCGCGATGCCGCCGGAGAAGCCGAAGCCCGGTGCGCCGGAGTTGCCCTGGGCGAAGAACCCCTTGCCCCAGTTCGGCGAGCCCATGATCGTGCGCACGCGCGTCAGCGACGCGTAGCCCTCGAGGTGGATGTCGAGCTTCGCTGCGCCCTTGGACGCGACCACGTCCCAGGTGCCGTCGATGGCATCCAGCTTGCCCTTCAGGCCGAACGACAGCTGATTCGTGCGCGACTCGCTGAACACCGAGCGATACAGGTTGCCCGGCGCGCCGAAGTCGCCGAAATCCATGCCGTAGTTGAAGCTCCAGTCGGCTTCGGGGTTCGGCCGCGAATCGAGCAGCGCCGCGAGCTCGGGAGAGACCGGGAAGGCCTGGGACTTCGTGCAGCCGCCCATCGCGGCGCAATTGAGGCCGTACTGACCGCCGGGCAGATACGCCGCGTTGGTGCTGCCATCCGCGTTCAGCGACGGCGCATACACGCCGTTGCCGTGCTGCGCGATCATGCCCCAGCCGGCGACGGCCGGAGAGTCCGTGAAGTAACGCCGGGTCTTCGATGAGACGCCGAGGAACTGCGCGTAAGCGCTGACGTTGTCCGAGATGTCGTAGCTCGCACGGCCGAACACGGAGCTGCGATCCAGCGGGATCGTGGCCTCGAACGGCAGGATGTGCTGGATCAGCTGCCCTTCATTGTTGACGTAGCGGAACGGGTAGTCGCCCGGCACGCTCGCGTTGGTCCGCGACGTATACGTCGGGCCGTTGTAGCGGTACGCACCCGCCGTGGCACCGGGGCCGACCGGGGTCGTGCCGTTGCTGAACGACGCGGCGCCCGTGTACAGCGTGCCGTCCGCGTTCCAGTAGAAGTTCGTGGCTGCACCGATCCTGGTGGGATCCGTGGCGTTGACTCCGCCCACGACGCCGGCCGCCCCGGGCTTGTTGAAGATCGCGTCGACCGCGGCCCGGCTCGGCTGGTTGGCCGCGTTGCTGGTGAAATACGGGCCCGTGTAGATCAGCTGCGTCGGGTACGTGGTGCCGTCACGCAGGGCGTCATGCCAGAACGCCGTGTCGTCCGCATGGACCGGATCTCGCTTGGCGAGCTCCATGCCCACCATGATGTTGCCGCGGTTGTCGGCGCTCGACACGCCGAACAGGGCCGAGGCGCGCGACTCCGCACCCGCGCCGTTCTGCATGGCGCCCGTCTGAATGTCGAGGTCGAGGCCCTGGAAGTTCTTCTTCAGGATGAAGTTCACGACGCCGGCCACGGCGTCGGCGCCGTACACCGACGACGCGCCACCCGTGATCACCTCGACGCGCTCGATCGCCGCCGCCGGGATCGAGTTCAGGTCGACGGCCATCGTCGCGTTGATCGGGACGGCGCGGTAGCCGTCGAGCAGCACGAGGTTCCGGTTCGCGCCGAGACCGCGCAGGCTGATCGTGGACGCGCCGGCGGTCAACGTCGTGAAGTTGTCCGTCATCTGGCTCTGGTCCTGCAGCTGCGTCATGCCCTGCGCGGCCGGGACGAACTGCGGCAGGTTGTTCAGCGCCGTCTCGAGAGCGATCGAGTTCTGCTGCTCGAACGAGCCCTTGTCCACCGTCTGAATGGGGCTGTTCGCGTCGTAGTCGCGCCGCACGATGCGCGAACCCGTGACGGTGATCTCCTCGAGCTGCTGCTGCGGCTGCGCCGTTTGCTGCTGCGCGGAGGCCGTGTGTGTGCCGAACATCGGCACCGCGAGCGCAGTCGCTACTGCGACCGCGAGCTTCTTACGTTCGAAAGAGACAATGAATCCCGATGAGCGCCGATCGGCGCCCCGCGTGCGGCGTGGCATGTTGATTCCCCCCGGACTGTTGTTAGGACGGTACGTCTGAGCAGACGCGGACTAAAAGTTACTCCCAAAAATCGTGCGTCGTCGGCGCGGCCACTTCTGCGTGGCGCTTGTGGTTTCGCAGAGTGTGCGGAAACGTAGCTCCGAACTAAAACCGAGTCAACAGAAATTCATTGCTGTGGCGCTCGCGCGACGCCTCCGCCCGCACGTCGATGGAAAGGTCGCACGCTGCCGCTTGCCTATACCCAACCAGTGAGTCATTAATCGTCATCGCAGGCACGTGCGCGCACTTCGCATCCGTGCAAGCTTTCCGCATTCGAACTCCGGTTGGACTCCATGCAGCAGAACATCGTCGCCGCTCCCGAACTGGCACCCGAGGGACAGCGCAAGATCGACTGGGTGCGCCGCAACATGCCGATCCTGCGCGAGCTCGAGCGGCGGTTCGCCGCGGAGCGCCCGTTCGCCGGCAAACGAATCGCCGTGTGCATTCACCTCGAAGCCAAGACGGCGTACCTCGCGCTCGTGCTGCGCGCCGGCGGCGCGAGCGTCGCCGTCACCGGCAGCAACCCCGAATCCACCAAGGACGACGTCGTCGCGGCGCTCGCGGCCGACGGCCTGCACGTGTATGCGCGCCATGGCGCCACGCCGGAAGAGATGCGTCGCTACATGGGTATCGCGCTCGAGATCGAGCCGCACGTCGTGATCGACGACGGCGGCGACCTCGTCGAGCTGCTGCACGAGTCCCATCGCGCCTACGGCGCGCAGATGCAGGGCGCCTGCGAGGAGACGACGTCCGGCGTGCTGCGCGCACGGGCGCGCGCCAGGGCCGGACGGCTCGAATTCCCGGTGGTGCTCGTCAACGACGCACGCTGCAAATACCTGTTCGACAACGTGCACGGTACCGGCCAGTCGGTCTGGGAAGGCGTCATGCGCTCGACGAATCTCGTGCTCGCCGGCAAGACCGTGGTCATCGTCGGCTACGGGTGGTGCGGCAAGGGCTGCGCCCTGCGCGCGCAGGGCCTGGGCGCGCACGTCGTGGTCTGCGAGGTCGACCCCGTGAAGGCCGCGGACGCGCTGATGCACGGTTGCCGCGTGCTGCCGCTCGCGCAAGCCTGTCGCGTCGCCGATGTCGTGCTGACGGTGACTGGCGTGCGCCACACGCTGCGGCGCGAGCACTTCCCGCTGCTGAAGGACAACGTGCTGCTCGCGAATGCGGGCCACTTCTGGGAGGAGATCGACGTCGCCGCACTGGCGGAGCACGCGACCGAAAGACGCGGGCTGCGCGCGAACGTCGAGGGGATTCGCCTGCCCGACGGCCGCTGGCTGAACCTGCTCGGGGGCGGCAACATCGTGAACATCTCCTGCGCCGACGGGCATCCGGCCGAGATCATGGACATGAGCTTCGCGCTGCAGGCGCTCGCGGCACGCCACGTCGTCACGACGCCCCTCGCGCCCGATTGCCACCCGGTGCCCGCCGAGATCGACGCGCACGTGGCGGAGCTGAAGCTCGCCGCGGCGGGCGTCACGATCGATTCGCTGACCGGCGATCAGCAGGACTACCTGGCGCACTGGAAGGTCTGACCTCGATGCGGACGCTGATCCGGCAGGCCACGCTCGTCACCGTCAACGCGCGCGACGACGTGTTGCACGACGCGGATCTCGCGATCGCCGACGACAGGATCGTCGGGGTCGGCGCCGCGCCGGCGGGATTCGTGCCCGACCGCGTGCTCGACGGCCTCGACCGCATCGTGCTGCCGGGCCTCGTCAACACGCACACGCATCTGTCGATGACGCTGATGCGCAACTACGCCGACGACCTTGCGTTCTGGCCGTGGCTCATGGAACGGGTGAAGCCGCTCGAGGATCACCTTCAACCCGAGGACGTGCGCAGCGGTGCGCGGCTCGGGATCGCCGAGCTCATCCGTGGCGGCACCACCTGCTTCCACGACATGTACTTCCTGCTCGACGAGGTGGCCGACGAGGTCGCGCGCGCCGGGTTGCGCGGCCGCCTGTGCGGCGCGCTGTTCGACAACTCGGGACAGGGCGAGGCGCTGCTGCGCGCCGCCGTGGGCCTGCACGAGCGCTGGCACGGCAAAGCCGACGGCCGCGTGACCGTGGGCCTCGGTCCGCACTCGGCCTACCTCTGCAGCCCGGGCTACCTGCGCGAGATCCTGCACGAGGCGCAACGCCTCGAGTGCGGCCTGCACGTGCACGTCTCGGAGACGGAGCGCGAGGTCCGGGAGAGCCGCGAGCGTCACGGCGTGACCCCGGTGCAGCTGCTGGCCGACCTCGGCTGCTTCCGCGTGCCCACGATCGCGGCGCATGCCATCTACGTGGACGCCGCCGACCGGCGCCTGCTGCACGCAGGCCACGTGAGCGTGGCCCACAACCCGGGCAGCAACCTGAAGCTCGCGAACGGCATCGCACCGGTCCAGGCCCTGCTCGACGACGGCGTGAACGTCGCGCTCGGCACGGACGGCGCGGCCAGCAACAACAATCTGAACCTGTTCGAGGAAATGCACCTCGCGGCGCTGCTGCAGAAGTGGCTGCGGCGCGACGCGACTGCGCTGCCCGCCCGTCAGGCGCTGCGCATGGCGACGATCAACGGCGCGAAGGCGCTCGGGCTCGACGAGCGCATCGGCTCGCTCGAGGTGGGCAAGCAGGCGGACATCGTGATGCTCGATGCCGCACGACCGCACCTCGCCCCGCGGCACGACCCGATCGCGCTGCTCGTGTACTCCGCGCAGGCGGCCGACGTGTGCACGGTGATGGTCGACGGCAAGATCCTGCTGGACGACCACGTCCTGCAGACGCTCGACGAACCCGCGCTGCTCGCGGAGGCCACGCAGCAAACGCGGCGGCTGCTGCGGCGCTCGGGCATGGCATGACCTGCGCCGTGCCGCGCCCGATGCCCGCGCCGCGAGAGTCGTCTAAGATGCGCGCACGCCCGCCAGGCTCGTGACATGACCAACGACACCGCCGCCCGCCCCCTCTGGCGCCCCGACGCGACGCTCGACTTCATGCGCGAGCGCATGCGCCGCACGCTCTCGGAGCACGTCGGCATCGAGCTCACGGAGCTCGGTCCTGACTTCATCGCGGGCATGCTGCACGCGGATCACCGCACCTGCCAGCCCATGCGCGTGCTGCACGGCGGCGCGTCCGTCGTGCTGGCCGAGACGCTCGGCAGCCTGGCCGCGAACGCGGCCAACCACGATCCGACGCGGCGCTTCGTCGGCCAGGAAATCAACGCCAATCACCTGCGGCCGGTGCCCGAGGGCTCGACCGTGACCGGCGTGGCACGGCCGGTTCACATTGGCAGGTCGAGCCAGGTGTGGAACATCGAGATCCGCAACGAGCGCGGTCAGCTGACCTGCGTCTCGCGCATCACGATGGCCGCCATCGCCGCGCCGCCGGCGTGAACGCAATCCGCATTCCACAATCGACATCGAGGGGGATCGCGCATGTCTGCCACGCTCAAGGGTTCCTGTCTCTGCGGCAACGTTCGGTTCGAGGCGGCCGCGGAGCCCCTGTTCCAGGGGTTCTGCCAGTGCCTCGACTGCCGGAAGATCGGGGCCGGCCACTATGCCGCCATCGGGCTGCCCTCGCCCGCCGTGAAGGTCAGCGGCGAGACCCGCCGGTATGGGAAGAACGGCGACAGCGGCAAGCCGATCTACCGCAACTTCTGCGCGAACTGCGGCAGCATGGTGTTCGACACCGGTGACGCGATGCCGGGCATCACGATCGTGAACGCCGCGCTGCTCGACGATCCGCGAGCCTTCAAGCCGCAGAGCGTCGTGTATGCGCGCAGCGCACTGCCGTGGGACCACCTCGACCCGAGCCTGCCGCGCTTTGAGACGCTGCCGCCGACGTCCTGACCCGGCAGGAGATCAGGGCACGTCGATCGCGCGCGGCACCGCGGTCGGATCCGGCGTGCCGAGCTTCGTCGGCCGCACCTTGAACGCGCGCAGGATCACGACGAAGAACAGGGGCACGAACACGATGCCGAGCAGCGTCGAGGCGATCATGCCGCCGACGACGCCGGTGCCGACGGAGTTCTGCGCGCCCGAGCCTGCACCCGTCGCGATCGCGAGCGGCAGCACGCCGAACGTGAAGGCGAGCGACGTCATGACGATCGGGCGGAACCGCAGCCGCGCCGCCGCGATGACGGATTCCTTCAGATCCGTGCCGCGATCGAAGCTCGCCTTCGCGAACTCGACGATCAGCACCGCGTTCTTGGCGCCGAGCCCGATCGTCGTCAGCAGTCCGACCTGGAAGTACACGTCGTTCGAGAAGCCGCGCAGGTACGTGGCGAGCAGCGCGCCCAGCACGCCGATCGGCACCACGAGCAGCACCGTCACCGGGATCGACCAGCTCTCGTAGAGAGCCGCGAGGCACAGGAACACGACCACGACCGAGAGCGCGTAGAGCAGCGGCGCGCGTGCGCCCGCGAGCTTCTCCTCGTACGACAGGCCGGTCCATTCGAGACCCACGCCGTTCGGCAGCTTCGCGACGAGGCTGTCCATGATGTCCATGGCCTCGCCGGAGCTGTGGCCCGGCGCCGGCGCGCCCAGGATCTCGAACGAAGGCACGCCGTTGAAGCGCGACAGCTTCTGCGGGCCGTAGGTCCATTTCGCCGTCGCGAACGCGGCCAGCGGCACCATGCCGCCCTGCGCATTGCGCACGTACCACTGCGTCAGGTCCTCCGGCTGCATGCGGGCGTACGCCTCGCCCTGCAGGTACACGCGCTTCACGCGGCCGTGATCGATGAAGTCGTTCACGTAGCTCGGCGCCCAGGCGGCCGTGATCGTCTGGTTGATGTCGGCGATCGACACGCCGAGCGCGCTGGCCTTCTCGCGGTCGATCTCGAGCTTGATCTGCGGCGCATCCTCCACGCCGTTCGGGCGCACGCCCACGAGCGCGGGGCTCTTCGCGGCCTCGGCCAGCAGCTGGTTGCGCGCGGCCAGGAACTCGTCGTGCGTGAGCCCGCCGCGGTTCTGCAGCTGCATGTCGAAGCCCGTGGCGTTGCCGAGCTCCATGACGGGCGGCGGCGCAAACGCGATGACCACCGCGTCGCGGATCGTCGCGAAATACTGCGTGGCGCGCGCGGCGACGGCGCTGACGGACTGCGACGCCTTCTTGCGCTGACTCCAGTCCTTGAGCTTCATGAACGCGAGCCCCGAGTTCTGGCCGGTGCCCGCGAAGTTGAAGCCCACGACGGTCAGCACCTGCTCGACCGAATCGGCTTCCTTGCCGAGGAAGTAGTCCTGCATGGCGTCGAGCGACTGCCAGGTCCGGTCTTTCGACGCCCCGGGCGGCGCCTGCACCTGCCCATACAGAATGCCCGTATCCTCGTCGGGGAAGAACGACGTCGGCAGCCGCACGTACAGGAATCCCACCACGGCCACCATTCCGCCGTACACCAACAGCATGCGCACCGGCCGCCGCAGACCGCCGGCCACACCCGCGTCGTAGCCGCGCGCGCTGGCGCCGAATGCACGGTTGAACCAGCCGAAGAACCCGCCGTGCGCGTGCGGCGCCTCGGGCGTCACGGGCTTCAGCATCGTGGCGCACAGCGCGGGCGTCAGGATCAGGGCCGTGAGCACCGACAGCGTCATGGCCGACACCATCGTGATCGAGAACTGCCGGTAGATCACGCCGGCGGAACCGCCGAAGAACGCCATCGGCACGAACACGGCCGCCAGCACGAGCGCGATGCCGATCAGGGCACCCGTGATCTGGCGCATCGACTTGCGCGTGGCGTCTTTCGGCGACAGCTGCTCCTGCACCATGAGCCGTTCGACGTTCTCGACGACGACGATAGCGTCGTCCACGAGCAGGCCGATCGACAGCGCCACGCCGAACATCGTCAGCGTGTTGATCGAGAAGCCGAACGCGGCGAGCACGCCGAAGGTGCCGAGCAGCACGATCGGCACGGCGATCGTCGGGATCAGCGTGGCGCGCAGGTTCTGCAGGAACACGAAGATCACGACGAACACCAGGCCGATGGCCTCGAGCAGCGTGAACACGACCTCCTCGATCGACGCGCGCACGAACGGCGTCGAATCGAGCGGGAACGTGGACTGGAGCCCCGGCGGGAAGAACGGCTCGAGCCTCTTGAGCGTGGCCTGGATCGCATTGACGGTATCGAGCGCGTTGGCGCCGACGGCGAGCCGGATGGCCATGCCGGCGGCCGGCTTGCCGTCGATCTTGATGTCGCGCGCGTAGTTCTCGGAGTTCATCGTCACGCGCGCGACGTCGCCGAGCGTGAGGCGCGAGCCGTCCGGGTTCACGCGCACGAGGATCTGCCGGAACTCCTCCGGCGTGGACAACCGCGTCGGGCCGATGATGGCCGCCGTGATCTGCTGCCCCTCGACGGCCGGCAGGCCGCCGATCTGCCCGGCCGACACCTGCGCGTTCTGCGCGCGGATCGCGGCCGCGATGTCGGAGCTCGTGAGGCCGAAGTTGTTGAGCTTCTCGGGGTCGAGCCACACGCGCATGGCGTACTGCGAGCCGAACATCTGCACGTCGCCGACGCCGGGCGTGCGGTTCAGCTGGTCCAGGATGTTCGTGGCCACGTAGTCGCCGATGTCCTCGCTCGACATGCTGTCGTTGGCCGAGATGAAGCCCAGGATCACGAGGAAATTCCTCGTGGGCTTGTTCACGCGGATGCCCTGCTGCTGAACTTCCTGGGGCAGCAGCGGCATCGCGAGCTGCAGCTTGTTCTGCACCTGCACCTGCGCGATGTCGGGGTTCGTCGCCTGGTCGAACGTCAGCGTGATCTGGGCGCTGCCGTCGGCGTTGCTGTCGGAGGTCAGGTAATCCAGGTTGTCGATGCCGTTCAGCTGCTGCTCGATGACCTGGACGACCGTGTCCTGCACGGTCTGCGCCGAGGCGCCGGGATACGTGATGTTGATCGAGACCTGCGGCGGCGCAATGCTCGGGTACTGCATCACGGGTAGCCGGAACACGGAGAGCCCGCCAGCCAGCATCAGCACGATGGCCAGCACCCAGGCAAAGACCGGGCGGTCGATGAAGAATTGCGAGATCACGCGGGAGCCCTCAGCGCCGCGCGCCGCCGGCCGGCCCGGCACCCGCCGGCGCCTGCGCCGCCGGAACCTCTACGGGCGCAACCTGCGTGCCGGCCCTGACCTTCTGCAGGCCGTCGACGACCACGCGCTCGCCGGCCTTAAGGCCGTCCGTCACGAGCCAGTCGTTGCCGATCGTGCGTGGGGCCGTGACCGGGCGCTCCGCGACGACGTTGCCGTCGCCGACGACCAGCACCACCGCATCGCCCTGCTGATTGCGCGTGACGGCGCGTTGCGGCACGAGCAGCGCAGCGTGCTTCGTGGCCTGCGTGAGCCGCGCGCGCACGAACATGCCGGGCAGCAGCTCGCGCCGCGGATTCGGAAACAGCGCGCGCAGCACCACGGCGCCCGTGCCGGGATCGACGGACACCTCGGCGAACTGCAGCTTGCCGTGCTCGGCGTACGCAGTGCCATCCTCGAGCGTCAGGCCGACCTCGGCCGCATTCTGCTCGTCGGGCTGCAGCTCGCCGCTCGCAAGCGCGCGCTGCAGCCGCGCCATGTCGACGCTCGACTGCGTGATGTCGACGTAGATGGGATCGAGCTGCTGGACCACCGCGAGCGCCGACGCCTGCTGCGACGTGACGAGCGCGCCTTCGGTCACGAGCGAACGGCCGACGCGGCCCGTTATCGGCGAGCGCACCTGGCAGTACACCACGTTGATGCGCGCCGACTCCACCTGCGCCTTGGCCGACGCCACGTCCGCCTCGGCGGCCTCGAGCGCCGCGAGCGCGTCGTCGTAGGCCTGCTTGCTGATCAGGTCGGCGGCCCGGAGCGGCTCGTAGCGGTCACGTATGCGCTGCGCGTTGTCGCGATTGGCTTGCGCGCGCTGCAGCGCGGCTTCGGCCGAGCGCAGCGCCGCCGTGTAGGTCGCGGGGTCGATCTGGTAGAGCTGCTCGCCCGCCTTGACCTCGCCGCCCTCCTCGAACAGGCGCTTCTGCACGATGCCGGACACCTGCGGCCGCACCTCGGCCACACGATAGGCCAGCGTGCGGCCCGGCAGCTCGTCCACGATGTCGACGTCACGCGGCGTGACCGTGAGCACGCCCACCTGCGCCGGCCCCCGCGGCCCCGCGGGCGCCTGCGACCCGCCACAGGCGGAGACGGCGAACGCGACGCAGGCAAGAGCCACCAAAGTCCTTTTCCGTTTCACTCGCGATTCCTCGGGAATTTCTTGTTCTTGGTCTGCGCCCTGTCTCAGGGCAGGGTCTTCGCCACGCGGAAGCCGAGGTAGTTGCGGCCGCGCTGCGTGGCGGGATACGGCGCGCCGCGTCGCGCGGAGCGCTGCATGTAGGGATTGCTCATGAAGGTGGCGCTGCGGAACACGCGGTTCGCGCAGTTGCCCTCCTTGTTCGCCGAGCCATCCGTCGGCGCATGTGCGCGATCGGCTTCGTAGCAGTCCTCGGTCCACTCGAACACGTTGCCGTGCATGTCGTACAGGCCGAACGCATTCGGCGGGAACGAGGCCACGGGCGAGGTCTCGTTGACCCACACGTCGCGGCCTTCGGCCTTGCCGCCGAGCTCGTGGCCGTCGGCGCCGAAGTTGCCATGGTCGTGGTCGAGCTCGGTGCCCCAGGGAAACGGCGTCGTCGTGCCGGCTCTGGCCGCGTACTCGAACTCGGCTTCCGAAGGCAGACGGTACAGGTCGTCCGCGCCGGCCTTGTGGTTCAACCAGCCGACGAACGCCTGGGCGTCGTACCAGCTGACCCCGACCACGGGCCGTGTCCCGCGCCCCCAGTCCTTGTAATCTTTGTTCGGCTCGCCGTTCTCGCGCGTGCGCAGGGCAGTGTCCACGGCAATACCGTCACACGCGCGATCGCGCACGCAGGCTTCCCACTGGTCCCAGGTGACCGGCGTCTTCGCCATCGCGAATGCGCGCGCGATCGTGATGCGCGTCTGCGGCTCGTTGTCGCGACGCAGCGGCTCGTCGGGCGGGGAGCCCATCGTGAACGCACCGGCAGGGACGACGACCATCTCCGGGCAGTGGCGGCACTCCTGGAACGTCTGGCCCGCCTTCCACCGCCCGCCATTGCGGACGTCCGCGGGCGCACTCGAGACGAGTACCAGCGCACCGAGCAAGAGGCCGAGCGAGGACAGGTGCCGTGACTGCCGCATGGGTTCGCGTCGCGTGAGGGGTGCTCATCATACCGCTCCGTCGGATTCGCCGCCGCGTTGCGGAATCGGCGAACGGCTGCTTACACTCGCGCGGAGCTCTTTGGGGGGACCCGCATGAAGACCACGTTGACCTTGTTCGGCCTGCTCGCGCTCTGCACGACGGCCGTGAACGCGCAGGACCTCACGATCACGAACGCTCGTATCATTGACGGCACCGGCCGCGTGATCGACCGCGGCTCGGTCGTGATCCGGGGCGGCAGGATCGCCTCCGTCGCCGCCGGCGCACCGGGTGCCGCAGCCGGCCGCCGCATCGATGCGGCCGGCAAAACCGTGATGCCCGGCCTGATCGACGCGCACCGTCACCTCGTCACGGGCGACCCGGCGAAATGGCTGACCGACGTGGCGCCGAAGGAGCTGCAGGACTTCCTCGACGCCGGCTTCACGACGGTGCTGTCGGCCATCGACCCGCCGCCAATCCTCGAGGCGCGGCGCAGCATCGAAGCAGGCAAGCTCAAGGGCCCGCGCCTGTTCACCGGCGCGTTCATTCCGGTGGCGGGCGCCCTGCCCGGCCCGCGCAGCACCGACGACCCGGCACGCACGGATCCGTCACGCGGTCCGCGCATCGGTCCGCCGGCCCCGGCCATTGCGCACGAGCAGACGATCGAGCAGGTGCAGGCCGCCAAGCGCGCCGGCTACGACTATCTGAAGGTCGTGCTGGTCTCGACGCCGAACGGCCCGGAGCTCGACACGCTGAAGCTCATCGTCGCGGAAGGCAAGAAGATCGGCATGCCCACGATCGTGCACGCCGTCAGCGTCATGGACACGCTGACCGCCATCGAGGCGCACCCCGACGTGCTCGTGCACACGCCGCACATCGGCCGCCTCGACGAGGACCCCTACGCGATCCGCAAGATCGTGGAGGCAAAGATTCCGATGACGTCGACCCTCGCGGTCTTCGGGCCGCATTTCGGCCACGACGACACGCCGCTGTTCCGCGACGCCAAGCCGTTCCCGTGGCACACGCTGTCGAGCGCCGGCCAGGGCCCGGTCAACGCACGCCTGCTGTGGAACAACGGTCTCGTGAGCTACGGCTACGGCACCGACACGCAATGGCCGCCGAAGGAGACGCTGCTCGACGAGCTGCGCGAGCTCGAGCTCGTGTTCTCGCCGACCGAGATCGTCACGATCATCACGAAGAACGCCGCGAACTCGACGCTGCACCAAGCCGAGATCGGCACGCTCGAGCCGGGCAAGTTCGGCGACGTGGTCATCGTCGACGGCGATCCGCTGAAAGACGCCCGGGCGCTGCTGCACGTGGTGACCACGATCAAGGGCGGCGAGGTCGTGTTCCAGGCCAAGAAGTAGGCCGAAACACCCCTGGAAGCCGCGCCGCGCCTGGCCGGCGCGGCTTCAGGTTTCAGTCAGGTTTGCCGGCGCATGCTCCCCGTCCATGAGGAACGTGCGCACGATCTGGCTCGCAGGCGCTCTGGCCGCGACTCTCGCAACCCTCCCCGCGCATGGCGAGGAGACGCTCGAGCACGGCCGGTTCGCGTCCGTCACGCTGTACCGCCCCGCGGGCGAAGTGAAGTCCGTGGTGCTGTTCCTGTCCGGGGACGGCGGCTGGAACCTCGGCGTCGTCGACATGGCGCAGGCGCTGGCCGGCCAGGGCGCGATGGTGGCGGGCATCGACGTGCCGAAGCTGCTCGCGAACCTCGAGACGGACGGCGGGAGCTGCGTGTCGCCGGACGGCGATCTCGAGAACCTCTCGCACTTCGTGCAGAGCTACGCCCATCTGCCGACGTATCACGCGCCGGTGCTCGTGGGTTACTCGTCGGGCGCGACACTCGCCTACGCGATGCTCGCCCAGGCGCCGACGAACACTTTCTCGGGCGGCCTGTCGCTCGGCTTCTGCCCCGACCTGCTGCTGAAGAAGCCGCTCTGCGGCGGCGAAGGCCTCACGTTCAGGCGCCGGAAGAACGACGGCGGCATCGACGTGCAGCCGAGTAATACGATCGGCAATCCCTGGATCGCGATGAACGGCGTCGAGGACCAGGTGTGCAATCTCGCCATGACGCGCGAGTTCGTGGCTCGGACGCACAACGCGAAGCTGGTCGAGCTGCCGAACGTGGGCCACGGTTACTCGGTGCCGAAGAACTGGATGCCGCAGTTCCTGGCTGCCTTCCGCTCGCTCGCGCAGGATCCGCGCGCGGCGCTGCCCCCGCCGCCCGCCTCGCTGGCGGACCTGCCGCTGGTGGAGGTGCCCGCCACGGGTGGCGGCGACACCTTCGCCGTGCTGCTGTCCGGCGACGGCGGCTGGGCCGGGCTCGACAAGGACGTCGCGGCAGCGCTCTCGGCGCGCGGCATCCCCGTGATCGGCCTCGACTCGCTGCGGTACTTCTGGACCGCGCGCACGCCGGACGCGCTCGCGAGCGACCTCGACCGCGTGCTGCGCTACTACGCCGCGCAGTGGCACAAGCCGCACGCGGTGCTCGTGGGCTATTCGCAGGGCGCCGACGTGCTGCCGTTCGCGGTCAACCGTCTGCCGGCCGCCTCGCGCGCGCTCATCGAGCGCACCGTCATGATGGGGCTCGGCGCGAACGCGTCGTTCCAGTTCCATTTCACTAACTGGCTCGGCGGCGATACGGACGGCCTGCCGATCATGCCCGAGGTGTCGCACCTCGACGCGCGCAACACGCTGTGTCTGTACGGCAAGAGCGAGGGCGACTCGCTGTGCCCGAAGGTGCCGCCAGGCCACGTGCAGGCCGTGGCCCTGCCCGGCGGGCATCACTTCGGCGGCGGCTACGACACGCTCGCGCGCCAGATCGTGGCCGGACTCGCGCCCACGTAGCGGTCACGTCGGGAATGTGATCACGACGCCGAGCTCCGTGCGGTCGGCGACCCCCTTGAAGCCCGTCTTGACCTGCTCGAGCGGATACTTCGCCGTCACGAGCGCGCCGATGTCCACCTGCCCCTTCTCCATCGCCGTGATGAACCGCGGCGTGTCGCGCATGACGTTCATGCCGGCCATCTGGCCGCCGAAGATGCGCCGCCCCGACAGGCAGAAGATGGCGCCGGGGAACGCGATGTCGCCGTTCTGCACGGCCAGCGTCACGAGGCTGCCGCCCGGCGCCGTGACCTCCCAGGCCTGACGCAGCGCGAGCAGCCCGGAAGGGTCGGGGCCGGGCTCCACTTTCGGCGGAAACCGGTCGAAGCCCGAGCACTCGATGACGAGGTCGGCGCCGCGCATCGAGAAGCGGCTGTTGCCGGGCACCTGGCCACCGGCGTCGAGCCGGTCCGTGCGCGCCTTGCAGAGCTCGCGGATGCGCTCGACGAGCGTGCTAGTGTCCTGATTGGGGTCGAGCACCGTCGTCGCGCCGAACGCAAGCGCCTTGTCGCGACGAACGCGGGCCGGCTCGACGACGATGATCTGGCCGGCCGCCTTCGCCTTCGCGCCCTGCACCGCGGCGAGCCCGATCGGACCCGCGCCGAAGATCACCACGTTCTGGCCGATCTGCACCGGGTCGTAGACATCGGTGGCCGCGATGCCCACCGCGCCCGTGTCGCCGAGCATCGCGATCTGCTCGTCCGGGATGTCGGAGAAGATCGGCACGCAGTATTCCTCGTAGGCGACGATGATCTCGCTCAAGCCGCCGATTACGGCGGCTTCGATGACGCCCGTCTTGTCCGCCATGTCGGCGATGGGATCGTTCGGCACACCATTCGGCGCGAGGTAATTGCACCACTCCGGCGTGCCGCTCAAGCACTGGTGGCAGTGGCCGCACCACGGCGTGCCGGATACGAGCACGCGATCGCCCACGCGCACGCGCCGCACCTGCGCACCCACGGCCTCGACAATGCCCATGCCGGAGTGATTCGGAATGTTCGGCGTGGCGACCGGCGCGTCGCCGAGCACGGCCGTCGTGACCGTGTAACAGCCGCACGACCCGCGCGTGCGCACCACGACCTGCGTCGGCGTGATGTCGCGCAGCTTGAGATCGAGCACCTCGCCCTGCGTGCCGTGGCGCACGAACGCGCGAAACGGCAGGCCCCTGACCGTCTTCGTGGCCACGGCCGGCCCGGCGCGCCGGCGTTCCTGCGCGGCCGCCTGCGTGACGACGGCTGCCGCCCCCGCACCGGCGGCGAGCAGCATGTCGCGCCGCGACACGCCCGTTCGCCGTGGCGCCGCAGCATCCGCCGCGTGCCCGTTGCTCTCTGGTTCGCTTTCCGGCCGCTCGCTCTGCGTCATGGCCTCACCCCCGCGCCGATCATGGGTAGCGCGCAAGGCGGCGGTCAAGCGGCACCGCCACTACTACCGATGCCCGTGCCACACAGACCGCGCGCCTTCCTATCGCCGCGAGGTTGTGCTGATAATCGGACAGCGTTCACGGGGAATCGTCATGTACAAATCCGCTTTCGCCGCCGCCGCGCTCACGTGGCTGGTCGTCCACGCGCCCGGTGCGCACGCGGCCGAGGCCTGCGATCGCGATTGCCTGATCGGCATCGCCGACGCCTATCTCGCCGCCATCGCCGCACACGCCCCGGACAGGGCGCCGCTCGCCGCCAACGTGCGCTTCGTCGAGAACACGCAGCGCCTGAAACCGGGCGAAGGCATCTGGGCCGCCGCGGCCGGCAAGGCGACGGCCTTCCGCATCAATGTCCCGGACCCCGTGCAGGGCAGCATCGGCGTCATGACGCTGCTCGACCGCAGGGGCCCGACCGGCATCGTCAAAGCGCAGATCGCCGTGCGACTGAAGATCGAGGGCGGCAGGATCACCGAGGCCGAGCACATCGTGGCCGACGTGCCGGCAGCCGCCGATCCGAAGCGACTCGAGGCACCGCGTCCGCACCTCGTGGCCGTGGTGCCGGAGCGCGAGCGCATGCCGCGCGCGGAGCTCGCACGCATCGCGGGCTCGTACTACGACGCGCTCGACGACAGCGACGGCAAGCTGGCGCCGTTCGCGGCCGACTGCGAACGCGAGGAGAACATGCTGATCACGGCGGGCCCCGGTCTGCCGCCGGCACCGTTCGACAGCGTGGACCTACAGGGCCGCTCGCCGCCACCGGTCGCGCGCGACTGCATCGGCCAGATGAGCTCGCGCCGCTTCGCGTACATCGACACGATCGAGCACCGGCGCATCGTCGCGGTCGATCCCGTGCAGGGGCTCGCCATGGGGCTCTCGCACTTCCGCCAGTCGATGAACAAGGGCCCGCTGCCGATGATCACGGCCGACGGCAGGCAGGTCTTGTGGGCCGAGAAGAAGGACCCCTACGATCTGCCGGCGGCCCACATCTTCAAGATCACCGGCGGCCAGATCCACGAGGTCGAGGCCATCGGCATCTTCATTCCGTACAACTCACCGACGGGTTGGGAATGATGCTCACCGGACGGACCCAGAACACGACGAACGAGGTTCCCGTGACGACTACGACACTGAATCGCCGCGAGGCATTGCGGCTCATGGGGAGCGGCATCGCCGCCATCGCAATCGGCTCGACCGCAACCGCGCAAACGGCAAGCTTCCCGAAGGGCGCCGTGATCCGCACGCTGTTCAGGGACTACGCACCGGAAGAGCTCGCGGGCGGTGCCACGCTGTTCCACGAGCACCTGTCGCTCGGCGCGGACTTCGGCGAGCGCTTCCGTGCGGCATCGGCCGCCGTGCTCGCGGCGCAGGGGCTGCCGACCGCGCAGGCCGCCGCGCCGCCGCCCCCACCGGCCGCGGACCCGATGCGCAGCGTGGACCTCATGGTCGAGGAGCTGCGCACTGCGCAGCGCGAAGGTGTAGCCTGCCTCGTCGACGCGGGGCTCGAGGGCTCGGGCATGGACCTCGAGTTCGTCCGGACGGTTGCGCGGCGATCCGGCCTGCCGGTCGTCAAGGGCGCAGGCTTCTACGTCGAGCCCTTCTATCCGAAGGAGATCGCGGGCATGAGCGAGGAGCAACTCGTGCGCGCGCTGCTGCGCCAGGTCGATACCTACCCCGCCGGCGTGTTCGGCGAGATCGGCTCCTGGGACGAGATCTCGAAAGTCGAGCGCAAGGTGTTCCGTGCGGTCGGCAAGGCGCACCTCGCGACGAACCTGTCGATCTTCACGCACACCGGCATTCCCGGAAAATCGGCCATCGAGCAGCTGGACATCTTCGAGGACGCCGGCGTCGATCCGCGCCGCGTCGCGATCGGCCACCTCGGCAACCTGAACGATCCGAACGTCTACGTGCACAAGACGCTGTGCCGGCGCGGCGCGTACGTCGGCTTCGACCGCCAGGGCGGCCGCGGCGATGCGGCCGTGGTGCCGCTCGTGCTCGCGCTCGTGGAAGCCGGCTTCGCCGACCACGTGCTGATCTCCGGCGACGCGTCGCGCGCGTACGGCCGACCGCTGACGGCGTTCGTGCCGCAGCTCAAGGCCGCGGGGCTCGACGACGCCACGCTGCACCGCATCACGGTCGACAATCCGCGGCGGTTCCTCGCTTTCGTGCCGAAGAAGGCCCGCCGCTCCTGACCGCTGCTGCGCCGCGGCCGTTAGGAAATTCTTAGTATCGCCTGAAGGAGTTTTTACGAACGGTGCGAGGCGCACGTTCCTAGACTGGCCCCTGTCGCAACCCACTCACTCGACAGGAGAACGCCATGTCACTCGCCACCGCCCCGGGACCCGTCCTTACCCCGCGTTTCGAGCCCTATCGACCCATTCACAAGGCGCTGCGCGCCTTCATGAGCGACACGCTGATCGCCGTCGGGCGCATGGACACGAACGATGACGGCGACGTCACCGTGACGCTCGAGCAGGCGCGCAGCCTGCTCGCGATCCTCACGATCCACCTCGAGGACGAGAACCGCTTCGTCCACGTCGCCATGGAGGCACGCCGGCCCGGCTCGGCGGCACGCACGACGCACGACCACGTCGAGCACGAGTGCGCGCTCGGCGAACTGAAGATGCTGATCGAGAGCCTAGCCTCGACGCCGGCGCCCGAACGCGCGCCCGTGGCGCTGACGCTGTATCGCAAGCTCGCGGTGTTCGTCGCGGAAAACCTCGAGCACATGGAAGTCGAGGAGCGCGACAACACGGCCGTTCTCTGGGCGCAGTACACGGATGAGGAGCTGAAGCGCGTCGAAGCCGCGATCGTGGCCTCGGTCCCGCCCGCCGCCATGGCGGTCGCGGCACGCTGGTTCATGATCGGACTCAACCACACCGAGCGCGTCGAGTGGCTTCAGGGCATGCGCCACGGCGCGCCGCAGGCGGTGTTCGAGGGAGCTCTCGCGATCGCGCGCGGCAACCTGAGCCCGCGCGACTGGAACAAGCTCGCCGCCGCCCTGGCGTTGCCCGCGGCGCTGGCCGCCTGAGCGTCAGCGAGGCGTTCCCGCCCGCACGTCCTCGAGCTTCAGCGGCCGGTTCATGCGCAAGCGGAACCGGCCGCGCCCCGTCTTCTCGATCTGCACGCACGCGTTGCGTTCCACGAGCCGCCGCTGCAGCAGGATCAGGCGCGCCTCGAGGTTGTCACTGATGTCTGGCAGGCGGATCCGGCGGTCGAGACGCAGCTCGCGATTGCTGAAGGTCGTGCGTTTCTCGTTCACGCAGTCGTTCACGAGCGCCCAGAAAATGGCACCGGCCACGCCCTTGATCAGGTAGTCGTCGTCGAGGAAGACGCTGTCGTTCTCCGCGTAGTGACGGATCGTGACGGGCGGGCCGCCGACATCCGCCGGACCGGTCGGCGCGGCCGGAAGCTCCTCGGCGTCGGCCGCGCTCTGCAGCACGTGCATGAGGCCGCCCAGCTGGCCCGCGACCGACACGAGCGCGTCCTCGTCGTCGTAGCTGAACCGCAGGTCCCGCTCGCTCTCGACGTACAGCACACCGAGCACGCGTTCGAACGCCACGATCGGCACCGCGAGCTGGCTGCGCGACGCGGGTAGACCCGGCAGCGGGATCTCCGTCTCGAGCATGTCCGCCATTCCGCCCTGCGTGGCGCTCGCCCGGATCGCCCGGCTGTAGGTGTACTCCGCCGTCATGTGACCAATGCGGATCGGCGTGCGCTCCCGCGCGGCCACGCCGATCACGCCCTGTCCCAGCGGTATCTCCGAGCCGACGCCCGAGGCGTCGTAGCCGCGGCTCGCGACGGTGTAGAGCCTGCCGCCCGCATCGAGCAGCAGCGCCATGCTGTGGGGGATCCGGAACTGCACGTCCAGCACCTCGAGCGTCCGGTCGAGCAGCTCGTCGAGTCCGCGGGCGCCGCGCATCGCCTCCGCGCACGCCCGCAGCGCCGACAGCATGTTGCGCCGCGGCGGCTCGGGCGGCAGCGTGTCGCCGGGAACCGTCTCCACGTCGAGCACCCGGTAGACATCGGCGCCGAGCAGGCGGAACACACCCGACATGCCGGTATGCGACGCAATGCCGGCGAGCTTCGCCTTCATGTTCTCGAACAGCGGTCCGGACGTTTCGGTGCGCAGGTAACGCAGACGCATGCGATACCGCGCGGCTGTCGCGGGATGGGCCACGAGCACCGTCGCGCGCGGATCCGCCAGCACGTTCTGCCGCGTCTTGTTGAAGAACTGATACGACAGCGCGACGTGCTCGCTGTCGACGTACTGGACCTGCGAGAGGTGCGAGACGTTCGGCGTGCCGTCGCTCGCGCACGTCGCGATGACGGCCGGAATGGCGCCCTCCAGGCATTCGCGGATCGCGTCGACGGTCAGGGTCACGATCGCGCCTCCAGGCGCGCGCCGGCATTCGGCCCGGGCGTCTGCACGAACGCGGCCGACGGCGTGAACGCAACGGCCACGAGATCGCCGGGCGACGCCTGCAGAAACGCGCGCACGAACGCTTCCGAGTAACCGAGTGGCGCCACCTCCGCGGCCATGCGCTGCCGGTACTCCGCGAGCAGGTGAGGATCCCCGGCCTCGATGGGCGCGATGACGGCATCCGTGCCCTTGAGCTGCATCGCGCGGTGGCTCGTCGGCTGACTGAACACGACCGCGATGACGCCGTTCGCGCGCACGTCCGCGAGCAGCACGCCGGACTGAGCCGCCGACAGGAACACCGTAATGCGCCGCCCGTCGTCTGCGACGCGGCAGCCGACCGCGCGCGACACGGTGGTCTCGTTCTGCCCGTCGCGCGCCGCGACGATGATCGACACGCCGCCGCGGACAAATGCCAGGTGCTCCGGACCGAGCGTGGCTGCCGTCGTCATCGGTGAGCCTGGGCGCAGGTCACTCGGATTTCGGCAACGCGAACACGTACAGCGCGTGACCGCGCGTCGGCGGCTGGATCTCGGGCTCGACCAGCGACGGCACGCCGCGCGGGCTGCCGCCGCCCAGGCCCGTGCCGACGGCAACGTACTGCCGCCCATCGACCTCGAACGTGATCGGAAAACCCTGCACCGAGGTCGCCAGGCGCGTCTCCCACACGACCTTGCCGCTGCGGACATCGACGGCCTTGAAGCTGCGGTCGAGATCGCCGACGAACGCGACGTTGCCCGCCGTCGACAGCACGCCGGTCAGGAAGGCCGCGCGCTGCTGCAGGGACCACGTCTCCTTGAACGTATCGACGTCGAACGCTCCGAGCTTGCCGACGTTGCCGTTCGTGCCCGGCATTGCGTAGTAACGCCGATCCGCGCCACCGCCGCTGCCGCCACCGGGCTTCTGCTCGATGGCCTGCGCACGCAGCGACATGCAGGTCTGCGACAGCGGAATGATGACCTGGCGGGTCGGGCGGTGAAAGCTCATCGGGTGCCAGTTCTTGCCGCCGGCAGTGCTGGGACAGGAATCCACCCACTCGCCGACCTTCGCCGCCAGGATGTCGTCGCGGTAGCGCGGCGTGCCCTTCTCGCGATCGAAGCTGGCCCACACGTTCTGAAACACGGTCTCGACGTGATCGAGATAGGCACCGCTCCTGCGGTCGTGCTTCCACAGGATGCCGTCCTTGCCGACGGACAGCACCCATTTGTCGCGGCCGGGACCGTCGATCAGCACGCGCTCGAAGACCACGTCGAGATCGAATGCCTCGCCCGGCGCGTGCGAGTAGTACCACGCGAGCTTGCCCGTGGCGGCATCGAGCGCGAGCGTGGAGCTCGAGTAGAGAGCGACGTCCGTGCCCTTCATGCCGCGACTGGCCGGCATCCAGGGCTTCGCCTGCGTGGTGCCCCAGTAGGTGAGGCCGAGCTCCGGGTCGAAGCTGCCCGTGATCCACGATTCCGCGCCCGCGCGGTACAGATCCGGCAGATCGCCCCAGCTGTCGCCGCCCGGTTCACCGCTCAGCGCGACCGTGCGGAACCGCCACTTCTGCTCGCCCGTCTGCGGATCGTACGCGCTGATGAAGCACTTGTTGTTCTCGTAGACGGTGCAGGTCCCCATGCCCTGGATCAGCAGACCGTTGGCCACGAGCGGGCCACTGTTCGTGGCGTACACGTCCGGCATCTTGACGTTCCAGACCGTTTCGCCGTTCGCCGCATCGAGCGCGATCAGCCGCGCCTCCTGCGGACGCAGGGCCCACTCCTCGGCGCTCTGGAAGATCAGCTTGTTGCCGTACAGCACGATGCCGCGCGGGGCGATGTCGGCACCGACGTGGTGCTCCCAGATCAGATTGCCGGTGCGGGCATCGAGCGCCTGGATGATGCCGCCCGTGTTGGCGAGGTACAGCGTGCCGTTGTAGACGAGCGGCGCGGGCTGATTCGTGCCGCCCTCGTGCATGGGCCAGATCCATGCGAGCTGCAACAGCTTCGCGTTCTCCGCCGTGATCTGCCTGAGCGGGCTGTAGCTCGTCGCGCTGTAGTCGTGGCGCAGCATGAGCCAGTCCTTGTCGGACGGATTGCGCAGCATCGCATCCGTGACCGGCACGAAGTTTCTGACGGTGCCGTGGACCACGACGCCGGTCGGCTCCTGCCGCCGCGCGGGGGCCGCCGCGGGCTGTGCGGCCGCCGCGAGCGCGGCTTGCGGATTCAGCCCGGCGCCGATGCTCGCGGCCGTGGCCGCCGTCAGCGCCTGCGCGTTCGCCGCCGCACCATTCGACTGCAGGATGTACGCAATCACACCCAGGTACTCGCCCTGCGACAGCGCACCGGGCCGATCGGGCGGCATCGTGGCGCCGACCTGCGCGAGCAGCTCGCTCGTGCTGCGCTCGCCCCACTTGGCGGCGAACTCAGGTCCCGCGAGGACGGCGCCCGGCAGCTGGCGAAGCGTGACCCCATGGCACTGCGCGCAGTTCTGCTCGAAGGTGGCGCGCCCGCCGGCCGCCTGCTCTGCCGTAAAGGCACTGGCCGAATACGGCGCGAGCCCCAGCTGGACGGTGGCCGCGGCGACGACAAGGATCCGGCAGCCGACACTGTTCTGAATCAAGCGCAGCGCCCTCGCGTTGGTTGATCGGTTGCGTTGGGAGTTGTCAGGGCAGCAGCCAGCCCCACAGCGTGCTGTGATCGGGCAGCACACCCTTTTCGGAATAGATCTGCACGTACAGGCGGCCGGCCTTCAGCGCTGCGACCTGATCCGCCGTCAGATGGACCTCGCCCGACACGGTCCCGCTCGCGGCGCCACTGACGCCGAGGTCGGCGATCGCGAGGCCGGCGCCGCGCGCGCCCTTGGCGACGCCTGCGTGCAACCTGGCCGCCGTGACCTTCGCCGGCAGGCCCGAGAATGCGCCGGTAATCGTGAGCGTCGTGCCGGCGAGCTTCGCCTCGACCGACCCCTCTCCGGCCACGTCCTTGCGCTCGGCTCCGCCGATCGGGACCCACTCGAGCCGCGCCTTGAACCCTTCGGGGCGCTGGGCGAAGCCCTGAACGCCGGACAACGACAACAGCGCAGCCAGACTAATCACAAGTGATCGGCGCATGCAGAGCCCCCCCTTTTCGCCATGCGTTGCAGTTCGTCGCACCTCGTTACAGTCGGAACTGCGCGCGAAGAGTATAGGTGATTCTGCCGTGCCCACCCATTCACGTCTTCGCCATGCAGGGCTCCGCCGAGAGGGCCCATGCCGCGGTCGCTCGCCAGAGTTTCGCAGCGGCGAAGCAGCGGCTCGAAGTGCGCCGCGGCCGCCACGAGCCCGGCCTCGCCGGCTCGGCTCTCGCACCAAGCCGCGTGACGCCGCACAATCGCGGGCCGGAACCACGACCGGACCGAACCCACCCCGATGAGTCTCGCAGTGCTGGCCCTGGCCATTTCGCTCACCCTCGCGACGGGAATTGGCGCACCGCTCGCGCTCGCCCAGGACGAGCGCGACTGGGTCGCCATGGACACCGACGGCCACATGGTCATGCGCTACGTCGGCGCGAGCGAGCTGACGCGCGAGCAACGCGAGGAAGTCACGAACATGTCGCTGTCGACGATGGTCCACGACCGCCTGCGCGTCGATCGGCTGTTCGACGGCGAGCCCCCCGATCCGGCCTGGTCCAGGGTGTGGACCGCCACGCTGACCCGATTCGTGCGTGAGTCCCTGCCCGAAATCGGGGCGATGACGGTCGAATGCCGGTCGAGGTCGTGCCGACTCGCCATGGCACACGAGGGCGGGACCCGCCTGGACGAGCATCGCGCTCTCATGGATACGTTCGAGCCCCGGATCAAGGCGTTCCTGGCCCGGCACCCGGGCAGCTTCGAGCCGGTGTTCCTGATGGTGGCCGGCTACCAGGCACCGGAGCCTGCCTACATCAAGGTGTTCCTGCAGCGAATGCAAAAACGCTGACGCAGGTCTTCCGGACCTGCGCCAGCGTTTCGTGGTCGGTACGCCCCGGCTAGTGACGGATCTGCGTGACGACGTCCTCGGTCTCGTAGGTCTCGCAGTTGCCGCGCTCGGGCAACAGGCCCGCGTCGGGGAACGTGGCCTGGCGCAGGATCCGCGGCGTCATTACCCAGGGCTTCACGAGCACCTGCGGATCCTCGACCGTGACCTCGTACAGGATCTCGTTGCCCTTGCGGGTGAAGCGCTCGACCACGCGCATCTCGTCGGAGTGGAAGAAGCCCCCGCGCGCGAGCCACGTGAAGTCGTTGAACGCGATCGAATCCAGCACGAGCGTGTCGCCTTCCCAGTGACCGACCGTGTAGCCCATGTACTTGGTCTGCTGGGCCTGCTGCTTGTCGTGCTTGCGGCCGTCCGTCGGCATGATGCGGTACTCGCCGTAGCCGCCACCCCCGTCCGCGTACTGACCGTAGAAGAAGATGATGTCCTTCGGGTTCTGCACGATACGCCGCGGCGGCCCGTTGCGCGGGATGCCGAGCGGCTGACAGGTCATGACCGGATCGTACTTGTTGGTCCACATGTCGAGCTCCTGGACCTTGTCCCAGAACTCGGGTTTGTACAGCGGCCGATTCGGGCCGAACCGCGAAGGCGCTTCGAACTCGAAGTCGAGCGTCTGGTTCCAGGCGTCGGTGCAGCCGGCAAGCTGCTCCGGCGAGCAGCGGCGGTTGCCGTAGCGCCAGTTCATGCCGCCGCCCATCCAGTTGCCGGTCAGATCCGGTTTGCCGTCCGCCGTCCGCGGCGTGGGATCGTTCGACTCGAGCTTCGCCTGGCGGTCGATCGACGTCAGCACGTCGGGCGGTGCGGGCTTGCCCGGCGTGATCGCCTTACGCACGCTGTCGGGCACGGGCACGACGACGTACACGCTGCCGGTCTCGGTCTGCTCGGTCGTCAGGTCGCGGATCGTCTGGCCGTTGCGCTTCTCCGTGATCTTGCCGGCGAACTGCGCCTCGACGAGGTTCAGCGGATTGTTCCAGTCCTTGTAGTCGCCATAGGTGAACGCCGTGGTCGTCGAGCCCTGCGTCACGACCACGCTCTCCGGCCAGAAGTGCTTCGGATCGAGCGTGGCGACTCCGGTCGCACCGGCGACGCCCGGGATCGGGAACGTCACGACGGGCTTGCCACCCTTCCACGCGACCGACGTCTGTCCGAGCTTCGCCGGACCGGCCGCGAGCAACTTGCCCGGATTCCGGTCCGCGGCGTCGAGCGGGATGCCGGCGCCCGCGAGTGCCGCCTTCAAAGCGCCCTGCGGGTTGGCCCAGATCCGGATCAGGCGCTCCTGCACGACCTTCGGCATCGGCGTGGCCTTGCCCTTGCCGGCGATGATCTCGGCGCCCGGGATGTCCTCGTTCCACGCGTACTCGCCGCTGACGACCTCGATGGTCGAATACGACTGGCCGTTCGGCCGCGTGCACGTGTACTGGATGCGCTGGCCGGGGACCTGGTAGTTCGTGCTCGAACGATAGCTCGTCAGCGTGCACGGCTGGCCATCGACCTGCACCGTGCCCTTGCCCTTGTACTCCAGCGACACGACGAGCTCGTGCTCGTCGAGGCCGCGGAGCATGACCATGTGCCAGCCCCAGTTGAAAAGGACGGACTTCAGGTCCTTGGCATTCGGCGCGGGCGTATAAGCCGGGGGATCGTCACGGCCGGGCTGGGCGGTGGAGAGAAGCGGTAAGCCGAGAGCAAGTACGAGCCCAAACGCCACCCTCGAGTTCATCACTCGTCGAAACGCCATCACGATCCCCCGGTTTGCCGAATGCTTTATTCGTTGCTGTTGCCGTTCGACAGCGTGATCTCGCGCTTATCCGGCAGCGTGATCGTGCGGATGAATCCGAGCGGCTTGCCATTGCGCGCGGCGTAGTACGTGATCGTCACCGTATCGCCGGCCTTGACCGTGTTCGGGCCGTCCTTGCCGAAACCGAGATTCTGCAGCGTGTTGGCCGAACCCGTGGTCATGACCCAGTCGGTGTCCGTGCCGTCCGCATTGTGGACCTTGATCGTCATCGCGCCGTGCGGGTTCGTGAACGCCACCTTCACGAGCGTTCCGGTCACTTTGCCTTCGCTCTTGATGTCGTACGTGCCCGCAAGGGAGTGATGCGCCATCGCCGAGCCGCTCGCCACGAGCCAAGCAGCCACCACCGCACTTCCCAATACCTGCCTAATCATTCCCACGCCTCCGCAGATTGGCGATGACTCTTCAGCCACCGCATACCAAGAAACCCCAAGCTGGGACGGAGCCTACCATTGCAACCTCCCCGGCTCAATTTGCTGCAGCTTGAATTTACTGAAGATCCGAGCGCTCTGGCCGACGCACGGGAGTCCGGCTGCGATTGCATAATCTCCCGCCTCGCGCCCGCGGCGCCGGCAGCGAGGCCCGGCGCAGGGCCGGGCGGGCCCCTCATTCCGGCACGTACGCGATCAGCATGCTGCGGTAGGCGCCGTCCAGGAATGCCGAGGGATCACCGAACTCGGCCTCGTAGGCCTTCAGGGGGTTCGTCCGCACCGCGTCCTCTGCACCGAAACCCTTGTTCATGTAGCCGATCATCGTTTCGAACAGCGCATCGTAGATGCCGCGCTGACGGACGACGTCGCGTCCACTGAGCACTGGGCCCTGTGCCGGCACGACACGCGTGTCGGGCTTGACCATGCCCGCGAGGCGCTCGACCGCGCGCACTCGCCCGCCGAGCCACGCGCCGTCGCGGTACTCGAGCAGCGGCCACCGGTCTGCGGCCAGCACGCCGCCTACGGCAAGAACGTTCAGTTGTGGGAAATGCACGAACAGATCACCGTCCGTGTGCGCTGCGGGCAGATAGCCGTAGTCGACGCGGCGCCCCCCGAACTCGAGCGAGCCCTCGCCGCGAACGCTCGTGTTCGGCCGGGCCTTCTCGGGCAGCGGCGCCACCGGCGCGAACCGGCGCTTGTCGTCCATGGCGTACACGCGGCTGCCGAGGTACATCCGCGTCTTCTCGTGCGCCAGGATCTCGCCGCCGGCAGTCCCCACGGCCAGGTTCAGCCCGACCTGTTCCGGATGCCAGTGCGTATTGATCAACAAACGCACGCGATCGTTGCCCGTGACGGACTGGATGGCGCGCATGAGCGCGTCGGCATTCGCGACGAGCCCGCCATCGACGACCAGCGCGCCCTCGTCCCCGTGCAGCGCGAGCACGTTCGAGCCCGCGCCCTGCAGCAGGCTCACCCCGCCGAGATCGCTGCTCTTGATCGCGGGCCCGGCGGGCTGCGCATGCGACCGCACCGGCGGCAGCAGCGACGCGCCGAACGCCGCAGCACCCGCTCCGAGGCTCGCGCGGAGGAAGCGTCGCCGCGACAAGCGCTCGCTACTCAAGTGGCGAGTGCTTGTAGACCGGCTCATGAACGACAGGCTCTCCCAACGGCCAGATGTCGACCCAGACGCCCTGCGGCGGCCCGAGCACGGGCCACACGGGATCCTTGCGCAGCAGCACGGTCGCGCCAAGCTCCCGCAGCAGCGCAGCCTCCTCCTTGTACAGCGGCGTCTGCAGCGCCATGAACGGCATGAACCCGCGTGACTGCGTGTAATCGAGCGCCGTCAGACCGTCCTGGTCCTTCAGGTTCATGTCGATGCCAAACGACGCGAGCTGCTTGATGACTTCCTTGTAGCGCTTGCGGACCGCGAAGTGCAACGCCGAGCCGCCGCGCACTTCCTCGCGGTGATTGACCAGAGCGACGACGTTCACGTCGGTGCCGGCCTCGTGCAGCACGCGGATGATCTCGAGCGCCTGCTTCTCCCCGACCCGGCCCGCGAGGACCGCATGGATCGGAGTCTGCCGATCGGCCATGTAGAGCTTCGCGTCCGCGCCGCGATCGAGCAGCAGCTTCACGAGCTCGAGATCGCCCACGTTGGCGGCGCGAATCAGAGGCGTCGAGCCGCGCGTGTTCGTGGAGCCGTTCACTCCGGCCGGGCGGAAGAACAGCTGCATGTTCGGATTCGCGCCCCGATCGAGCAACAGACGGATCACGTCCTTGCCGTCGGTCGCGTTCGGCGGATCGATCGACGCGCGCGGGCCGTCCCGGCGCGTGTAGTGCCCGATGGCCGCGAACAGGGGCGCTTCGCCATAGATGTCCCATTGATCGACGTCGGCGCCGGCCTCGATCAGCTTCTTCGCCAAGTCCCAGTTGTTGTTGATGATCGCGAGGTGCAGGGGCGTGACGCCATCCGGATCGGGCAGGTTGATGTCGGCGCCGTGCTTCAGCAGCACGTCCACGCATGCGAGGCAGTTCTCCCGCGCGGCGTACAGGAGCGGCGTGAAGCCGCCGCTGTCGAGATTCTTGGGCCGGCCTTCCGCGGTCACGTGGCGCTGGTAATCGCGGTCGATGGAACGCGCGTCGACCTCCGCGCCGTGCGCGATGAGCAGATCCATCATCTGCGGATGCCGGCGCGCCGAGGCCCACATCAACGCACTCTGCCCGCCCCATCGCTCACGGCCGTCGACCGTGGCGCCGCGCTCGATCAGCAACTGCGCAGCCTGCACGTTGCCCGTGCGGGCGACGGCCATGAGCGCGGTCTGCCCTTCCGCATTCGGCGAATCGGCGTTTGCGCCGGCCGCCAGCAGCATCTTCAGGATCTCCGTATCCGCCACCTCGGCGGCGAGCCCCATGGGCGTGGCGCCGTACTCGTTCGCGAGCGAGACATCGGCACCGGCCGCGATCAGCCGGCGGACCTCCGTGGCGTTGCCCTCGTAGACCGCCCACTGCAGCGGCGTGCTGCCGTCCGCATTGCGGCGATTGACGTCCTCGCCCTTCGGCGCGGCGCCGACGCCGATGCCGAGCAGCAGTGCCACCAGCACGGCGCCCGCGACGGTCACGAGCAACGCTCCACGCACCATGCTCACACCTCGGACAGCGGGCCCGTCGCGTCGCCGAACTTCTGGAAGTCCTTCGGCGGCACGCCGGCGCGCTCGAGAATGGTCACGAGCAGGTTCGCGTGCGGGGTGTCCTGCGGGTAGTGCAGGTGCTGCCCGCCCTTGACGCCGCCGCCGCGGCCGATCAGCGCCTGCGGCAGCGGGTCGTTGTTGTGTGCGTCGCTGTTCGCCATGTTGCTGCCGAACAGGATGATCGAGTGGTCGAGCAGCGAGCCGTTGCCATCCGGCGTTTCCGCGAGCCGCTTGACGAACTTCGCGAATACCGACGTGTGGTAGTTCTGGATCTTGCGCAGGTTCGCGATGCGCTCCGGATAGCCGCCCCAATGCGACGTCGGATGGAACGCCTCGTGGACGCCGAGGTTCGGATAGGTCCGCATCGTCGCCTCTTCCGCCATCTTCATCGTGACGACGTTCGTGCGACCCGTCTGCCACGCCAACGCGAACATCTCGAACTGAACGTCGAGCAGCTCGCCGAAATCGTCGGGCGGACCGATCGGCGCATCAGGAAGGCTCGTCAGCGACTCGTTGCTCGCCATGAGCTTCTGAACCCGTTGCTCCACCTCGCGGACCGAATCGAGGTAGTTGCCGACCTTCGTCCGGTCCGCGGCGTCGAGCCGGCGGTTCAGGCTCGCCGAGGCATCCCGCACGTAGTCGAGCAGGCTCGTCGTCGTGCCGAGAATCGACCGGCGCTCCTGTTGCGTCGCGCCCTGGCCGAACATCGAGAGGAACACCTTGCGCGGGTTGACCTCCATTGGCAGCGGCTGATTCGGGGTACGGAACGAGATCATGCCGCCCGCCTCGCCGCAGATCTCCATCGACGGCAGCGTCACGTCCTTCGTCAGATGGCGCGCTGCCACCTGATCCGCCGTCACGCCGAAGCCCGTCTGCACGTTGCGCTGACGCGGGTGCACGCCGTTCAGCCAAGTCTCCTGCACGATCGCGTGCGGCACGCCGCCCTCACCCGCCTTGTTGCGCAGCCCGCTGACGACGGTCACGTAGTCGCGGAACGGCTCGAGTGGCTGGAGGATGTACGGAAAGTCGAAGTTGCGGCCCACCTTCTTAGGCTGCCATTCGTCCTGCAGCGCGCCGCACGGAAAGTACACGAAGCCTACCCGGGTGCTCGGCGCGGCCGCGGTCTGTGCCAACGCCGTGCCGGCGGGGATCATCGCATCGAGCAACGGCAGCGCGATCGTCGCGCCGGCGCCCTTCAGCACCGTGCGCCGGGAGAGATGTTTGCGTGTCAGGAACATGACTGCGCTTCCTCTTTGGTGTCAGCCTAGTTCAAAGACGCCTGCGTAAGCCCCTCGGTCACGCCCGAGACCTCGCGCTTGCGGAAGGCATCGCTCGATACGATCGCGAGCACGAGGGACTCGAAACGGTAATCGTCCTTCGCGGCCTGGCGCACGATCGCACGGACGGTCGGCATGTCGCGATAATCGGCGGGGCGGCCCAGTGCGAACGTCATCAGGTTCTCCGTGAACGCACGGACGAACTGTTCCGGGTGGCTCGCAAGCGCGCGGCGCAGATCGACGGCGCCCTGCACGTGCGTACCGTCCGGCAACACGCCGCTCGCATCGATCGGCGTATGCGTGTCGGGATCGTCGGCGCGGTACTGCCCAACGGCGCTGAAGCTCTCGAGCGCGAAGCCCAGCGGGTCCATGACCCCGTGACACGCGAAGCAGGTGGGATTGGCGCGATGCTGCTCGAGTCGAGCGCGCAGCGTCTTCGGCGCCTCGCCACGTTTGTTGTCCTGCAGCGTCGGCACCTGGGCCGGCGGCACCGGCCGCTTTGCGCCGAGGATCGTCTCGAGGATCCAGGCACCGCGCAGCACCGGCGACGTACGGTTCGGGTACGCCGTCATCATCTGCACGGCCCCCTTGCCGAGCAGTCCGTAGCGGGATTCGTCGGCCAGCGTCACGCGGCGGAACCGCGCGCCCTTGACGTCCTCGATGCCATACAGCATGGCCAACCGCTCGTTCAGGAACGTGTAGTCCGCGGTCAGGAGCGCCATCACGCTCTGATCGCTGCGCAGCACGCTGTCGATGAAGAGCGCGAGCTCCTGTTTGTACAGATCGCGCGGATCGAGCAGGCCGCTGGCCTGCGGGAACTGGGCCCGATCCGGAACGATCGTGTCGAGCTTCGCGACGCCGAGCCACTGGAACGCAAAGTCCCGGGCCAGGGATTTCGCACGCTCGTCCGCGAGCATCCGCTTGACCTGCGCGGCCAGCACGCTCGGTTTGCTGAGGCGCGACTCCTGCGCCAGCCTCAGCAGCTCGGCATCCGGCACGCTGCTCCACAGGAAAAACGACAGCCGCGAAGCGAGCTCGAGATCGCTGATCGCGACGGCCCCGTTGCCCTGCCCGGACTCGACGCGGTAGATGAAGTGCGGGCTCGCGAGCACGGCGCTCAGCGCGTCGCGAATGCCCTGCTCGAAGCCGCCCTCGCGGTAGCCGGCATCGTAGAACGCCATCAGCGGCTCGAGGTCCGTGCTCGTGACCGGCCGGCGGAACGCCCGCTCGGCCAGATTCGTGACGATCTCGGTCGCGCAGCGCAGCTCCGGAACCTCGGCAGGGCGGCAGACGAAGATCTTCTTGCGACTCGCGGATTCGCCGATTCCCGTGACCACCAGCGGACCGCGGATCTGCAGCGCGTGTGCGGCCTGGATGCGCTCCTGCCCGCCTTCGAGCGCGACGGTGCGCACGCGCTCGTCGCTCTCCGCGAAGCTGCGATGCAGGAACGTGACGGCCAGCTTGTGCTGCCCGGCCGTGGCCATGAACTTGATCCTGCGCAGCCGGCCGTTGATCTCCTCCACGGCCGGATCGAGCGTCTGGTCGATGGCCTTGTGGTCGGCCTCCCCGCCAATGTTCGTGCGGTAGAACTCCTGCCCATCGAGCAGCACGATGACGGTGTTCTCGAACTCCATGCGCGGCACCTCGCGTGCCAGCGCCATGTCGCCGATCGTGAGCTCGTACTCCCCGTCGGCGGGGAAGTCGTGCTCGACGACGAAGCCGCCGCGCGTTCCGAATGGCATTCCCTCGAGGTGATGCTGCTGGCGACCGGTGCCCGGGGCCCCCTGCGGGGGCAGCGAGATGACCATGTTGGCCGGATCGCCGTAGGTGGTCGTGACCGGGGGCGCCTTCAGGTCGCCGACCGCCTCCTGTGCGATGGCCCGCGCCGCGTCGATGTACTGCGTGACGAACGCGGGCGATACCTGCAGAGCATCGGCGTCGTTGTCGAAACGTCCCTTGACGTTGTCGTCGGGAAGCAGTGCGGCGGCATCGATGTCGAGGGCCAGCAGGTCGCGAATCGCGTGCGCGTACTCACGACGATTAAGCCGGTGCAGCGGCACCCGGCCCACCTCAGCCTTCTGCGCCGCCGCCGTATCGATCTTGTTCTCGAGCCAGGCGACCAGCTCGGTCGTCGTCCTGGCGTCGGGACGAGGTTGACCCGCGGGCGGCATCAGGCCGCTGCTCAGCTTGCGGATGGCCGCTTCCCATGTCTCCGCGTTGTCGGCGATGCGCTCGGGCGACAGCTTGTCGAACGCGCGGCCACCGGCCTGCTCGGCGCTGTCGTGGCAGTCGAAGCAGTAGTGCCTGATGACGCCCCACTCGGCCTGGTCGTGCTCGATGCCGTGCCCGGAGCGCAGCTTGAGCGCGACGCCCACGGCACCGGCGACGACGACCGCCGGCAGCGCGAAGAACGCTATCCGAATGCCACGTTTGACTGCGATGGCTCCACTCCCCACTCGACGCTGGAGCCTCCACGAGGCCCTGCCTGCACGGCCGCGCCTTCAAAGCGCCAAGAATAACCACTGATTATCGAGACGTGCCCTAGTACTGTCCACAGTTTCGGGCGCCGGCGCCCCCGCATATCCCGAAAACTTCAGGTGGGGCCGCCGGGCCGCCGGCCGGCCCGGCGGGGCGCTCGAGGCGTTTGCCATACAGGCCGCACGCACGGCGTCTGCACCAACGGCAGGGCACGACAAAACTTGCGACGCCGCCCGTCTGCGACTGCACTACACTCGCCGCTCACGCGATTCGCTTGAATCGCACGAGAGCCATCACGGGGAAATGACCATCATGCAGAGTACGCGCGGTATCGTCGTCGCCACGGTTTCCAGTCTCGCCCTGCTCGCCAGTCTCGCCACCGAGTGTCTGGCGCAGCCCACGGATGCAAAAAGGGGGGCCGTCCTCGGCACCGGCATCGTCACGGGCTTCGTCGAGAACATGGATCGCTCGCTCGCCTTCTACCACGACGCGTTCGGCATGGAGGTCCCGGCGCTGCCCGAGTCCGGCGCGCGCCCCTACAACCCCTCGAACTCTGGGCTCTTCGCGATGTTCGACATCGCCGGCGCGAAGGAGCGCCATCAGCACGCTACGGCTCCCGGCACCGACGTGCGCTACGAGATCATGGAGATCCAGAACGTCGAGCACCGCACCCTCCCGTTGCGGATTCAGGACCCGGGCGCGCTGACCCTGGTGTTCACGGTCAGGGACGTCGACGCGGTGCTCGCGCAGGCCAGGAAGGCCGGTGCGGAAACCATCACGCCGCACGGCGCGATCGTGAAGCTGGCGGACGGCACCAAAGCCGTCCTGATCCGCGACATCGACGGGCGGCCGATCGAGCTGCGAGAAAGCGCGGCGACCGACGGCCAGGCCGGCGCATCGCCGATCACGGGCATGCGCATCTCCATCGCCGTGCAGGACATGGCCCGCACGCTGAAGGTCTATCGGGACACGCTCGGTTTCAGCGTCGAGGAAGAGAAGACGCTCGGTGGTGACCCGCAGCTGCGCGCGCTCACGGGGCTCGCAAAAGCCCAATTCGCGCGCAGCGTGGTGCGCGCACCTGGCTCGAAGCTCGCGATCGAGTTCGTCGAGTACCGCGGCGTCGATCGCAAGCCACTGAAGATGCGGATCCAGGACCGCGGCGCCGCGCGGCTGCAGGTTCGGGCCGACAGCGTCGAGCCCCTGGTTGCGAAGATGCGCGCTGCAGGCCTGAAGGTGGCCTCGAAAGGCGGCGTTCCCGCGCCGATTCCTCCGAACTTCATGGGCGCGCTCGTCGCGGACCCGAACAACTTCTTCCTGACGCCGTTCGCCCCGTGTGACGGCTGCGCGCCGCGGCTCGTGCCCGAAAAGCACTGAGGCTCGGGATCGATCGCGAGTTCGCCCGCGCGCACTGCGGCGCGCGGGCGAACCGTCAACGCTTCTTCGCGGACTTGGTGTTGAAGTTCAGCGCGGGGGCGAGGCCCGCGTCCTCGCCCGGGCTGGTGCCCGGCTTGACGTTGCCCGCCTTGCCGCCAAGGCTCGCGAGCAGCTCCCCGATGGCCGGGTTGTTGCCGCGGCCGGGCTGCGTGACGAAGTCGTAGGCCGTGCGGCCGTCCTTGTCGCCCGCGTTGATCGGCGTGCCGTGCTCGATGAGCACCTTGATCAGTTCCGCGTTTCCCGCGCGTGCAGCGCGATGGACAGGCGTCTGCCCGTCCTTCATGACAGCGGCGGGGTCGGCACCGGCCGCGATCAACTGCGCCACGAGGTCGCGCTGGGCTGCGATGTCGTCCGGCTTGGCAGCCGGCCGCGCGGTTGCGAGCACGTGAAGCACGCCCGCGCCGTCGTCCTGAACCGCCTTCGCCGACGCGCCGGATTCGAGTAGCAGCTTGATGGCCGCCACGTCGCGACCCTTCACGGCACGCATCAGCGGCGTCGCACCCGCGCCAAGGCTGCGATCGGGGAACCCGTGATAGCGGGCCAGAATGGGTTCCTTGAGCCGCGCATTGGGATCCGCACCATGCGCCAGCGCCCGCCGCATGAAGTCCGCGGCGGTCAGCTCGTCTTGCCGCGGAACGCGTGGCCGGCCGACGTCGAAGCCGAGATTCGCCATCTCGATCGTGCCGTACAGCACCGCCATTCCGGTGCGGTCCGCGACGTTGGGATCCGCGCCCGCGTCGAGCAATGCCGCCGCGAGGTCGTAGTGGCCATTCATGACCGCCACGTTGAGTGCGTTCAGGCCGTCCGGATCGCGAATGTTCGGGTCCGCGCCCACTTCGATGAGTGTGAGTGCCGCGGCCTGCGCGTTCTGGCGGGCGGCGAACAGCAACGGTGCCCAGCCGCCGACGGGCAGGACCGTCGAGACCATCCCGATCTGCAGCCACTCCATCGGTGCCAGGTCGAGCGGGTTCGACGCGAGGTTCGGATCCGCGCCGCCCTTCACGAGGGCCCGGATGGCATCCGGATGATCTTCTGCCGCGGCCCACATGAGCGCTGTCTCGCCTTGCGTCTTCTCGCGCGCATTGGCGTCCGCGCCGGCCTTCAGCAGCCGCCGGATGGACTCCCCGTCGCCCGCGCGCGCGGCCGCCATCAGCGGCGTCTCCCCGTGCGGCAGGGCGGCCGTGGCGCTGGCGCCCTTCTCGAGCAGCAAGGCGACGAGCGCCGGGTTGCAGTTGGTCGCCGCCAGCCACAGCGGCGTGATGCCGTAGCGGTTGGCCAGATTCGCATCCGCGCCCGCCTGCAACAGGGTGCGCGCCATGTCGACGTTGCCGGCCTGAGCCGCCCACAGCAGCGGCGTCATGCTGTCGCGGCTCGGCGTGTTGACCTCCCCGGCCGAGGCCTGGATCAGCTTGCGCACCCCCGTGAGATCGCCCTGCCTGGCCGCGTCGACGAGCGAGCTCGCGTGCGCATCCGTGACAGCGCTGAGCGCCGCGCAAATGGCGCACGCCAGCAGGGTGCGACCGGCATTGACACCGCGACCGCGGCCGAACCAGGACATGTACGAATCACCCACCACTGCCGAACCCGTTTCCCTATATGCGCTCAGATCGACACGGTGCCGGTGCTGATGCCGAACGTGTCCATCTCGACGCCGAAATGCTGACCGAGCGTCAGCATGAAGTTCGCAACCGGTGTCTCCGGCTTGGTCGCCACGTGCAGGCTGCCGCGACCGCCGAAGCCGCCGACGAGCAGCGTCGGCAGGTCCTTGCGCTCATGGTTGTTGCTCTCGCTCATGCCGCTGCCCCACAGCACCATCGTGTTGTCGAGCATGCTGCCGACGCCATCCGGCGTCTTGTTCAGGCGCGCCACGAACTTTTCGAACAGCGTCATGTGATACACGTTGAGCTTCACGAGGTTCCTCTTCATTTCCTCGTTGCCGCCGTGGTGCGACATCGCGTGATGCGGCTCGGTGATGCCGATCTCGGGGTACGTCCGCTGCGTGACGTCGCGGCTCATCATGAACGTGAACACGCGCGTCAGATCCGTGCGCAGGGCCAGGGAGATCAGCTCGAACTGCAGGTCGACGTGCGCCGCGAACGAGCTCGGAATGCCGACCGGCGCGTCCGGGATCTCGAGGTCGCCCGCCGCCTGCTTCTCGGCGCGCACGATGCGCTCCTCGGTCTCGCGGACGTGCTCGAGGTAATCGCCGAGGCGCGAGCGGTCCTGGGGGCCCACGTCGCGTTCGAGCCGGGCGAGGTCGTCCTTGACCGAGTCGAGAATGCTGCGTCCGGTCGCAAGGCGCTCGCGCCGCTGCGCCGCGGTGCCCGGCCGGCCGAACATGCGCTCGAACAGGTTGCGCGGATTGATCTCCATGGGCAGCGGCTGCGTCGGCGAGCTCCAGGCGAGCGTGTTCATGTACGCGCACGCGTAAGCCGGATCGCACCCGCCGATGTAGCCGGAGAAGTCCTCGGTCGCCACCTCGAGCGACTTGAACACGGTGTCGCCGCCGATCTTGTCGGCGATGACCTGATCGATGGTCTTGCCGGCATGCACGTCCTCGGCCACCGTGCGCTTCGGGATGCTGCCCGAGAGCCAGGAGGCGACGCTGACGCCGTGACCGGCCACCGGATTGCACAGCTGCGACACGACCGTCAGGTGATTCACGTACGGCGCGAGCGGCTGGAGGATGGTGGACGGCTGGAAGTTCGTCCCGACCTTGTCGGGCGTCCAGAACCCCGGGCGCTCGCCGTGCGGCACGAACACCGCGCCGAAGCGCTTGGGAGCGACGACGTTGCCGGCCACGGCCCGCGCCGCCGGCAGCATCGCATCGAGCAACGGCAGCGACAGCGCAATCCCCGCGCCGCGCAGCACCTGGCGGCGGGAAACACTTTTACCGGTCAGATACTTCATTTCGTCACCTCTCTCGCGTTCGACGTCACCACGCCGCCATCCACCGGCGCTCTGCGCATCCGGAACGGAACGCTGTCCGCAACCGCCTGCACAATGGCCGAAAACCTGTAGTCATCCGCCGCCGTGTCACGCACGATGCCCCGGACGACGGCCATGTCCCGACCGCTCACGCCCCGCCCGAGCGCATAGGTCATGAGCTTCTGCACGACGGTCGACACGAACACCTCCGGCTTCTTCATCAGGGCGTGCCGCAGCTCGACCGCTCCGGCGATGACCGTGCCGTCGGTGAGGCGCCCGCTGACGTCGAGCTTCTTGCTGCCGACACCGTTCTCGTAGTCGCGCCACGCGCCCACGGCGTCGAAGTTGTCCAGGGCGAAGCCGATCGGATCCATGGTGGCATGGCAACCCGCACACACCGGGTTCTTGCGATGAGCCTCCATCTTCTGCCGGAACGTCATCACGTGCTCGGGATCGACCTCGTCGAGCGTGGGCACGTTCGGCGGCGGCGCCGGCGGCGGACTGCCGAGGATGTTCTCGAGCACCCATTTGCCGCGCACGACCGGCGACGTGCGGTCCGTGTGCGACGACACCATCAGCACGCTGCCCTTGCCGAGCAGGCCGAAGCGCCGCTCGTCCTTCAGCTCCACACGCCGGAACTGCGGGCCGTACACGCCGTCGATGCCGTAGTGCTTGGCCACGCGCTCGTTGAGGAAGGTGTAGTTCCCGTTCATCAGATCGACGACGCTGCGATCCTCTTTGACGATGCTGTCGAAGAAGAGCTCCGTCTCGCGGCGCATGCCCTGCCGCAAATTGTCGTCGAAGTCGGGAAAGCCCGACGAGTTCGGCACGAAGCCGTCGACGTTGCGCAGGTAGAGCCACTGGCCGGCGAAGTTGTCGACGAGCGCCTGGGCCTTCGGATCGGCCAGCATGCGAGCGACCTGTGCTCTGAAGACCTTTTCGTCGTTGAGTTTGCCGTCATGCGCCGCCGCGAGCAGCTCGTCGTCGGGGATGCTGCTCCACAGGAAGAACGAAAGCCGCGACGCGAGCTCGAGGTCGGGCACCTTGTACGTCGCGCCCGGTGCCACGGACGGCGGAACTCGCTCGATTCGGAACAGGAACTTCGGACTCGACAACAGGCGCTCGATGGCTCGCTGGATGCCCGCTTCGAAACCGTGCGCCTCACGCCCCTCCTCATAGAAGGCCAGGAGCTCCTTCAGATCGTTCTCGGTGTCCTGGCCGCGATAGCCGCGGCGCGCGAGAGTCGTCAGGATCTCCGAAGCGCACGTCTGCTCGGCCCCGGTCGAAGGCGTCGCCCCCGAGCCCTCCGGATTGCAGATGAAGATCTTCCTGCGCGATGCGGTATCGCCCGAGCCCGTCGGATGGTACGGCCCGGTCACGGTCAACGCCTGGATGTGCGGACGGCCCGTGACATCCAGGATGTCCTGCGAGCTGCGCAGGAACGGCTTGAGGCGCGTGCTGCCCTGAGTAGCGCCGTCGTATACGAACCCGACGCTGATGTCGTGGGCACCGGCCGTGAGCGGCACGCTCGTGGAACTGCGCGCGTCGATGGCTTCCGCGGCTTCCGTGATGTTGCGCATCAGGGCCGTGAAGTCTTCGCGCCCGCCGATCGTCGCAAGATGGACGCGCTCGCCGTCGACCGCGATCTCGACGTCGTGCGCCATCTCGAGCCCCTTCATCGCGCCCAGGTTCGATTTGAAGAAGGTCACGTCGAGCCGGTATTCCCCGTCGAGCGGCAACACGACGTGTGCGACGCCGCCGCCGATCGTGCCGACCGGCATGCCGATCACCGGAATGTTCTGCGACTCGTCCTGTGGAATCTTGAACGTCTGCGCGGCCGGCCCCGTATCGGGATCGCCGACGGCCAGCGCCGCGATCTTGCCTGCGGCACTCAGGTACTGCTCCACATGCACCGGCGACGTACCGAGGGCATCGGCGATGTTGTCAAACCCATAGGCGGAATCGTCGGGCGGCAGCAACGACTTCGTGTCGACGTCCACGCCGAGAAGGTCGCGCACCGCATTGCCGTACTCCGCCCGATTCAGGCGACGCACGAGCGAGGGCCCGGGATCGGGGTTCTCCGCCGCGGCGCGATCGAGGTGCCGCTCGAGCCAGGCGACGAACTGCCGGCGCTTTTCGGGATCGGGCTGTGCCGCATCCGCGGGCGGCATCATGCCCACGCGCAGCTTGCGGATGACGGCCTCCCACATGTCGGGATGGTCGCCGACACGCGTGAAGTCCGCGTGCTCGAGCGAAAGGTTGGCGGTCAGGTCGACGGCGTTGTGGCAGTCCGTGCAGTAGTGATTGACGAGAGCCTGGTACTGCTCCGGCGACTCGGCGCGGCGCTGCTGCACCGCCCAGTACGCCGCACCTGCACCGACGAGGAGCACTCCCACGATCGAGCCCAACCGCCAGACACGACGATAGCGCGGTCGGTCACCACCGTTGCTCGAGCTCCCTTGCATAGCGTGCGATCCTTCCCAATCCCGTGCCGGCCTGCCGCTGCAGCGTCACCCGAAACGCCTGGAAAAAAGAGACTGCAGCATTTGCGAGGGTAACCAGAAGTTCGTACCGTTGCTACAAGGTATTTCCGGCCGGAAATACGCGTGCCGTCGTTTCTGGAAGTGGTTACATCCGTTCGGTACAGTCGATCAATGCACAAGGGAATGTCGCGCTTCACGCTCCTGGCTCGAGCCGCTCCAGTCACCCTGGCCGCACTGGCCGCGGCCTGCACCAGCCACGACGCTGCGGTCGTCGCCTCAGCGCAGGACGCCACCGCGGCACTGCGTCGTTATTGCTCCGATTGCCATAACGACGACGACCTCACGGCGGGTCTCTCGGTCACCAAGCTCGACCCCACTGATATCCATAAGAATCCTGAAGTCTGGGAGCGCGTCGTGCGGAAACTCCGCACGCGCACGATGCCGCCGCAGGATGCGCCGCGGCCATCGAAGGCCACGTACGATTCGTTTGCGACCTGGCTCGAAAACGGACTCGATGCCACGGCGACGCCGAACCCCGGCGCCCCCGCCCTGCGTCGATTGAATCGCGCCGAGTACTCGAACGCGATCCGCGACCTGCTCGATCTCGACGTGGACGTGACGGCCCTGCTGCCGCCCGACGACTCCGCGTTCGGCTTCGACAACATCGGCGACATGCTCGTGTTCTCGCCGACGCTGCTCGAGCGCTACCTGTCGGCGGCCGATCGCGTCAGCGCTCTCGCCGTCGGGGATCCCGGCACGGTGGTGGGTGCCCAGACCTACACCGTCAAGGGTGACGAGAGCCAGTCGCGGGAAAACGAAGCAATGCCTCTCGGCACCGTGGGCGGCATCGCGTTCACTCACGTGTTCCCGCTGAACGCCGACTACGAATTCGACCTGGCCCTGGTTCGTAACAACCTCGACGTGATTCGCGGCCTCGAGCATCCGCACCAGATCGAGATCTCGGTCGACGGGCGGCGCGTGTTCCTGGAAGGCGTCGGCGGCCAGTACGAGGCCGGCCGCGCCGGCACGACGGTCAACGAGCTGTCGGACTCCACCGATGCGCGGCTCAGGGTTCGCGTACCCGTCGAGGCGGGCCCGCGAATCGTGACGGCCACGTTCGTGCGCAAGGTCGGCGAAGGCACCAACCGGCTGCGGCCCTTCGAGCGCAGCAGCGCCGGCACGTACGACGGCACGGGGCGCCCGCACATAAAGACGGTGACGGTCACCGGCCCCTACAACGCCAGCGGCCCGGGCGACACGCCCAGCCGGCGCCGCATCTTCACCTGCCGGCCCGCGGACGCTAACGACGAGCCCCGCTGTGCCCGCGAGATCCTGACGTCGCTGGCGCACCGGGCCTATCGCCGCGCGGTGACGCCCGCGGATATCGATCGCCTGATGCCGTTCTTCGAAGACGGCCGCCAGCACGGCGGCTTCGAAGCCGGCATCCAGCTCGCGCTGCGCCGAATCCTGGCCAGCCCCTCGTTCGCGTTCCGGCTCGAGGCGGAGCCCGAGAGCGCGGCCAGCGCCGACGCCTACAAGGTCAGCGACACCGAGCTCGCCACGCGGCTCTCGTTCTTCCTGTGGAGCAGCATTCCGGACGACGAGCTGCTGAAGCTCGCCGAGCAGAACAAGTTGAGCGACCCGGCCACGCTGAGGGCGCAGGTCAAGCGCATGCTCGCCGATCCGAAGGCCTGGGCGCTCGTGGAGAACTTTGCCGGCCAGTGGCTGCACCTGCGCAACCTCGACAACATCAACCCGAACTCCGACGAGTTCCCCGACTTCGACAACAACCTGCGCCAGGGCTTCAAGCGGGAAACGGAGCTGTTCTTCGCCAGCATCATGAACGAGGACCGCAGCGTGCTCGACCTCATGACCGCCGACTACACGTTCGTCGACGAGCGGCTGGCGAAGCACTACGGCATTCCGGGCGTCTACGGCAGCCAGTTCCGGCGCGTCAAGCTCGGCCCCGACATGGCGGCCCGTCGCGGCCTGCTCGGCAAGGGCGGCATCCTGATGGCGACGTCGCACGCCGACCGCACGGCCCCGACGCTGCGCGGCAAGTGGGTGCTGGAGAACCTGCTGGGCGCCCCGCCGCCGCCGCCGCCGGCCAACGTTCCGGCGCTGCAGACCGGAGCCGAGGCGCCGAAGACCATGCGGGAGCGCATGGAGCGCCACCGCGCAACGCCGTCCTGCGCCAGCTGTCACAAGGTCATGGACCCCCTCGGCTTCGCCATGGAGAACTTCGACGCCGTGGGCGCGTGGCGCACGCTCGAGGCCGGCCGGCCGATCGACGCCAGCGGCTCACTGATGGACGGCAGCCCCATCAACGGCGCGGCCGAGCTGCGTGACGCTCTCCTCGCGGACCCGAAGGTCTTCGTGGGCACGTTCACGGAAAAGATGCTCACGTACGCGCTCGGACGGGGCCTCAGGTATTACGATATGCCGCTGGTGCGCAAGCTCACGGAGAGCGCCCGGGGTCACGACTACCGATTCTCGGACATCGTTCTCGGCATCGTGGAAAGTACGCCGTTCCGCATGCGAGCCAAGGCAGCTGCCAAACACGACGAGGCGTAAGGGGACCAAGCATGTTCATCACACGGAAGAGTTTGTCGCGCAGAACCGTCCTTCGTGGCCTCGGCACGACGCTGGCCCTGCCGTTCCTCGAGTCCATGGTGCCCGCCATGGCACGCGCCGACGCATTGAAGCCCACTCTGCGTTTCGGGGCGGTGTACGTCCCGAACGGCTGCCCGATGAACTTCTGGATGCCGAAGGGTGAAGCCGGTGCGCTTCAGTTCACGCCGATCCTCGAGCCGCTCAGGCCTTTCGCGGCGTACACGAACGTCGTCAACAACCTGTCGCGGGCCGGCGGCCTCACGGTCACGGACCACGCGGTCAGCTCGGCCGGATGGCTGAGCGGCGCCGTCGCGAAGCAGACGGAAGCCGAGGACATCCGCGTCGGCATCACGATCGACCAGGTCCTCGCAAAGCACCTGGGACAGGACACGCCGTTCCCCTCGCTCGAGTTCGCGACGGAGGACTTCTCCGGGTACATCGGCGGTTGCGTGCCCGGCTACAGCTGCGCCTACATGAATACGATTTCCTGGGCGTCGGAGACCGAGCCGCTGCCGATGGAGATCAATCCGCGCGTGGCCTTCGAGCGCATGTTCGGGCGCGCCGGCACTGCCGAGCAGCGCCTGCGCCGCTCGGCCGAGAACCGGAGCATCCTCGACTCGGTGGCCGACGAAGCCCGCTCGCTGAGCCGCTCCGTCAGCGCGCCCGACCGCACGCGCATCGAGGACTACATGGAGAACGTGCGGGAGATCGAGCGCCGCATCCAGAAAACGGTGGCGCGCGGCTCGACCAGCGCCGATGCCATGACGGCACCGGTCGGCATCCCCGAGTCCTTCGAGGAGCACATGCGCATGATGTTCGACCTGCTGGTGGTCGCCTATCAGGCCGACATGACTCGCGTGTTCACGTTCATGACCGGTCGTGAAGCCAGCCAGCGGACTTACCCTGGTCTCGGCATGAAGGAGACGCACCACGATACGTCTCACCACGGCGGCAACCCGGAGAAGATGGCTCAGCATGCGAAGATCAACACGCTGTTCATCTCGCTGTTCGCGGAGTTCCTCGACAAGCTCAGGAAGTCGCCGGACGGCCAGGGCTCGCTGCTCGACCACTCGCTGATCGCCTACGGCCACGGCATGAGCGACGGCCAGGCGCACTCGGCCTACCCGCTCGCCTTCGCCGCCATTGGTGGCGCCGGCGGCAAGGTTCGCGGCAACCGCTACCTGAAGGCCCCGGAGTGGTCGCCGATCGCGAACCTGTGGCTCGGCGTGGCCGGATTGTTCGGCAGTCCGATCGAGCGGATCGGCGAAAGCAACGCCCGGTTCGAGCTGGTGTGACCATGCCTATTCCAGGGCTGCGCTGGGCGGCGCTCGCCGTGGCTACGACGCTGGCGCTGGGGCAAGCCTCGGCGCTCGAGACCCTGCCGCCGCTCGTGAACGCCGCCAAACGCGGCGATCACGCGGCGGCCATGCAGCTCATCGGGCAACACGTCGCCGTCGACGATACGGAAGCGGACGGCACGACCGCCCTGCTGTGGGCCGCACGCTCCGGCGACCGCGAGCTCGTGGCGGCCCTGCTGCGTGCAGGCGCGAACGCCAAGGCCGCGAATCGCTACGGAATGACCGCCCTGCACATCGCCGCCATCAACGGCGACGCCGAGACGGTGCGCCTGCTGCTGAAGGCCGGCGCGGATCCGAACGCGGCGCTGCCGGAGGGCGAAACCGTGCTGCTGAGCGCGGCGCGCACCGGCGCTGCCGACGTGATCACGGCGCTCGTGAAGGCCGGCGCGAAAATGGATGCCCGCGAAAACTGGTATGGCGAGACCCCGCTGATCTGGGCCGCCGCGGAGAACCATCCGGAGGCGGTCCGCACGCTGCTCTCGCTCGGCGCCGACCCCAACATCCGCTCGGCGCCCGAGAAATGGGAAAAGCGGCGCGCGAGCCAGTCCCTGCTGTCGCTCGGCGAATGGACGCCACTGTTCTATGCGGCCCGGTCCAACGCGCTCGAGACCGGCAAAGTCCTGATCAAGGGCGGGGCCAACCTGAACCTCGCCGACCCCGACGGCGCCACCGCCCTCGTGATCGCCATCATCAATGCGCACTACGAGTTCGCGCAGTTGCTGATCGACGCCGGCGCGGACCCGAACATCGTCGATACCAGCGGCATGGGCGCGCTGTATGCCGCGGTCGACATGCACCGCCTGGCCGTCGGCCACGGCCGGCCAAACCCGAAGCCCGTGGGAACCCTGACCAGCGCGGACATCGTCAAAGCGCTGCTCGCGCACGGCGCAAACCCGAACGCCGAGCTCACGAGCCCGATCATCCAGCGCCAGCATACGTTCGGGGATTTCACGCTCGGCAAGGGCGCAACGCCGCTGCTGCGCGCCGCCAAGTCCGGTGACATCGAGCTCGTGAAGATGCTCGTCGGGGCCGGGGCCGACGTGAAGCATACGATGCCGAACGGCGCCACGGCGCTGATGTACGCCGCAGGTTTGGGCTGGCGCAACGGCAGCCCGATCGCGCCCTCGTTCGATCAGGGCACGGATGCGGAGGCCGTCGAGACGATCGCCTACCTCATGAAGCAGGGGCTGTCGCTCGGCGCCCAGGACAAGGACGGCAACACCGCCCTGCACGCGGCCATCATGGGCCGCGCCTCCGACATGATCATCACGTACCTCGTCAAGGACGCCGGTGCCGACCTCACGGTGCGCAACGCGAAGGGCCAGACGCCGCTCGGCGCCGCCGAAGCCAAGCGCAACGGCGAGGCGGTCGTCACCCTGCTGCACTCGCTCGGCGTCAACGAGCCCGTCGCGTCCACCCGATAGTCCGTGCGACGCCTCTCTGCGGAGAGGCGTCGACATCCCGTCCTCGAGCCTGCGGCGCGCCGCGCGCGAGCGCCGCGTTCGTTCGCGCCCACTGGCCAGACAAAAAAAAGCGCGGCCCGGGTCGCCCCGGGCCGCGCCTGTTTGCAGCGCTAGACCCTTAGAACTGCATCTTGAAGCCGACGTACAGCCGGCGACCCAACGGGTCGTAGTAGGCCGGCAGCGTCGAGCTGCTGTTGCTGTCGTTCGGCAGAGCGCCGACGACGGCGGGGTCCGTGTTGAACAGGTTGTCGATACCACCGCGCAGCTGGTAGCGCTGGTTGATGTCGTAACCCGCGAACAGGTCGAACACGTTGTACGCCTTGGTCGGCAGGATCGGCGTATTCGGCGCCGTCACGAAGGCCGCGTTCTTGACCTCCGGGAGGTACCGGAAGCGGATCCCGACGTTGGCCTTGTCGCCCTTGAAACGGTAACCGAACGTCGAGTTCAGCCGGTAGTCGTACTGACCGCTGTTGCCGAGCGTGCCCTTGTAATGGAACACCGGGTCCGTCGGCGTGGTCCGCGTGTCGTACCGGTCGAGGTAGCTCAACAGGTGGTTCATGTAGAACGCACCGCCGTTCTTGAACTCCTTCATCCAGTTCGCCTGCAGGTCGACGCCGGCCGTGT